>JAGHVC010000122.1 GCA_018064505.1 Candidatus Minthosoma caballi | reverse complement strand
CTATCAACTGAGCTACTTCCGCAGAATCTCGTTATTTTGAAGTGGGCAGGGACGGATTCGAACCGCCGAAGCCGTAAGGCAACAGATTTACAGTCTGCCCGTTTTAACCACTTACCTACCTACCCTTTCAAAATAATGCCTTGCTGTAAAAAGCAAGGAATCATTTACGAGAAAAAGTGACTCGCACAGGATTCAAACCTGTAACCTTTTGATCCGTAGTCAAATGCTCTATTCAGTTGAGCTAGCGAGCCTCATTCTATATCTCTAACGAGGTGGGCGTTGACGGATTCGAACCGCCGACCCTCTGCTTGTAAGGCAGATGCTCTGAACCAGCTGAGCTAAACGCCCTCATTCTTATGATTTTCGTCTCGAATTGGAGAACTCAAATCGCACTCGATTTTATTGTCCTTGAGGTGTTATCCTCAGTTCCTTTCCGAAAGCGAGTGCAAAGTTAGGCACTTTTCGTTTAACCACCAAATTTTTAATAAACTTTTTTTATTCTTTTTTTTGCAAAACAGACTAAATAGCTGATAATCAGCAAAAGATTTTTAACTCAAAAAACGCAGTATTTTTAGTCAGTTGAACAAATAGGAAAATTAGGATATAAATCGCCACAAAACAAAAGGTAGAGACACATCGAGAAAATATGCCTCCACCTAATAACAAATCGTTAATTTATATACTTCATTTCACCTCATACATCTTGCGAGAACACAACTGCCCCTTCTTTTGCACTCACAACAACAGGGAGAGCCTTGTCAATTTCTCCGCCAATTATCTTTCGGCTGAGTTCATTAAGCAAGTGGTCTTGGATAGCTCGTTTCACAGGGCGGGCTCCAAACTGAGGATCAAATCCTGCTTGAGCAATTAGCTCTATTGCCGAATCATCCACATTGATAGCCACTCCATTCTCGGCTACAAGCTTAACAACCTTATCAACTTGAATCCGAACAATCTGCTTAATTTCAGATTCATTCAGAGGAGTGAATGTAATGACATCATCGATTCTATTGAGGAACTCTGGACGGAATATCTCCCTTAATTGATCCCTCTTTGCGTTAGAAGTCATTATTATTATTGTGTTCTTGAAGTTCACAGTCCTGCCCTTGTTGTCCGTCAGACGACCATCGTCAAGCACTTGGAGCAAAGTGTTGAACACATCAGGGTGAGCTTTTTCTATCTCATCAAACAGAACTACAGAATATGGTTTTCTACGAACAGCTTCCGTCAACTGTCCACCCTCTTCATAGCCAACATATCCAGGAGGAGCACCAATGAGACGAGTGACGCTGAATTTCTCTTGATACTCGCTCATATCAATTCGAGTCATCATTGTTTCGTCATCAAAGAGATAGTCAGCCAGAGCCTTTGCAAGTTCCGTCTTGCCAACGCCCGTTGTGCCCAAGAATATGAACGATCCTATAGGCCTCTTTGGGTCTTGTAGCCCCGCCCTGCTTCTTCTCACAGCATCACTAACAGCCTGAATTGCTTCTTCCTGCCCCACTACCCTCTTATGAAGCTCAGCTTCAAGGTTGAGCAGCTTAGTTCGTTCAGATGTCTGCATTTTGCTGACAGGAATGCCAGTCCAACGACTCACCACATCAGCAATGTCATCGCTGTTCACCTCTTCCTTTATCAAGGCAGAGCCATCTTGAGTGTCGTTAAGACTCTTCTGAATCTGTTCAATCTCCTCTGCAAGAGCCTTAAGCTTTCCGTAGCGAATCTCAGCCACCTTGGCATAGTCACCTTCTCTTTCTGCCCTTTCGGCATCAAACTTCAGGCTTTCTATCTCTTGCTTGTTTTGAGAAATCTTATCCACAAGGCTCTTCTCACTCACCCACTTTGAACGAAGCTTAAGCTCATCGTCTTGCAAAACACCGATGATCTTGTTCAGCTCAGCAAGTTTATCCTTATCACCTTCTCTCTTGATAGCAGCCCGTTCTATCTCCAGCTGTTTAATTCTGCGAGAAATCTCATCGAGCTCCTCTGGCAAAGAATCCCTTTCCATACGAAGCTTAGCAGCAGCTTCATCCATCAAGTCTATGGCTTTATCTGGCAAGAATCTCTCCGTGATGTAACGGTTGCTAAGCTCAACAGCAGCAATGATTGCCTCATCCTTGATACGCACCTTATGATGATTCTCATACCTCTCTTTCAATCCTCGAAGGATAGAGATGCTGCTCACCACATCTGGCTCGCTTACCATCACAGTTTGGAAACGACGCTCCAGGGCCTTATCTTGCTCAAAGTACTTCTGATACTCATCCAGAGTTGTTGCACCGATGCTTCTAAGCTCTCCTCTTGCCAAAGCTGGCTTGAGAATATTTGCGGCATCCATGGCTCCACTCGATTTTCCTGCTCCTACAAGAGTGTGGATTTCATCAATGAAAAGGATGATCTTACCTTGACTTTCCACCACAGCCTTGATTACCGCTTTCAGCCTCTCCTCAAACTCTCCTTGATACTTAGCACCTGCTATCAGCGCTCCCATATCCAGAGAGTAAAGTTCCTTATCTTTAAGATTGTCTGGGACATCACCGCGAACTATACGCCCTGCAAGCCCTTCCACTATTGCTGTCTTACCAGTGCCAGGCTCGCCTATAAGTACAGGATTATTCTTAGTTCTACGGCTCAGAATCTGAAGAATTCGTCTGATTTCCTCATCTCGTCCAATGACGGGGTCAAGCTTACCATTTCTGGCACGCTCCACGAGGTTCATTGCATACCTTTCAAGAACCTCCTTGCCAGTCTCTTGCTGGCCTTGATTGTTTTGATTGAAGTTCATAGTTGCACTTGAATTAATGTTAATACCAGGAGTCCTTCTATGCAAAAGTCACAGCACACACAAGCTGATGAAAAGCACAAAAGCACTCACATACTTTCACTTCAAGTGCATAACAAATAGCGTACCCTAAGGCTTTTTTCTACTCGGATTCGGACATATTGTCACCCTCTTCGACATTTTGTCCCTCAAAATATCCATTCGATATATGAAAAATGGCATCTTGCAGAAGAGCTTCATTTCTTGAACCATAGCTCTCAAGGTCAATATACAAAAACTCATCGTCGGCACACTCTGGCACAATGCTGCCATACTCATAGCTGCCCTCCCCGTCGGCCACATAAGCCACTGCTGGGAAGAGAGAAATGTGATATTTGTTACCAACCTCAGCCGTCATCACATTCTGTCCAGCAGAAGGCTTGCCAATGACGAGTACATTCTCTTCGCCCATAGCACTTTGCAAAGAATGAATCACCCATTCAGCAGCCCCCTGAGTATATTCACTTGTAATGAAATACACTCTTCTAAGGTTAAGGTTCCTCACCGATGTATCGAAAGGAAGAGTCGTATTGTTTGCAGAACAATTAGCATTCCAATATGTCTTAGCAAACACACCATTCAGCTTAGCTGGAGAAACAATATAGCTTGCAAACCTGCGAGCCATCTCCATAGTGCCAAAGTTGCAGAGGCGGAAATCCACCACGAGCTCATCCACCTTAGCATCAGCGAATTTCCCCATCAGTCCGTCAAGCCGTGCCTTATAGTCGGTAACGGCAGTCCTCGACTCTCCGTCTCCTTCCGAACTTGGCAGAAGCCTGTTGCACATCACATAGCCAACTTTCCTCCCCTCCACCATGTGAATGGTATCAACAGGGAAAGCCACATCCTCCACACATCTCGACTCTGCCAGATCCACGCTCTTTGTTTCCTCCCAGAATAAACTTTCCTCACCCACTCCCAATCTGCACACAGTCAAAGTCTTAGCCATCCCTTTTTCGAGCCTTGAAGCATTATTGCTTGAAAGCTTAAAAGAATCAAACTCGCTGATGAAGTCATTCCTCGCCAGCCCCGCTTTCGATGCAGGAGAATTAGGATACACGGTGATGACTCTTGCATACGACCTTGTAGTCTGCCCCGTAGGGTCATTCATCAGCACAAAGTCAAAGCCATACGAATCAATGTGATTATAATGTCCGCGAGTATGCAAATCCTTTCTCAATGTGTCTATTTCCAAATACGACCACTTGTCAGCCTTGTTTGCCTTTCCTGCAACAGAACTGAGAAACACATCTGGCTTAGCAAAAAACTCCCTCCATGCAGGCTCATACTCCTCCAGTTCATCATTCCAGAGATACCAGTCCTGCAACTGAGCAAAAATCCAATGGTTATGCTGAGTCTTCTCCTCCAGCTCATGAGTCCTATCCTCTCCGCAGGAAAAACAAACCACAAGGCTCAAAACAAGGAGTATGTAATGCAAAAATCTTTTCATCACAGTATTTTTATACTATTTTAAATAATGTTTGTGCAAAGGTAATAAAAAAACTCGTTACCTTTGCAAACACATTGCTTAAAAACATCCGAAGACGAAGAAGAAAGATTTGGAAGCGATTAAGAATTCAATTAACACAAATAACTAATAAATTCAAAAACAAAATCACATGAAAAAGATTTTCATTGCAGTAATGGCAATCGCAGCCATTACATTCTCAGCTTGCAATGGCAAGACAGACGGTAAGGGATCATGCTGTGACACAATTGCTTCATGCTGCGACTCTGCCACAATCGAAGAGCCAGCTATCGAAGATGCTGACCAGGCTATCGAATTGCTCAACTCTGCCATCGAGTCAGAAAATGCTGAGGACACAGAAGCAACCCTCACAAAGGCACAGGCATTCGTAGAGAAGCTCCAGAAGGAAGGCAAGATCGAAGAAGCTGCTTCTTACCTTGCAAAGATCAAGCAGTTCATTGCAGCTCACGAGGAGCAGATCAACTCTGTAGCATCAAAGAACAAGACTCTTTCTACACTCGTTTCTGCCGTTAACGCAATCCCTGTAAAGGCTGCAGAAGGTGCAGAAGCAACAGAAGGCGCAGCAACAAATGTAGCCGAGACTGTGAAGGAAAAGGCTAACGAAGCTGCTGATGCTGCTAAGGAAGCAGCAAAGGAAAAGGCTAACGACGCAGTTCAGAATGCAAAGGAAAAGGCTGGCCAAGCAGTTGACGATGCTGCCAACAAGCTCAAGGGCAAGCTCGGCATCTAATCCGACTACACATTATAATATATAAGCAAGAAAGTAGCCTCACACAGAAGGCTACTTTCTTGTATTATATAACAAATCAAACTACACCCTACCCCCTTGTTACTACCAAAACAAATAATAAGTGTTTGCTATCGAAAAGGTTTCGAGTTTAGCGGTTGAAAACACATTGACTACAACCTATTTATACACGCTGCGTGAATACCCTTATTCACAGGGCATGAATAATCTCATTCTTACGGCTTGACTAACAGTATTCACAGGAAGCGAATAACCGTATTCAGTGAAGGCGAATAATGTGAATGGATGAAGAGCTTTTTTCAATGTTTGTGAGGACAAGTGTTGCACACTCGCATTCTCAGCAAAAATGAATTCACTCAAAAACTCTTCACTCTTCATAATGGCTACCTAATCGTTTGAATGATAGTTTGTTGGGTGGATGAAGAGTGCTATTCCACTCTTCATCCACTCTTCATCCACTCTTCATGCTTCTAAGGGAATGAATATCAGTATGTTTCCTTCTGTTGATGACGAGTGAAGAGTGTTTTTCATTTCGTCTCAATTTCCACATAGGCATGGCGACTGTAAGAAAATCAAAAACACTCATCACTCGTCACAGATGCATGTTAGTCGATTGAAACTCTGTGTGTTATTGGTGTGATGAGTGTGTGATGAGTGGTGATGAGTCAAAAAGCACTCGTCACATATCTAAAGCTATAATATTCATGTACTTAAGTGGTGCTTGTGATGAGTGATGAGTGTTTCAACAATTTCGGTTCTTCCGCTTTTCTTTTGGTGGATTGAAAAGCAAAGTCATCAGTCGTCAACAGTGCTTGTATCTCAATGCTATGTCAGAGAGAATAGTAGGTAAATAGTTATTGCTAATCTTGCCCTGCAGCTCTTATTTTCTTATTTTCCCCCATCATCTAATTTCACTATTGCCGTCACTCCAAATGTCACCAAGCACAGAGCCATGATGATGATGAAGAATTGCTGGTAGCCTACATTCTCGGAAATGAGGCCTGAGACCATGCCAGGGAGCATCACTCCTCCAAGATACTGGAAGGCAGTGCAGATGGAGAATACGGCTGTGCTGCGCTCGCCACGGGAGAAGGTGACAAGATAGAGGGTGTAGGCTGCGAAGCCGAGACCGTAGCCAATCTGCTCAATGCATACGCATGAGCCAATAAGCCATAGGTTGTTGGTTGGCACAAAGCTGAGATAGACATAAACAAGATCGGGCAGCGTGATGCAGAGCACAAGAGGCCAGAGGCATTTCTTCAGTCCCCATTTGCTAACTGCCCATCCGCCAACAATGCCGCCACCAAGCAAACCGATGACGCCAAGCGTGCCATAAATCATGCCAAAGCTTACGTCGTCCATGGCAAGACCTCCCTCTGCAAGGTCGCGAGTGAGGAAGAGAGGCACAATCTTGGTGAGCAATCCCTCAGGAAGACGGAACAGGAGGATGAAGCAAAGGGCAGAGATGATGTGAGGCTTGGTGATGAAGACCTTGAGCGTCTTGCCAAACTCGCTCACCTGCTCGCTCCACACGAAAGACTGCTTGTCCTTCGAAGCATCTTCAACCTTAGGAAGGGCAATCTTGTGATACAGGCACAGCAGGAACATCAATGCACTTAATACGATGAAGACAAAGCCCCATGAGTATTCGGTTCCCGACAAAGAATCGCCCAGCAAACCCTTCTGCAAAGCACCTGCAAGCATGACGAGCATGCCCTGCCCCACTACCATGCCTATGCGATAGAAGGTGTTGCGCACACCAACATAGAGCTCCTGCGCTTTCTCCTCCAAACCGATGATGTAGAAGCCATCGGCTGAGATGTCGTGAGTGGCACTGGCAAAGGCAATGATCATGAAGAGCGCCAGCGTGCATTGCAGCCAATAATCCGTAGGCAAAGTGAATGCAACGAGAGCAAGCAGGATGCTCATTGTCAACTGAGTAGCGATAATCCACCAGTGCTTGGTCTTGAGGTTGTCGATAATAGGGCTCCACAGCGGCTTTACCACCCAAGGAAGACCTAACCAACCTGTGTACATGGTGATTTGCCCATCAGACAATCCAAGTTCCTTGAACATGATGACGGAAATGAGCATGACTGCAGAGAAAGGCACTGCCTCGCTGAAATAGAGGGTCGGCACCCACTGATATGGTTTATTCTTTTTTTCTTTCATCTTGAACTATTATCTTTTTTGTTTTCATGCACCACAGCACCACCCACGCCACAGGGGCGCAAGCTATATTGACAATAAAGAAGGTCTTGAAGCCAAGAAGCGTGACCATCCACCCTGACGCCATCATTGGCACAATCATTGCTCCTGCCACCAGCGGAACATAGAGGAAGTTGATGTCATTGCGGTACCTTTGCTCGGAAATGTATCTAACAAACAGCATGCACACATTCGAGCCAAAGCCAAAGAACAGCTGGGCAAAGAAGGTCATGCAGCAGAGGGCTACGAGATTGCCTATTAGAGGATTGTGAGACATGAACATATAGAACACAGGTGAGAGTGTGAGGAAAATGGAGAATGGCCAGAACATGGCTTTTCCGCCCTTCTTCTCGAGCAGATACCTGCCCACCACAGCTCCCACAGAAAAGGCTATCACTCCTATTGCTCCCTGAGCAAATCCCACCTCCTGCACAGAGCATCCCATGCCACCATCTTCGGGATCGGCAAGAAGGAAGAACACTCGGCTGTTGAACATCAGCGCCTGTGGCAAAAGGAGGAAGAAGGCACTCATGATGACAGCCTTGATGTGGGGCTTCTGCTGTATTCTTTCCACTATGTGCATCTCATTCTTGAATGCACCGATGAGTGATTCATATCTGTAGGGATTGTGCACTCGCGGATTGAGCAGCACCAAATAGTTGATGGCACAGAAAACGAAGAACACCCCTGCCACAAGGTAGCTCTCCATTGCCCATGCTTTCTGATAGCTGCGGAAGAACACCTCGAAGAAGCCTGCCACAATGATGAGCACGCCGTAGGTTAGCACTATTGTGGATTGCGAAGCAAACATCTTCGTCTTGTTATATATCTTTTGCTGCAGAGGGTAAAGCATGCGGTTGTAGTACATCCTTGCCAACAACCCATGCCATGCACAAAGGAAGGCTATTACAAACAGAAAGACGAAGAGAATGAAGGGGACAACCTTGCACTCGTTCACATAGAGCGCCACACCTATCAGGCAGGCAAACATCAGCGACTCCACTATGTGCAGATGCATCTTGAAGTTGCCCTGATTCCTCACCTTCGACCTTAAGAACGACTTGAGCACCCAAGGCAGGAACAGCAATCCGCAGTAAATGCTTGCCATCTCAATAGAGGCGCCAAACTGCAGCAGCATCAGCACAGCCACGAATGTCACTACTGCCGTAGGAATCTCCTCGGCAGCGCAAAGGGTGGGAATCCATACCCACGGACTATGTTGCTTTTTCTTATCTACCACAGCTTCTCCACCGTTGCACTTGGATAGTAATGTTCCAGTATTTCTCTATAATTAAACCCTTTTTCTCCCATAACTGCTGCCCCTATCTGGCACAGACCAACTCCGTGTCCCCACCCTTTTCCGTGCAGGATGAAGCCATCTGAAGTCTTTTCTACATCAAAAGCGCTTGAATACAAATGGCTTTCGCTAAGCCACTTCCTTATCTCAAGCTCCTTGCCCACCGTGACAGTTCGTTTATCTCCCACAACCTTCAACAGCACTATTCTGTCCGACTCTCCCCTCATCACAGGAATCAAATCTGTTATCACGCCAAAGTCAATACCCGACTTCCTCTTCACAAGTTCACTTAATTCCTCAGCTGTGTACTTCACATCCCAGCGGTAGAAGTTAACAGTCTCCTGATCGTAGTTGTTAAGCACCTGACTAAGAATCCTCTTGTCGGTTGTGTTGCAATAAGGGTCAGCCTTTGTCACAAGATATGGGAAATGCACTGGCTGCCAGCAGTTCTCAAAGGTCTCGAGTACACCGCCACAGCACTTCGAGAATCGGGCATCGCACACCTCTCCCTCACTCATCAGCACCTCTCCCCGAGTCTGCTCAATAGCCTCAACCACATTAGGATTGCTCTGCCTTGTTATGCCTTGATAGCGCTGGCAATGATCATCGGCACACACATCAAACAGAGTATGCCCTTCGCTATCATACCATCTCACAATGAAATCATCTCTCACTTCCTCCTCATCCTCAGCTGCTGTCACAGGAATGCTATGCTCCATCTGCCTCAGCACCCAGCTTCTCGAAATCACAGAGTGAGCTTTAAGCAACTCCATCGATGCATTGGCACTCATCTCACTGCTGATGACGCTGGCAAGGTAAGTCTCAACAGGAACCACATTCACGGCTCTCAGCATTCCTTCCTCATCAATCAGCTTCAGCACTCCACGGAAGGTTTGATGCTCAGTCCTCTCCCAATGAAAGCCTATGCCTATCACCACATCTTTTATGGTGAAAGAGCACTCGCCCGACGAAGGCACAAACACAGCGCCTGCATCATTGAGAGAGAAAGCATGTTCTCCAACAAAAGATTTTCCACAGAGCATATATTCTCCGTGGAAAACCACCTGTACTTTTTCAGCTTTCAGTATGCCTACACTAAGACTCTTTTCTTGCATGATTTAAAGCCTCCTGTCGCTTTTTCTTGGATTCACCGGTCAAATACCCCCCCCCCTTGAATTTCAGGATCATAGCGAGCTCGTCATCGAGCGACATCGCACACTCCTGAATGATGTTTCGGGCTATGTCCATATTCATCTTCTTGAAGTCTTCCTCACGCGGAGTTATTAGCAAGCCTCCCATGTCGAGAGCTCCTGGGCTGACTAGAATCTTGCCGTCTCCCTCCGCAAAGTAGCAATCAGGACGATGCTTCCTTCTTGGCAGAATAACACTCACTATGCGAGGGGTGCCATCTGTAGAGCTTGCCTCTTTCCATGCCATGATATTCATCATTGGCTCTATCTGCCCTTCTGGTATTGGGAGCGAATTGTATATTTTATTAAAGAGGAATTTATTTGCTTTAGGAGTTCTTGTCACAATCACCACACCTGGGCATACATAGCCTCTCAAGCTGAACACGCCTGTGTTGTCTGCCACCTGCTCAAGAGTCATTGCCTCAAGATACTCATTCTCGCTGATTGGATACACTCTGGAACGACTGTAGCGATACTTCTCTGTCCAGTCTCTTTCCAAAGGCACTACACCTCTGCTTCCTGCCTGGAAGTGCATGTGGTCGGGAGCACTTGCCCCGCACTGAGGGCCATTGTAGAACACCATCATCTCATCACCAATCATATCCGCTATCTCCATCATGTCTTCATAGTAATCCTTTATCTTCTGGTCACTGTGAAGGCGAAGCGGAATAGTGAAATGATTAGGAAGTATAGGATAAGGATTGACAAGCAAATGATACTTCTTCAGCAGAGGGTAGCTAATCTGCTCCTCTGGCCTGTTCACATCGCAAAGGAAGCAAGGACGGCGGCTGATGCTCTGCGCATCCACCTTTGCCCCAGTAGATACTATTCTGGCAGGATTGTACTGAGCAGCCAGCTTGCAGCCATTGTCGAGGATGAAGTCTGTTGTCACCACATTGACCAACTGCTCATATCTCTCCCTCAGATCCTTCCACTGCTCCTTTTGTTCCTCAAGCAGATTCTTTGCATCCTGAGCCGTGATGCCACAGTCCCAGAACTCATTTAGCCTTCTTCGGTCGATAATCTCCATGGTGCGGATACTGTCCTTGTAGCAATTGTTTATCACAATCTTCTCTGGACTCAAAGCCGCATCACTGTTTCCTTCCCATCTGCGGCAGAGATAAAGCTCATCGTAGATTCTGCCAATCTTATACTTTCTGCTGAATGCCAAGCCTACAGCATAGTCCTCGCCGTAGCTTGTGTTTGGCATTCCTATCTTTCTCAGTAATGGAGTGAAGAATGCGCGAGGAGCACCAAGTCCATTGATTCTCAAAGCATTATTCCTTCCATTCTCCTCGGTCCATTCCTTGTGGTCGATAAGTCCTGGAGGCAAAGTCTCCAACTGGAAATTGCACATACGATATGAGCCAATCACCATTCCGCATCGTTCGGCATAGAACTTATCCACGATTCGCTGCAATGTGTCAGGGCCACTGTACAGATCGTCGCTGTCGAGCTGAATAGCAAATCTGCCACATCTTTCGTCATTGAATGCCAAGCTCCAGCATCCACCAATTCCGAGGTCATTTCTATCAGGCTTTATCAACACCACTCTCTCATCCTCTGCAGCAAGCTTCTCTACCACATCTGTAGTGCCATCTGTGGAGAGATTATCTACCACCATCACATTGAAGGCAAACTCAGCCTTCTGCGACAAAGCACTTCTCACAGCATCTTCAATGGTCTTCACCCTATTTCTCACAGGAATGATGACAGAAGCCTCTGTGGCGAAGTCATACTTATCCACCGACACCTCAACCACACTCCCTGGGGCAATGTAGGCGCCAATCTCTTTCAGGTGCTTTGTGCATACCTGCTCCCTCTCTATCTGCACATCACGGTTACGAGGGTCTACATAGTCAAACTGCTTCTCCCCGCTCTTTCTCATGTCCACTTCCTTGACTGTGTAAAGGTATTCGCGGATATGGAACAAGGAAGCATTTCTCTTGCGGCGAAGACTGAACAGATGCAAGTCATACAATGCTGAATACCTGTAGTCTGCATCAGCATTGCTCTCAACATACTTGTTTAGTGTGTTTCTTGCCACCATGAAGAAACAGCCGAAATCAAAGTCATCACGCACACTGCCGAAGAACACATCCTGAGTAGGATGCGCTATCACTTCGTCACCCTTCTTGTCATATCTGTCAGAATACACTATGGCAGCATCAACACTCCTTGCCACACTATACATTCGACGAAGAGCCTGATAGCCAAGCTGGAAGTCAGAACCCTTCTTCACAAAAAGAGCAAACTCAGACGACAAGTGCTCATTCACCCATTTTAGGGATTTTGAGCTTAAAACATTATGTTCACGGCAAACCTCACAGCCTTGCAAGTCGCACTCCTCTCCTTCACCTACAGCCACATATATATTATTAACCAGCGACTCTGCTTGAAACTGCTTTATAATATTCTGCGTTGCTTCATCTCCAGAATAAGCGATGAAACAATCAATACCCTTTTTCATAATATGTTTTAAGTTTTTTATCTTATATATTCATGGAGTTAACTCCTGCTTTAGCTTTACTCCCTGTTACTCCCATGAATAAGCCAAGTTAGGGATATGCTAAAGTTTTTTGCAAAGATATTAAGAACATTTGAATGAAAAAAATTTTTCCTCTTCTTTTTTGTCTCACATTCCATTCTTTTTTCATAACTTTGCAGCCGAAAAGAAATCAAACAAGGGAATCACCTCTCAAAAGCAAGAGGAACCTGATGGCTTTTCCGAGTGCTTGACCACCTCGAAAAAAACAAGCGTGTCATTGTATTAACCACGAAAAAAACAAAACAAAAAAAATGAAACAAACTCGTACTGTGAGCGTTTCCTTCATGCTGATAGGAATCGTTTTTTGTATCTGCCTTGTTGCAGCCAACCTTCTCGAAACCAAAGTCTTTCATCTCTGGGGACCTATATCCCTTACTTGCGGTTTCATTGTCTTTCCAATCTCTTACATTCTCAACGATGTGATAGCAGAAGTATGGGGCTTCCGCAAGGCTCGACTCATCATCTGGATGGGATTCCTCATGAACTTCTTCATCGTAGCCCTTGGAGGCATTGCCTGTGCACTTCCTCCTATAGAACCTGGCAGTGATGAAGCTTTCAAGCAGGTGTTTACATTTGCTCCGCAAGTAGCAGTTGCAAGCCTCCTTGCCTTCATCGTGGGTTCATTCCTCAATGCCTGGGTAATGAGTAAGATGAAGATGGCAGATCGAAACAAAGGCCACTACAACTACTACTTCTCACTCCGCGCCATCATCTCCACACTTGCTGGTGAAGGAGCCGACTCCATCATCTTCTTCCCCCTTGCCTTCTACCTCTTCCCTCTCCTCATCAACGGAGAGCCAATGGTGCCACTAGAAGTGATGCTCAACCTCATGATTACTCAAGTCATTGCCAAGACCCTTTACGAAATCATCGTTCTGCCCGTCACCATCCAAATCGTGAAGCGCGTCAAGAAGGTAGAAGACACCGATGTATACGACGACAACATCTCATACAATGCATTTGCAATCAAAGAAATATGAATAGAGAACAAGAAGGCCTTCAAGCATTAGGCAAGAAGACAGAATACCGTCAAGACTATGCTCCTGAAGTGTTGGAATCATTTCAGAACAAGCATCCAGAGAACGACTACTGGGTTCGTTTCAACTGCCCTGAGTTCACAAGCCTATGCCCTATCACAGGACAGCCAGACTTTGCAGAAATCCGCATTTCATACCTGCCTGACCAGAGAATGGTAGAAAGCAAATCACTCAAACTATACTTATTTTCCTTCCGTAATCATGGCGATTTCCATGAAGACTGCGTCAACAAGATTATGAAGGATCTCATCCGCCTCATGGATCCAAAGTACATTGAAGTAACAGGTATCTTCACCCCTCGTGGAGGCATCAGCATCTACCCATATGCCAACTATGGCCGTCCTGGCACAAAGTACGAGCAAATGGCAGAGTATAGGATGATGAACCACGATTTGAAATAGCAGAAAAGACGCATCATCAATTAGCTATTGGTTATTTTAGCAAGTAAGTGTTGCTTCATTAGAAATAATTGCATATCTTTGCACAGACATTTACTAAACCTAAAAAACAAAAAGGAAATGAAAACAATCTTTAGAAAAGCCTGTCAAATCCTGATGATGACAGCTGCAGTGTTTGCTTTTGCTTCTTGTACACAAAACAAGCCTGCAGCCACAGAAGAAAACGAGAATGAAACAGCCTTGGAGTTCGTCATGTCTATGGGCATGGGATGGAACCTTGGCAACAGCATGGATGCACACGAGAAAGGTGTGTCTGGTGAAACTTTGTGGCATGATCAAGCTGCCACTCAAGCAACTTTCGACAAGGTGAAAGCAGCAGGCTTTGGCTCCGTTCGCATCCCTACAACATGGATGGGACACATTGGCGAAGCTCCTGAATATAAGATAGAAGAGGCTTGGATGGAGCGTGTAGCTGAAATCGTTGGCTATGCTAAGAAGTCAGGCTTGAAGGTTATCCTCAATGTTCACCACGATGGCTTTGGGGCAGAAAAGGATGAGAGTCTTCGCCCTGTATATTGGCTTGCTTTGGAAGAAGCGGCAAATGACTCCGCAAAGAATGAGGCAATCAAGGAGAAGCTAAGTGCTGTGTGGAGCCAGATTGCAACTCGTTTCAAGGACGAAGGCAAGTACCTCGTGTTTGAGACAATGAACGAGATTCAAGATGGCGAATGGGGCAACGGCAGAAACCGCACTGATGGTGGCAAGCAGTATGATGTTCTTAATCAGTGGAATCAGGTAGCCGTTGATGCTATCCGTGCTGTTGGCGGAGAGAACGAAACTCGCTATATCGGTGTTCCTGGATATGTATGCAACCCAGATTTGACCATCGAGCACATGGTGCTTCCTAAAGACAAGGTTGAAGGGAAATTGCTCGTTGCAGTTCACAGCTATGACCCTTGGGATTATGCAGGCAGCGGATTGCACAGCGAATGGGGCCACACAGGTAAAGACATCGTTGAGGGCACTGACGAAAGCACATACACAGGCATGCTCGACCGCCTTTACGAGAAATATGTCAAGAACGGAATCCCTGTATATCTTGGCGAGTTCGGCTGCGTGCACCGCGCTGACGAAAGAGCTGAAGCATTCCGCAAGTACTATCTTGAATATGTGTGCAAAGCTATGCGTGATCACCAGATGACTGGCTTCTTCTGGGACAATGGCTACGACCTTGTAGGCGATGATGCATTCGGCCTTATGAACCATGCCACTGGCGAGTACATTGCCAACGGTGAGGAAATCGTGAAAATCATGGTTGATGCATGGAACAACAACGACCCTGAATACACTCTCGAAAAAGTGTACGAAAAGGCACCTGCAGCAGAATAATTACTAAACACAAACAATCCAACAGCCTCCGAACACCACATTCGGAGGCTTTTTTATTTTGTTTTCAGCTTAAAACAAAGTTTTACTTTTCGTTTTTTGTTTTTATACTCAGTTTTCCCTACCTTTGCACTATGATAGAAAAAATGATAGTGCTTGAGGACATCGACCTCGTTACATTCTATGGTGTGAACAATGTTCACTTGCAGATGATTAAGGCTCTGTACCCTAAGCTACGCATTGTAGCTCGTGGCAACATCATAAAAGTGATGGGCGACGAGGAGGAGATGTGTGCATTTGAAGAGAACATCGAGAAGATGCAACAGCATTGTGCAAAGTTTAACTCACTCAATGAGGAGACAATCCTCTCAATCATCAAGGGAGAATCTCAAACTCAAGCCACCGACAGCTCTGCTATCTGCTATAGCGTGACGGGAAAGCCTATCGCACCAAGAAGCGAGAATCAGATGAAGCTTGTTCAAGCTTATAATACTGATGATATGCTGTTTGCCATAGGCCCTGCTGGCTCTGGCAAGACTTATGTGAGCATTGCACTTGCTGTAAGAGCACTAAAAAACAAAGAGGTTCGCAAAATCATCCTTTCTCGCCCAGCAGTAGAAGCTGGCGAAAAGCTTGGCTTCCTCCCTGGCGACATGAAGGATAAGATAGACCCTTATCTGCAGCCTCTGTATGATGCTCTGCAAGATATGATTCCTGCACAGAAGCTGACAGAATACATGGAGCAGAACATTATTCAGATTGCGCCTCTTGCTTTCATGCGTGGACGCACTCTCAACGATGCCGTAGTCATTCTCGACGAGGCTCAGAACACCACCACTCAGCAGATTAAGATGTTCTTGACCCGAATGGGCATGAACACGAAGATGATTATTACTGGCGACATGACTCAGATTGACCTTCCACGAGGTGTGAAGAGCGGGCTGAAAGAGGCAAAGGAAGTGCTGAGTGAAGTGAAGGGCATTTCGTTCATTGAGATGAATGAGAAAGACATCGTTCGCCACCGTCTCGTAACAAGAATTGTAAACGCATATAATAAATACGAAAAAGACAAAAAAGATGAACGCTTTATTAAAAACTGATTACAACTTTCCTGGACAGACAGGTGTTTATCGCGGAAAAACTCGCGACTGCTATTTCATCAATGACGATATCATGGTCATGATTGCCAGCGACCGTATCTCCGCATTCGATGTTGTATTGCCAAAGGGTATTCCTTTCAAGGGACAGGTACTCAATCAGATTGCAGCAAAGTTCCTCGATGCAACTACTGACATCTGTCCAAACTGGAAGCTTGCTACTCCACACCCACAGGTCACTGTTGGCCTCAAGTGCGAAGGATTCCGTGTTGAGATGATCATCCGTGGCATCCTCACAGGTTCTGCATGGAGAGACTATAAGAATGGCTGCCGTGAAATTTGCGGCGTGAAGCTCCCTGACGGTATGCGTGAGAACGAGCGTTTCCCAGAGCCTATCATCACTCCAACAACAAAGGCAGACGAAGGACACGACCTCAATATTTCTAAGGAGGAAATCATTGCTCAGGGCATTGTGAGCAAAGAGGACTATGAGGTGATGGAAGACTACACTCGCAAGCTCTTCGCTCGCGGTCAGGAAATCGCAGCTAAGCAGGGGCTCATCCTTGTTGACACAAAGTACGAGTTCGGAAAGTATGATGGCAAGGTTTACCTCATTGACGAGGTTCACACTCCAGACTCATCTCGCTACTTCTATGCAGAAGGCTATGAAGAGAAGTTTGAGAAGGGAGAGCCACAGAAGCAGCTCTCAAAGGAATTTGTTCGCCAGTGGCTTATTGACCACAACTTCATGAATCAGCCAGGACAGACAATGCCAGAAATCACTGACGAGTATGCAGAGTCTGTATCTGACCGTTACATCGAGCTTTATGAAGGCATCATCGGTGAGAAATTTGAGAAGACTGACTGCGATGACCTAGCTGCTGTTATTGAAAAGAGCGTAAACGAGTATCTTGCAACTCGATAAATGTATAAGCAAGAAGAAATAAAGCCTTACGATTCAGAAGGTAGCAAGCGTGAGCAAGTTGAAAAAATGTTTGACAACATTGCCCACTCTTACGACCTTCTGAATCATTCTCTTTCATTTGGAATAGACCAAATCTGGCGCAAGAAAGCAATCAACTACCTCAAGCCATTTTTTACCTCTAAGCACGGGGAGCCAGGCAAGGGAGAAGTGCTTGATATTGCTACAGGCACTGGCGATTTTGCAATCCTTGCCCAGCAAAAGCTCAATCCTCTTCACATCGTTGGCTGCGACATTAGTGAAGGAATGATGCAGATTGGCAGAGAGAAAATTACCCGTTTAGGCTTGTTGGACAAGATTGAATTTCGCAACGAAGACTGTGCCAACATGTCTTTCAAGTCAGACACATTTGATGCGGTAATATCTGCTTTTGCCTTGCGCAACTTCCAAAACCTCGATCAGTGCCTGAAAGAGATGCACCGCGTGCTGGCTCCTAATGGCCATCTCAGCGTTGTGGATCTCTGCACCCCGGTGTCTTTTCCAATGAAGCAGCTTTTCTGGATATACAAGAAAGCGGTAATGCCTTTGCTCGGCAAACAACTCTCTAAGGATGCTTCTGCCTACTCTTATCTGCCAGAAACCATGGACGCTGTGCCACAGGCAGAACGCATGCAAGCTATCATCACACAGGCTGGATTCCACAATGCAGCATACAAGCGACTCATTTTCGGCATGTGCATCTTATATACTGCTGAGAAATAAATAAAAACAATAACAAACAAAAGTATCACCCCACCGATTGTTCCTCTCCATTGAAAGGAGGTGGCTGGGGCGAGATTTGAAGTAGAATACACTCCCACAAATCATTCTACTCCCCTTTAGGGGACGGGGGTGAGTCTTTATGGACAAATACGGACTTGTTGGCTATCCACTTGGCCACTCCTTCTCAAAAGGATTCTTCAACGATAAGTTCAGTGCAGAAAGCATTGATGCGCAATACATCAATTTCGAGTTGCCAAGCATTGATGAATTGCCACAAGTGCTTGCTGACCACCCTGAGCTACGCGGTCTCAATGTCACTATTCCATACAAGCAAAAAGTGATGGAATACCTTGACGACATAGCTCCTGAGGCACGCGCCATCGGCGCCGTCAATGTGGTGCGTGTCCGTCACGATTCCAAAGGGAATCCTATTCTTAAGGGATTCAACAGCGATGTGATTGGATTCGTGCGCAGCATCCAGCCACTCCTAAAAACACACCATCGCAAGGCTCTCATCCTCGGCACAGGAGGTGCATCAAAAGCCATACATTATGGACTGACTCAAAAACTCGGCCTCGAGACGGTGTTTGTCAGCCGTTATGAACGCCCTGGCTGTGTCACATACAGTTCCCTCACTCCCGAGGCCATGAACGAGTATGAAGTCATTGTCAACTGCACCCCAAGCGGCATGTATCCTCACACAGAAGAGTGTCCTGACATTCCTTACGACTGCCTCACCAACCGCCATTTGCTCTACGACCTCGTATATAATCCTGAAGAAACTCTCTTCATGAAGCGTGGCGCAGCAAAAGGAGCCACAGTGAAGAATGGACTTGAGATGCTCATCTTGCAAGCCATTGCATCATGGGAATTCTGGAATGAGGAAAATGAAGATTAGACTATAAAAAGAGATGGAACAACTCCAAATCGACACATCCAACCCACAATTCAAGAATGCACTCGATTTGGTGCAACACACCAACCAGTCCCTCTTTCTCACAGGCAAAGCGGGTACTGGCAAATCCACTTTCCTCAAATACATCTGCTCCACCACAAAGAAAAACTATGTAGTTCTTGCTCCAACAGGCATCGCCGCCATCAATGCAGGTGGAAGCACCTTGCATAGCTTTTTCCATTTGCCATTCTCGCCATTAGTGCCCGACGACAGCCGCTTCCAAGGCAGGCGAATACGAGAATTTCTCAAGTACAACAAAGAGCAGATAAAGCTTCTCAAGCAGCTCGACCTCATCATCATTGATGAGATTTCAATGGTGAGAGCCGACACTATCGACTTTATTGACCGCATTCTCCGCACTTACTCAGGCAACTCACGCCTCCCCTTCGGAGGAAAGCAGTTGCTTTTTGTAGGCGATGTGTTCCAGCTCGAGCCTGTAGTGACACGAGACGAGCGCGACATTCTGCAGAGATTCTACGACACACCTCACTTTTTCTCCGCACGCGTTTTTCATCAGATTCAGCTCGTTTCCATAGAGTTGACAAAAGTGTATCGTCAGACAGACACCGCGTTCATCACTGTTCTTGACCACATACGCAACAACACAGCAACAGCACAAGACCTCCAACTTCTCAACACTTGCGTAGGGCAAGACAACTCTTCTCCCGACACTTTATCCATCACCCTTGCAGCTCGTCGCGATGTGGTTGACCACATCAATCAGCATAGCCTCTCCGACTTGCCAGGCGATCCAACAATATTCCCTGGCGACATACAAGGCGAATTCCCCGACACCATGCTCCCTACACTTCTTGACCTCGAGCTCAAGGTGGGAGCACAAATAATCTTCATCAAAAATGATCAGGATCACCGATGGGTGAACGGCACAATCGGAATGATTACAGGCATTGACGATGAAGGTCGCTACCTCTACATTCACACCGACGATGGCAACGACTACGATGTGGAGCGGGCAAGATGGGCAAATGTGCGCTACACTTACAATGAGCAAGAACATAAAATAGAAGAACAAGAACTTGGCACTTTCACTCAATTCCCTGTGAGATTAGCATGGGCAATAACAATTCACAAGAGCCAAGGACTCACTTTCAACCGAGTCACAATCGACTTCACAGGAGGCGTGTTTGCAGGAGGCCAGACTTATGTGGCTCTCAGCCGATGCCGAAGCCTTGACGGACTTCAGCTCACCAACCCGATATCTCCGTCTGATGTGTTCGTGAACCCTACTATCACGCAGTTTTCCAAGCAGTTCAATAGTCCTCAAGCGCTTCAGCAAGCACTCAAGCGAGCCACAGCAGATATTGAATATGCAGATGCTGCCAGAGCTTTCGATTCTGGCGACTTCGGCGCCTGCCTTGACCATTTCTTTCTTGCCATCCATGCTCGCTATGACATTGAGCGAAACTATGCCCGACGCTATCTCCGTCGCAAACTCAGCATCATCACCATACTGCGCCAGAAGATTGAACAGCTCCAGCAACAACTGGCAAACAAGGACGAACAACTGAAGCAGATGCAATCCACTCTCAACGACTATGCCTCAGAGTATTATGCCCTTGCCCAGGAATGCATAGATCTCAACGAGACTCAAGCAGCAATCACCAATCTCGACAAAGCCATACGCATGAATCCGCGCTACACAGACGCATTTGTTGCCAAGGCACAGCTGCTTCTTCGCTCAGGCAAGCTTCGTCAAGCACTCTCTGCTGCTAACAGCGCACTTGACATTCAACCACTTCACTTCAAAGCAATCTACACCCGTGGCAAGACCAACTTTGCCATGCAGAACTACGACTTGGCTCTCAACGACTTGCTGCGCTGCACCTCTCTCAAAAAAGAAAACATTTCTTCTCATCAGCTCCTTGGCGACATCTACTCTGCCCTCGGCGATGAAGAATCGGCAGCCATTCAGTGGGAAATAGCCGACAGATTGAAAAAGAAGAAAAACAAATAAGCAGGTAATAAAAATAATTAAGATCACCTACTTAATTGCAAAAAAATTTTGTGAATAGAAAAAAAGAATGTACTTTTGCACCGCAAAACGGAAATCTCTCCACGAAAGAAGCGTGGAATCCTTATTTTAATCAAGGGGCTGACTGGATTTGACAGCGAGATGAAGTGGTGCGTAAGCATGCAGTGAGTCGCTGGTCCTCACTTAAATCATAGCCTGCAAAGAATTAATTGGCGAAACTTCTTACGCTCTCGCTGCTTAATCGAAGTATAGTAGATTAGCTTTATTCCCTTGCTAGGCGAGGGAACGAGACATCGCCCAGAAAGCTATCCGTCCTGAAGCGTTCTGATCAGCGGTGCTATAAAATCGGGAATAGCCTATGCATGCCTCGATGCATAGGTGAAGCTTTAGAGGATAAGGCTGTGGTTGGTGGCTCAGGTCTTGCCACAGCTCGAAAACCGAAGGCTGAGATAAGCATGTAGAAAGCGTATGGCTTCCTTGTTTGGACGAGGGTTCAATCCCCTCCAGCTCCACTAATCGGAATTGTAAATACTTAAAAACAAGTGATTTACAATTCCGATTCTTCTTTTGTCACCCCTTTTAACTTGCAATTTACTCGCTAAGGCCTTCGGTAAATTCGTGACGCTTCATTAGCTTGCTGCCATCTTTGATATTCCCTGGTAGATACCAGCCAGCACTAGTGATTGATTTGTAAGCATCTTTCAAACGAGCACCTTCTATCGTCCATCGGAACTCGTGTTTTTTTGCATCAGGGACATCTGGATCTTTCTCAAGGACTTCAGGAACCTTCAGAACAAAAGGCCCTTTATAGGAACCTGTCCGTTGTTCATATACTTCGCCTCGCTCATTACTTAGATATGGATAGATGTAGTCCTTATCTCCCACAAACTCATACTCAATATCAATCGTATTATCAGCTTCGAGGTCAATGAAATCAGGCTCCTGCGTTACATTCATTTTGCCATGAATACCAGTAAAAAGAGGATGATGTCTTTGTGCTGCATCCTCATGGGTATTGATGAAGCCGAAAGTGTTAGTATATGCACAAGCATAGCCTTCGAGCGTGCAGTTCACGCGGTTGACATGCTGCCTGTGCTGATCGTCCTCTGGATAGTAACGCCATTCATACTGCACGATGACATCATTATAATCATAATCCCCTTCATCTGGATAGGTATCCTCAAAGAGGTAATAACCTTCTTCAAGCGTAAATGGTGTATGAATAGGCTTAAGGAGCTCTTCCACAGGCTTCAGATATTCTGGGTCTGTAGAGATAAGCACCTTATAGTCGGCATAGTCTGCATCGTAGAAAGTTTGCTTGTTGAATGGATATTGGTTATCCATACCGAGCACATCATACTCTCTTTTTACTCCATCATAAGTATAATCGAAGTGCCAGATAAAACCGTTGGCTACGTGGCGGTCAAGAACGAATTTGCCATCGTTGACATTTGGGCCATAGTGAAGACCGTTTTCGTCATTGTCATACGATGCATTTTTATAATCAAGCTCGTATCCGAGATAGTTTCCTTTCTCTGCGTATTGTCCATATTGATTGTCTGCAGGTCCAGGGAATCCGATATTCAATGCAGGAGTAGTAAAACGCAAGTTTTGACCACCCAAATAGACAAAGCCAAGATTGTAACCCTCGCAACCATTCGGGAATAAATCAGTATGACCAACAGGAAGTGAGATAACAATATGTGGTCTGTTCTTCACATGGGCATTGAGCAGTGGCCATACATTATATTTGGTTTTAATTAGATCTGCCGTAAGACTTGATTTGTTGTCGTGTACATACTTTCCCATCTCACGCAATGTCCCTGCTGATATCTGCTTCAGTGGGCATAGTTTCTTATTTGCTTCAGCAAGCCCCATTTCATTATGCACAGCCTCCATGTGAGTACTA
Source organism: Candidatus Minthosoma caballi (assembly GCA_018064505.1). Taxonomy (GTDB): domain Bacteria; phylum Bacteroidota; class Bacteroidia; order Bacteroidales; family Bacteroidaceae; genus Minthosoma; species Minthosoma caballi. The sequence goes on along the minus strand of JAGHVC010000122.1, from coordinate 22,531 downwards.
AACTTAGTTCCAGAAGCATAACCATCAGGGTTTGCACCGAAGAAAATACAATCCTCAAGAGTCAGATGATGCTGCTTTTCCTTTGGATAGACATAAGCAAAGAGATTGCCAATGAAGTTTTTCTTTTCGCCAGTATATGTACCACTACTGTTCCAAGCCTTATTCATCAAGTCAATCAAACTGATGTTGAAAGCAGTAATATCCTGATCGTCATGTTCACCATCTCGTTCCAATCGTATATCCGTACACTTGAAGAGGTCATCGCCCGTAACATTATATTGTGCTGTTGGCAAGTAAGTCGATGTGACATGGCCATAGAGCGCATCCAGCTCTCCTTGAGTGTATTCCAATCCCCTTGTCTTCGCACCCACTTCCAGATCGCTCACTGGATGTACCGTCAGCACACCATTGTCCACCACATACAGCTGCTGCACATGCGATGGCACATTGAGCTTCATCGTGAATGGGCCCTTGCCGCTCAGATACTCCTTAGCACGCACACCACCCTCTTCGGAGAATGGCTGATCATAGTAGATGGAAAGATAATGGTCATCACATGGATTATTAACAGTGATGGCACGGAAATTCTCGTACTGGGAATAGTTGTAGAGATAAGAGGTGTCAAGGGTATACTCCTGGCATGAATCTAACACTGCAGCTTCCCATAGTAGGGCGATAGCGCCCAAAAGGAAACGACTTGTAATCTTCATAAGTACTAATAGTTCAATGCACGATCAATAAATTTTCGCATTTTTCAACCGACAAAGTTACTACTATTTTTCGAAACAACCTAAAAAGCATAATAAAAGATGGGAATACGCCTCATTGTTTGAAAAATCGTACTGTTTTTAGGTATTGGAAAACAATGTTCACACCGGTTAAGGGCTACTCGTTTTCCTCACGCTCCATCAAAAGCATTGAAAATGCTAATTACAAAAATACTAGCTAAGATGATACAAACCATGGCAAGAAAGAGGGAGCCAAGAGTGAGAAAGAAGGCTCGCAGCCATGAAATCTCAAAAAGCTGACGATAGAGCCACACAAACACCAGTACCCTTATTGCGCCCTCTAAGGATGCCAATGAGGAAGGGTTTGGCACAAGGCTCTCGACTGCCATGAAGAAAAATGACAGCAAAACACTCTGGCTCGAATGATACACAAGAGCATGGAAGTGTTCTGCCATGTTCATCGGCGACTTACTGCCGTCATAGCGTGTTATTGTCTGCTTTCTGAACATAAGCTTAAACACTGGCGTCATGAGAAATGCTCCTGCCAATGCCAAGAATACCTTGTTCTTAAAGAACGAAGCAATGAATGTGATGGTATTCGTCAATACCACCGAATGCACGGTTTCGTAAATGCTTTCGTTCATAACTTCCTCACCATCCACATCATAGTTGAAGAAAAACGCCACAATGACAAACACAGCGACCAAATGAACCAGCAACGGCATCGGAGAGGAATAAGGCACGCGCTTTCATGTGATGTAGTCGTGCGCCACATAGCCCGGGCGCCACAGCAAATCACGCACCGTGGTGAAGAAACTATTGTCGCCGAAGATGAGCGTGGCAAGGATATGGACAAATGTTTGACGCTGCGACAATCGCTTCGTTTCTCTCGATTGTCCACACACAGAGCAGTAATTGCCCGTCACCATGCTTCCGCAATTATGGCACAACACAGCCTCGCCTGGGTCTTTGTCGTAGTTATGTTCCAGTCCCTTACGCTGTTTCTCTCTTATATTGTTAAAGACAGTCTTTATATTCATCTAAGTAAGTTTGTAATCAAAATTATTTTAGAATTGTTCTAGTAGGTGGTTTTCGTAATATTTTTCAAAAGCTTAATAACACTCTTCACAAGATTACTCTTTGCCGTCTCAGGAATGAGCAGATCGCACAAATGACGGCCATCACCTTCATTAATGCTGCCAGCGGTGGCAAAACCAGCTTGCATAAGCAGATCCGCATCATCAACACCGCCAGAAAGCAGATGCACTGGCACCCCTGCCGCTTCTGCACGAGTCAGCACCCCATGCGGCACCTTGCCCATCAGAGTCTGCTCATCAGAATGCCCTTCCCCCGTGATGACAAGGTCAGCATCCTGCACATGCTTGTCGAAGCTTACAAGACTCAGCATCGTATCTATGCCAGAACAAAGCTCAGCATTAAGATAAGCAACGAGAGCATAGCCCAACCCTCCTGCAGCACCTGTGCCTGGACTATGTGCCAGCCTTCGTTCGGCAATGCCAAGCTCTTCCGTACGCTGTGCAAAAGCTCGCAACGACTGCTCCAGCTGCTCAACTTGCTCTGGAGTAGCCCCTTTCTGCGGTGCAAAAATCCTTGCTGCTCCATTATCGCCATACAAGGGATTAGTCACATCACAAGCCACTACTACCGAGGGCAGAGGCGACGAAGAAGGGTCAGCAGGCATTGCGTAGCCATGATCAGCCAAACTCTGCAACATGCCCTGACCGCCATCGCATGTGGCACTGCCACCAATCCCCATCACTATGTGGCGGCAATGGCGAGCGGCAGCATCAGCAATCATATCCCCCACCCCATAAGTCGTCGTGAGCAAAGGATTTCGCTTGTCAGCTGGCACGAGAGGCAGCCCACTGGCAGCAGCCATCTCCATGTAGGCAGTTGAGCCATCTGCCGAGATTGCGTAAGTGGCAGACACTTCATCGTGAAGCGGTCCATGCACAGGAATAGTGATGAGCGACACGGGCAGCATTCTTGCCACGCACTCCACAAGGCCCTCTCCACCATCACTCAGCGGCAACTGTACCACATCAGCATGAGGGAGAACGCTCCTAACGGCATGCGCAGCGGCATCACATGCATCTTCGGCACTGATGCAGCCCTTGAACGAATCAAATGCTAGAATGACTCTCATACATACAAAGATACAGAGTTTTCGGAAAATGAACAAAGAAAAGCATAATAATCTGCAATGAAAGCAAAGAAAATTCCCTTTTTCTATTTTTTCTTTTACCCAGCACTTACCACATTGAGAACCAAAACAGTCTTAATGTGCGGTTGACTACACCCTATTTATTCACGCTACGCGAATACTTTTATTCACAGGGTGTGAATATTTTTATTCTCACGGCTTGACTAACGGTATTCACAAGAAGCGAATAACTGTATTCAGTGAAAGCATATTTTCTGAATAGTTGAAGGTTGTATTTAGACACTTATGAACACAAGTATCACACGCTCGCATTCGTAGCAAAAATGAATTCACTCAAAAACTCTTCACTCTTCATCATTTGAGCCTAAGCGTTTGAAAGACAAACCATTGGATGAATGAAGAGCGCCTTTCCACTCTTCATCCACTCTTCATCCATCTAAAGAGATGAATATCAGCATGTTCGACCATATTGATGAAGAGTGAATAGTGTTTTTCATTTCGTCTCATTTTCAACATAGGCATGTCAACTGTAAAGAAGGTTCTGTGCCAATTTAGTGGCAAACTAACGCAAAACCAGAAAAGTATTATATCCACTAAATTCCGCATGCTTCTGACGCAGCATGTACGCTAATCATGTAAAAAAAAGAGCTGAGACTCATTAGAATCTCAGCTCTTGAAGAGGTGCGTACCCGATTCGAACGGGTGTACACGGTTTTGCAGACCGTTGACTAAGCCTCTCATCCAACGCACCATGTTTTTGTTTTGCGAGTGCAAAGTTAGTACATTTTGCATAACTGGCAAAGATTTTGGCGAGTTTTTTTATTGTAGAGTGTTTTTTTGTAGTTTTATTCGTGAGAAAAGAGTAATTTTGCATACGATTATGGATAAGATTCTGCATAAAATAGAGAGTTTCATTCGCGAAAAGCACTTGCTGACGGCAAGGGGACGCGTGGTTGTGGGACTAAGCGGAGGCCCAGATTCGGTGTGCCTGATGAGGGTGCTGAACGAATTGGGATATGGCGTAGTGGCTGTGCACTGCAATTTTCACCTGAGAGGCGAAGAGAGCATGAGGGATGAGAGGTTTGCTGAAAATCTGTGCGAGGCAATGGGAGTGAAACTCGTGAAAACAGACTTCGACACAGAGGCCTGGGCTAAGGCACACGGGATGAGCATAGAAATGGCTGCCAGGGAGCTGAGGTATGATTTCTTTGACAGGATGATGAGCGAGAACGGATGTGAAGCTATTGCTGTGGGCCACCATAAAGATGACAATGCGGAAACTCTGCTGCTGAACATTGTAAGAGGCACGGGAATTGCCGGTGCATGCGGCATTCAGCCACGAAACGGGAATGTGGTGAGACCGCTGCTGTGCGTGCAGAGAGACGAAGTGATTGAGTGGCTTGAGAGCATCGGGCAAGACTGGGTGACTGACCATACCAACCTCGAGGATGAGTATAGCAGAAACAAGATAAGGCTTGATGTGATGCCTGTGCTTGAAGCTATCAATAGCGGCGCTGCTGCTAACATAGCTACTACGATTGAAAACCTGAACGAGGTGAGAAAAGTGTATGAATCTGCGATGAAATGCACAATGGAACAATGCGTGCAGAGAGACGAAATGGGATGCATTAGGATTGATAAAGATAAGCTGACGAGTGCGCCCTCCCCTATCTCGGTGCTGCATGAAGTGCTGTCGCCATTGGGATTCAACAGGTCTCAGATGCAGAACATGCTTAGGGAACAGAATGAGACCGGAAGGATGTTTGCTGGCAATGGCGGGCGAAGGCTGCTGATTGATCGTGATGCTTTTGTGATTGAGCCAGAGAGAATGGCTATGCCTGAAATAGAAATGAATACTGTTGGGATAGGAGATGTGACTATACTGAAGGATGCGCAGTATGCTTATCTGGATTCAGACAAAGTGAGAGGTGAATTGACTATCCGACTGCCGAAAGATGGCGACGACTTTGCTCCTTTCGGCATGAAAGGGAGAAGAAAACTGCTGAGCGATTTCCTGACGGACTTGAAGATGAACCGATTTGAGAAAGAGTGCCAGCCCTTGCTTTGCGACGGAGATGAGATTGCATGGGTGGTGGGCAAAAGAAGCTCGGAACTGTACAGGGTGGACAATGGGACAAAGAGAGTTATCCTATGCCGAGTGTCATGGCGAAAATGACAACGCAAATGTAGTTAAAGAAGACGATTGTCATGAATGTGTCCATGTCACCACGCAGATAGCCTGTAGGAGTGAACTGCTCTGAGATGAGGCGCTTGGCACCTATGCGAGAATGCACTTTCTCCATGCCGATATAGAATAATGTGCCAAGGGTGATGCCTACAAGCAGACCTACGGTTACATCACCAAGGTAGTGAACGCCTAAATAGAGGCGGGTGAATGTGGTGGTGATGCACCAAAAGAAAAGGGTAAGAGTGACCTTGGGGCTTCTGAAAAGCAATGAAAGGAATGTGGCCATGCAGAATGTGTTGCAAGCATGACCTGAGAAGAAGCCGAATCGCCCTCCACGATAGCCACGCACAACATCTATAAGATACATTATCTGAGGGTCCTGAGTGGGACGCCAACGCTCAACTAGCGGCTTAACAAGACCTGAGCAAATGCGGTCGGCAATGAAAATGAGCAATGCTATTGCTACATAGACCATTATGGCTTCTTTCAAGCTGTTGTTCTTGAATATTATTATGAGCAATGCAATGATGACTGCAGTCCACGAGAAGGTGTCGGTGACTGTGTACATCACATTGTCCCAAAACAGGCTATCGCTGCCATTGAGGGCTAAGGTCAATTGCTGATCAAGTTCAAGCATTGTGAGGTAGTTATGCGTTTAGTTGTTTTGAATATCTATCGTTTATTCGAATCTTTGTCAAATCACTTCTACAGTTTCTACTTCTACCCATCCCTGCTTTCCTTCCTCAAACTTCACTTCTATCCACTCTTTCATGGACGAATCGAGGATTTCCACCTTTGAGCCTTCGTGGATTAGGAAAAGGTCGGTACTTGTAGCACTTGGAGAACTCTTCACGGTGACTGAAGGGGCTATGACCACTGCTGCATTACGATATTTGAAACCAAGGTACTGGCTGAGTGCTGCGAGGTTTGCAATGATAGTGACAACGAGCATCGCCATCGCTCCATAGAATCCTATCTTACGGATTGTGAGCTTAGTAAGAAACATATACATGGCCAAGCCGCAAAGCAGGAGTATGAAACTGCTGATGCCTATTTTACTCCAAGAATCGAGGCTCATGCAATTGGTCATGTTGCGCCACCAAGTGACAAAGAACATCTCTGATGGAGGCACCACCTTATCTACAGTCTTTCCGCGTGCAAGGGCGAGGTTGGCACGGATATCGCCATCGCCAGGATTGAGCTGAAGAGCTCGCTCGTAGTTGAGAATTGCGCGTGGCATCTCATCCATCTTATAGTAGCAGTTGCCAAGATTATAATATACTTCGGCAGCAACTCCTTCATTCTGAAGGATAGACTCGTAAGCCTGAGCCGCTTCTGAATAGTTTTCTTTTTCGTATAGTGCATCTGCCTCAACCTTGCTGATGGCAAAGGATGCTACAGAAACCAGAATAAGGAATGCTGTGAACAAAATCTTCTTCATCATAGTTCGTCCTCCATCTGTGTTATTGCCTGGATGGCATTGTTATAGATATTTTCCATCGTCTCATTTGGATCGCCTGGTGCATAGCGAGCAAACTCGCAGTCATTCTGCACTTTAATAAGCTGATCTACACGCTCTTGGCTTGCACCACGACTGAGCAATTGTTCTTTCACATTGTCTTTGTTCAGACTCTCTTGAGGAAGGTTGAGCTTATCAGCTGCATAGCCCCAGAGCGCACGAAGCACCTCGTCGTAGAACTTGCCTTGGTCGCGGGCATCCAACAACTTCTTTGCTGTCTTCATTCGCTTGAGAGCAACCTTATTGGCTTTCTTTCCACGAGAAAGGGCTACATTGGCATTTGCTTTCATCTGCTTGCGACCGAGAATTGCAAGAACAAGGAAGAGAAGGAGCGGAATGAGATAGCCTAAACCATACTTCCATGTGCCAAAGAATGTCTCGCCTGGCTGATGCAACTCGGCATCGCCCTTCTTGATGAAGCGAATGTCTTGATTCAGCTGCTGCACATCGCGCTGCTGCCCACTATAGTTTGAAACACTCTGAGAGCTGCCACCCTTGCTCTTATTTACTTTTATAGTGTATGGCTCAGTAGTGAGTGTCTTATAAGAGCGTGAATCTGTGTCAAAATAAACGAACTTCACAGCTGGAATGGTGTACTCTCCTGGATGGCGAGGCACTGCAAGATATTCAAATTCTTTTGATCCTGCAAGTCCTGAACGAGTGAGTTCAAACTTGTCATTGACTTTAGCATCGTAGGTTTCGAAGTCTTTAGGGAAATCCACATTTGGAGTTGCAATGAGCTTCATGTTGCCACTGCCCTTCACGCAGAGCTTGAGGGTAACAGCCTCATTTGCATCAACTTCCTTAGAACTAATGTTTGATGTGATGCTAAACTTGCCCACAGCTCCTGAGAAATTGTCGGGTTTAGCAGGGAGCGGTGAAACCTTGATGGTGAGAGCAGGAGTTGTTATCTTCTTCTTAAGCTCCATCATACCGCTCTGTCCGTTGAAGAAAGCTTCGATAGGGTCAATATTGCGATTGCGTGTCACCACAACGCCTTCGTATGTGATGGAAGGAATTGTGAGGTTTCCTGATTTCTGAGGGAAGAGGAGATATTGGCTCCACACAACTGTGCGATAGTTGCGGCCATTGTGCTGCTCAATGCTGAATTCCTTTGTGCGTGGAAGAGGTATCTCCTGTATCTGGAATCCATCGAGAGTAGGCAATTTGCCATCAAGCTCTGTGAGGTCAACAAGCGTATATATTTTATATGTAAGGAGAATTGCTTCCTGCTCATGCACATTGGTGCGACTTGCAGTAGCTGTCATGAACAAATCCTTTGTTGTGATTCCTGTGCCTGTTGTTAGAGGCTCTGTAGTCTGACGGCCGCTTGCTGAGCCAGAACTGCGACTACTGCTACCAGAATTATTGCCTGAGCCTGCAGAAAGCACCTTGACGGTTGTAGGGCGAGACTTAACTGCCTTACCATCAACTTGCACGCTGGCACTGCCAATGGTGTATGTGCCTGGCACATCGCTAAGCAACACATAAGTATAGATAATACTGCTGCTTTGGCTTGTGCGACCATTTATCATCTGGAAACTGCTCTGGGATGATGTGGCAGGTCCATATATAACTTCAAAGCCCTTGAAATCTGGAGCTACGAAGTTTGACACATTCTGCGTGTTGACTGTAAACTGCACTCGGAATTTGCCACCTGCTTCAACTGTGGAAGGGGCTGACACATTCATTGTCACTCCATCAGCAAATGCTGACAAAGAGAAGATGCTCACAAAGAGCGTGAATGCTGTTAATATGCTATATATTCGTTTCATATTCTATTGATTACCAATCTTTCTCAAGGTTGCGACGCTTTCCGTTCTGATTCTTATTGACTTTGCGCTGCACACCCTTTTCGTCTTGCTGAGCTGAGTTGAGAAGCTGTTCGGCAACTTGATCGCTCATCTCATTCTTTTGAGGCTGAGGCTGTTGCTGTTCTGGTTTCTTTTCGTCTTTCTTATCTTGATCTTGCTTCTGCTGATCCTGATTCTGTTTGTCTTGGTTTTTCTTATCCTGATCCTGCTTCTGCTTATCTTGATTCTGCTTGTCTTTGTTCTGGTCATCTTTGTTGTCGTTGCCTCCACCACCGCCATTCTTGTCTTGGTTTTTCTTCAGCTGATACTGAGCCATGGCAAGATTATAGCGAGTTTCATCATCATTAGGATTGCAACGAAGGGAACTCTTGTAGAAATTGACTGCATTCTGGAATGCCTGTGCTGGATTGCCATCCTGCTGCGTGGCAGCTGCCAGTCCCTGAGCATACCATATATTACCCATATTGTGGAAGTTGCGAGCTTTGCGCATTGGATCACTGGTTCCTATAGAATCAGCTTTCTTGTAGTTTTCAAAAGCTGTTGAATCCTTCTGCTGCATCACATAGGTATTGGCAAGATTGTAGTATGCCTCGAAAGATGGCGACTTCTCTATCGACTTAAGATACATCGTCTCAGCCTTATCATACTGCTTGGAACGATAAGCAACATTGCCAAGACGAATACAATCTCTTGCGCTCTGAGCAACTGCATCCACAGAAAAGACAAGAGTGAATGCAATGAAAAATGCTATTATATGTAAAAGCCTATTCATATTTGTCTCTACTTAAACAGCTTGATATTCTTGAATAAATGATTCTTTCTTTCCATAATGCATATTTCTGCAATGAGAACAACAAAGAGCAACAATGCAACTGCTACAAACTGCTCATCATATTCAGAGTACATTGACATGGAAATATCTTCTTTCTGCATCTTCTCAATCTCTTTTTCAAGCAAAGACTGAGCCATATCTGTTTGGTCAACATGAATATAGAGTCCGCCTCCTGCTTGAGCGATGCTCTTGCCAATTTGTTCGTTGAGTTTCGTAGTGACCACATTGCCAGCAAGGTCTTTCTTGAAAGAGCCATCACTCATCACTATAGGTCCACCCTGCTCTGTTCCTACAGAAAGAACAAATATTTGGACTCCTGCTTTCTTTGCCGCACTTGCAGCTTCGAGAGCACCTTCTTCATTATCTTCAGCATCTGTGATGAGAATGAGAGCTCTACCCACATTTGTTCTTCGTGAGAATCCAGCTGTAGCTCTTGTGATTGCTTCTGCCACATTTGTACCTTGCATTGCAACTGTGGAAGGATTGAGCTGATCAAGGAACATCTTTGCAGAAACATAGTCGCTTGTGAGAGGAAGGAGCGTGATTGCACTTCCGGCAAAAGCAATGAGTCCCACTTTGTCCTCGTCAAACTGCTCTACCAGCTTGCTCACAATCATCTTCGACTTATCAAGACGGCTTGGGCTAACATCCTTACAAAGCATTGAGTTGGAAACATCCACCGCTATTGCGACTTCGATGCCAGAGCGCTTAACTTCCTCATTTCTTGTGCCATACTGAGGACGAGCAAGTACTATAGCTATGAGTCCCAATGCAAGCATCATAAGGGCAAATTTTATATTTCTCCTCAATGCCGACACATCTGGCATGAGATGCTTAAGAAGCTCTGGATCGCCAAACTTCTTCAATTGCTGCTTTGCACGAATCTGCAGAAACACATACACAGCAGTGAATACTGGTATGAGTATTAATAAATATAAGTATATTGGGCTTGCAAATCTAAACATATCAAGGCAATCTCTTTAGTATAACTGTTCGTAAAAGTATCTCTGCTAAGAACACAATCAATGCAGCTATAGCAAATGGCTGATAGAGCTCACCACGACGGCTGAACTGCTTCACATTGAACTTAGTACGCTCCATCTTGTCAATATCTTGATAGATGGCATCAAGCTCTGAATTCTTCTGAGCGCGGAAATACTGACCACCTGTTTCATTAGAAATCTTTGTCATTGTCTGCTCATCTATCTCTACAGGAAGCATTGCTGTGCCACCTGTTGGGAGCGGATATGGCGCCATACCATTGCGACCAATACCAATAGTGTAGATACGAATGCCATATTTCTTTGCTATCTCTGCTGCTGTGAGAGGAGAAATGTTACCACTATTGTTCACACCATCAGTAAGAAGAATGATGACTTTCGACTTAGCTTCGCTCTCTTTCAAACGGAGAATGGCATTCATAATGCCGTCGCCTATGGCAGTTCCGTCGTCAATAACTCCACGCGCTGCCATATTGCAATCAACACTATTATAGAGATTCATCAGCACCACATGGTCGGTGGTGAGAGGACACTGTGTGTATGCTTCACCTGCAAACAAGGCAAGTCCGATATTGTCGTTTGGACGCTTTTCTATGAATCTCTGAGCTATCTCCTTAAGGGCCTCAACACGATTCGGCTTGAAATCCTGAGCAAGCATAGAGGTAGAAACATCGACTGCAAGCATGATATCAATACCCTCCACATCAGTATCACTCCATGAATGTTTGCTCTGTGGACGAGCTAAGATGCATACAACCAGACTTATAAGAGCTATTCTCAGCAAGAATGGGAAATGCATGAGATAAAGACGGAAAGTCTTTGGTACTTGAGCATATTTTGATGTATCTGGCACCTTTATCGAAGGAAGACTCGACTTGAATCTTAGCACATACCATACTATGTATGGAACAAGCGCTAAAAGGAGCAGAAAAAACAAGGGGTTCTTAAATTCCATTTTATAGCGTCAACATATATATTCTGTATCCTACAAATCCTAACACGCCAAGAAGAACTAAGCCGGCAACAACAATGCTTGCTATGAGCACTCGTTTGGCAATCTTCGAACGCTTCTCTTCCACAACAATCACCTCTGGCTGAGGCTTCTCTTCTGGCTCCTCCAGCTTCGTCTGATTGATGTATTCAATAGCGCTGACGAGGTTGCGGTCGTTTTCATTGATGAGGGTACTGTATTTTGCGAATTTCACAAGGTCAGCAGTCTGGAACAATTCACGCAACTCACCAATTGCCTGTTCATCATTCACTTCCTGCAACTTCTGGATTATCTCATACGATGTCATCTCCATGGCATTGAATCCGTATCTCTCCTTAATGTACTCGCGGAGAGTGTCGGTCAACTGAGTGTAGTACTCTTTAGAGTCCTCACTCTGCCATATCTTTTCCTCTTTGATTTGCTCTATCTTCTGCATGGCAGCCTTATGAGGAGCCACATGCTTTTTAGTTCTAATGCGACGCAAGATAGGCTTATTATTCTTCAAGCGATAGATGACATAGCCCATCAATGCAGCAATAAGCAATGCTATGATAAAGAAGATGATAACTAATCTCCATTCTGCCCAATCAAAAGGAGGGGCAAGCTCTGTTTTCATGCCAAAGATACTGTCCGCATGCAGAGTATCAACTTCAAAAGTAACAACCTTCAGCGCAAGTTTCTTTGAGAGATATGACTTGCCGTCCACTTTCACATCCATCTCTGGGATGAGATAGAGAGCTGAGTCAAAAGATGTGAAATAGTACCTCTTTGACAAAAGCATGGTCTTGCCCTCGTTCATGTAGCTCGTATCAGCTTTCTCTGAACGAACAAATTCAAGTCCAGGCACCACCTGCTGCAGACTATCCCACTCTGGCATCTCAACATTCTTGCCAGCCTCTGCACTCACCTCAAGCGTAAGTCCTATTCGCTGTCCTATAAAAATGCCAGCAGAATCAAGCTTAGACTCCACAGTCACTTGTGCCGTTGCTTTTGCGAAACTCATTAAGCAACAGATTGACAGCAATATATAGTATTTCAAATTCAGTTTTTTCATCGTTTGTTTCTTCCAACAATCAGAGAATGAACCAATCTTTGACTTTCAAAAAACGAGACAGAATCTCATGTCGCAAAACTAGCTTCTTCTCTTGAACAATGACATCAATGCTCTAACATAATCTTCATCTGTTCGAACAGAGACATTATCGATGTTTGACTTGGTAAATGCATCTCTCAACCATGCCTGATGCCCTACCCACCACTCGTGGTGAGCTCTGCGCACAGCTTTGGAAGATGTATCCACAAATGTGTCACGACCAGTTTCCGCATCATGCATTTTCACTATTCCCACATCAGGCAGCTCCACCATTCTGCGGTCATAAATCTGCAAAGCCACAACATCATGTCGACGATTAGCCACAGTTAGCTGATTTGTATAGTCTGCAGGATCGAAGAAGTCGCTGAGCAAGAATACTGTGCAACGCTTTTTTATAGCATTAGTCATGAACTCCACCGCTTGTCCGATATCCGTCCTGTTGCTTTCTGGCTGAAAATCGAGCAGTTCACGAATGATGAAGAGAATGTGCTTCCTACCCTTCTTTGGAGGAATAAACTTCTCAACTTTGTCGCTAAAGAAGATGACACCTATCTTGTCATTATTCTGAATAGCAGAAAAGGCAAGCGTGGCTGCAATCTCGGTAAGCAACTGCCTCTTCGATTGCTTTTGAGTGCCGAAATCAAGTGAGCCAGAAACATCCACCATCAAGATGACCGTGAGCTCTCGCTCTTCTTCAAACACCTTGATGTAAGGTTTGCCAAGACGAGCTGTAACATTCCAGTCTATGTCGCGAACATCATCACCATACTGATACTCACGCACTTCACTGAATGCCATACCTCTGCCTTTGAATGCCGAATGGTATTCACCAGCAAAGATATTGTTGCTCAAGCCCTTTGTCTTGATTTCAATCTTCCTTACGCGCTGTAATAATTCCTCAGTATCCATTATGGCACTTCAACCTTATTCAAAATCTTGCTGATGATTTCCTCGCTTGTAACATTGCTTGCTTCTGCCTCGTAAGTCAATCCGATACGATGACGAAGCACATCCTGTGCCACTGCACGCACATCCTCAGGAATAACATAGCCTCTATGCTTGATGAATGCATAAGAGCGAGCAGCAAGCGCAAGGTTGATAGAAGCACGAGGAGAACCGCCAAAACCGATGAGGCCCTTGAGTTCCTTCAAATTATACTTTTCTGGATAACGAGTTGCAAAAACAATATCTGCAATGTACTGCTCAATCTTTTCGTCAAGATACACCTCACGAACAACTTTTCTTGCTTCCTCAATCTCTGCAGTACCCATTATTGGTCGGATTTCCTGCTTCTCACCGCTGATGTTCTGACGGATAATCTTCTTTTCTTCTTCAAGCTTTGGATAGTCAATCACAACCTTAAGCATGAATCGGTCAACCTGAGCCTCAGGAAGAGGATAAGTGCCCTCCTGTTCAATAGGATTCTGAGTTGCAAGCACGAGGAAAGGCTTTGGCAACTCGTATGTATTTGTACTGATTGTCACCTGACGCTCCTGCATTGCCTCAAGTAAAGCTGACTGCACCTTAGCAGGGGCACGGTTGATTTCGTCTGCAAGCACGAAATTTGCGAATACTGGACCTTTCTTTGCAATGAACTGGCCATCTTTCTGGCTGTAGATCATTGTGCCAATAACATCGGCAGGCAAGAGGTCTGGTGTGAACTGTATGCGGCTGAACTGTGCATCGATGAGTGATGCAAGAGTCTTGATTGCTTTAGTCTTAGCCAAACCAGGTACACCTTCGAGCAACACATGACCATCGCTAAGAAGGCCAAGAAGAAGGGATTCGACAAGATGTTTCTGACCAATGATAGCCTGATCCATGCCTGTCATAATGTTTGTGACGAACGCACTATGACGCTCTATCTTTTCATTTAGTTCACGAATGTCAATAGCTTCTGCCATATTTCTTTGTAAATTTATTTTTCAGTTTTCATTATCAAAAAGAGCATTTCATACCCTTTTCGAAGTGCAAAATTAGCACTTTTCCGCCACAGAATCCCCTAAACAAGTGTGAAAAAAAGTTGTATTTCACATTATTTTAAAAGTATTTATACTTTTGAATAAAAAAGTGAGACAATTGATTTGTTCTTTCGTTTGATATCATCAAAACAAAGAACAACCTTGCAATTGAATAATTAGTTCATAATCAAATATAAGTAAGGCATATCTAAGAACAAATGGCCGAGAATGTTCTTCGACCTTTCACATAATACTGCCAAAGCAAGAAAACGGGCATCCTTTCTGGAATTTCGGAAGGACTGCCAGATTTCTGTATACGAATGCGGTCTGCTTCAAAATCCTTGCGAATAGCCTTGAACTCCTTGCGAGCATTAAGCACAGCCTTGAAATTGGCAGTATCTCCTTTCAGCAAGAACTGTAATGATGCCAAATAATCCAAGAAACGGCGAACATTCATAACATTGCTTAGCTCCGAATCCGGTAGATTCTTATAAAGCATGAGAAGATTATTGCGGAAGTTCAAAAATGTCTTGTGAGGGTTACCTTGATTGAGCGTTGCACCTCCAAGATGATAAGCCGTACTGCTTGATACACAGACTATTGACTTACCTGCAATGCGAAGTCGCCAACACAAATCAATTTCTTCCATGTGAGCAAAGAAACGGGAATCTAATCCTCCACTCGCTCTCCAATCAGTAGCACGCACCATCAACGCTGCTCCTGTAGCCCATAGCAGAGGAACAATCTCGTCATACTGACCTTCGTCTTTCTCTACATTGTTCATCACTCTGCCACGACAGAACGGATAGCCATACTTGTCCAAAAATCCACCTGCTGCTCCTGCATATTCAAACAATTCTTTCTGCTTCAGCGACATCAATTTAGGCTGACAAGCAGCACAATCCGGGTGAGAATCCATGTAATAAGTCAATGGCCCATCCCACTCATTCTGAGAAATTTCCACATCGCTATTAAGCAACAAATAATACTCATATTCTGGCAATTGAGAAAGCGACTTATTATATCCTCCAGCAAAGCCATAGTTTTGGTCAAGAACAATAGTACGAACATCCGGGAATTGCTCTTTTAACATTTCCACAGAACCATCAGTAGAGGCGTTGTCAGCAACAATCACATCACCAACACTGTTGGCAATGACTGTTGGCAAGTATTTGAGCATCATATCCTTGCCATTCCAATTCAGTATTACTATTGCAAGCTTTTTCAAGGCGATATATAAACGAAATCTTTATTACTCAATTATTAATTATGCACTATCAATGCATCACCATCTTCATTGAAACCACCCAAACGCATCTTTATTATCTGATTATCAAGACTTGGCTGGTTAGGCACTTGCACTCGAATGTAGTTATCTGTAAATCCATTCATGAATGGTTTACGAGGACTTGCATGCTCCAGCAACACTGAGCGTTCTGCTCCAATGAACTTTTGATAAAAATCATGTGTTTTCTGCTCAGAAAGCCTAAGGAGCATCTGGCTTCGTTCATGTTTAACATCAGGAGTGACAACATACGGAATTTCAAGTGCTTTGGTGCCAGGACGCTCACTGTATGAGAACACATGAAGCTGAGAAATATCAAGGCTATCGATGAAGTCGTAAGCTTTTTGGAAATACTCTGGAGTTTCGCCACGAGTGCCGACTATCACATCCACTCCGATGAAAGCATCTGGCATAATCGACTTTATCTTTTCAATCTTGCTACGGGACAAAGCTGTGTCATAATGACGATGCATAAGTTTCAGAACTTCATCACATCCACTCTGCAAAGGAATATGGAAATGTGGCATGAAGGCTCTCGACTGCGCGCAGAATTCAATGATCTCATCTGTAAGCAAATTTGGTTCGATACTTGAGATGCGGTATCGTTCAATGCCTTCCACCCTGTCAAGCTCCTTGACCAAATCGAAGAATGTCTCACCAGTAGTGCGTCCAAAATCGCCAATGTTCACTCCTGTAATGACTATTTCTTTTCCTCCTTCAGCTGCCACTTGCTGTGCTTGCTCCACCATAGAAGCAATGCTGCCATTGCGGCTACGACCGCGAGCTATCGGTATGGTACAATATGTGCAATAATAGTTGCAACCATCCTGAACCTTAAGGAAATAGCGTGTTCGGTCTCCGCGTGAACATGAAGGCGCAAACGACTTAATATCTTTGAGTGAAGAGTGAAGAACCTTTTGCCCGACGGAGTCATTGAAGAGGGAAGAATCAGAATCACTCAGCTGCTTATTGGTGATTCCTTCCATTATATGCTCAATCAGCGAAGCTTTCTCTTCTGCACCAACAACCATGTCCACTCCTGCAGTGTCGATTATCTCCTGAGGCTTAAGCTGAGCATAACACCCTGTCACAACGACAAAAGCCCCAGGATGCTGTTTCACAAGCTTATGTATTGCTTGGCGACATTTATGGTCAGCCATCTCTGTCACGCTGCATGTATTTATCACGCAGATGTCTGCCACCTCGTCCTTAACAGCCTTCTCCACTCCATACTTGGCAAGTTGCTGAGCTACGCTGTTTGTTTCAGCAAAGTTCAATTTACATCCAAGAGTGAAAAACGCCGCCTTTTTTCCTTGCAAAATGCTTGAATCAATCATATAATCATTAATTTGGGGCAAAGTTACGAAAAATTATTATTAACTTCGCCCCGATAATACAAAAAAACTCGCTAACTCTACTTTATGAAAAAAGCAATCCTCATATCAGCCCTACTCTTTCCTCTTGCCATGATGGCGCAGGAGAAAACACTGAGCGTATCAGTGACAAACAATTGGAACAAAGCTAAAAGCGACGAACCTATCGTGCTAAAATTTACGGAGATAAAGAAGCTATCTTTCAATGTAAGCAGTGCCACAATCACGCTGAACGGCAAAGACATACCTTGCCAATTGGACGACTTGAACGGCGACACAAAGAACGACGAACTTGTGTTCCTTGCTGATATTCCTGCAAAGGCAACTCAAACATACGAAGTTAAGCTCTGTGCCAAAGGAGAAAACAAGAATTATGATTCACGAGTGTATGCCCACATGGGCCTTAATGACAAGTATGGCAAGTACCCAACAATCAATGGCATAGAAGCACCTGGAGACAGTTACATCTTCAAGGATGTTTACCCTCATGGAGCTGAGTTCGAAAATGAATTCACCGCATGGAGAGTGTATGTAGATGAGCGTCAGAACATTGATTTGTACGGCAAAAAAAAGCGTCAGCTGGAACTGGAGAAAACACACTTTTACAGCGTGAAAGAAGATCTCGACAATGGCTTTGGCAATGATGTGCTTTGGGCTGGAGCAAGCATGGGGTGTGGCACTCTGAGAGAATTCAAGAACGGAAGTCCCCTACTCATCGACAATGTGAAGCTTCGTGGCCAGCGAATTGCATCTTATGGCCCTCTGCGCACAGTCGTGGAGATGAAAGATTTAGGATGGAATGGCAACAACATCTACACATATTATATATTATATGCTGGTCATAGGGAAATGGAAGTACAAATCAATGCTGATGAGGCTTTGAAGAATTGGCAACTATGCACAGGAGTACAGAAAGTCGGAACAGAGCCAAAGCACTTCACAACCAGCAATATTGCTGCTTCATGGGGAAGCGATTACCCCGACTATGGTAAGAAGGAGCTTTACAAGCCAGAAGCTGTTGGTTTAGCTGTTTATGTCCCTAAAAAATATGCAGATAAGCAAGTGAATGATACTTTACAGTACATGATTACCCTTAAGCCATCTCAGTTTGCAAAATACTATGTTTCTTTCTGTGCAGATATGGAAGAGGAGGGATTCCACAGCGCAGAAGAATGGTTTGGTTCACTTGCTGAATGGAAAGAAGAATTAGATAATGCTATTAAAGTAAAAATCACTTCGAAGTAAAAAAGCTTCAGTCCTTCTTGCCAAGCATCTTTGCCACATACAAAGCAGGAGTGCATCCCATCTTATCAATGAATGCCCTTCTGAAAGTGTTTGAGCTATTGAAACCGCATTGAGTGTAGATATTTTCCATCGTAACACCTTTTTCTTTGTTACGAATCATACTTACTGCACGATCTATGCGAAGGCCATTAATGTAGCTATAAAAAGTCGTATTTTTGCTGGTGAAATATTGGCTCAGATAAGTGCGGTTAGTGCCGAGTGCCGCTGCAAGAACAGGCAAAGACAAATCATTTTGCAGATACAAGCCATTTGCAATGCATTCTTTTTCTAGCAGAGCCTCTACCTTATCATATAATTCTTGATTAATAGCATGGTCAGCACTATTCTGTTCTTTACCATCAACAAAAGACTTGTCGGCAAAATCCTCATGGCTTGAGTTTGAAGCGACAGAATATTTTCGCTCGTTTGGTTCCCAAAAATCCACCAGTTTCTCCTGATGCTCAACATGCCATGTGATGTAGGTCCATGCTATCAGGCAGATTGCATAAGACAGATTGAGCAATAATGGCATTTTAAAATAATGCCCCACAGCATAGAGAGAAGCATAAAGAAGGAAGAACACAATTAACTGATTGATCCATTTCAGTTCCTTATGATGTAAGTCGGAGAAGTTTTCCTTCAGCTTCTTCTTATATTGCAATTGCTTTCTTCCGAACGAAAGCACCACTAACACAATATAAACAAACCAATATGCGGAAGAGATTCTAATTGCCCAAACACTCTGGGTTATCACAAAATAAAGCAGCAACACAACGGGCACAATGACAGACAACAGAACCTTCTTCATGTCTGGCTTGCCCACCTGAACAAGGCAGAACAAGAATGTACCTATGCCAGGAATAAGGAACAAGTCAATGAGCGCATCCAAACCAAGGAAATCATAATCGTACTTACCACCGAGGAAATATGCAACCATGCCTGTGACAAAAGTTCCTCCCCACATGAGCACATTGACACCTGCTGAACGCCTCAAAAGAAAGTTTGGTTTCACAGCCGTGTCAAACAAACTCTTCTTTGTCAGCAGCAGGTACAATCCAAGTATCAGCATATAGCCAATACCAAAACCATGAAGTAATAAGTATATTAACAGTTCAATATCCATCCCGTTGTGCTATATATTGCATCATTTCTTTTCTATATCGTTGCTCTTCAATGTTTTTGGTGCGTCTTTCTTCACAAGACCACGCCCTTCGAGCAAAGCATCAATCTTTGGCTCTCTTCCACGGAAATTCTTGTACATGGTCATTCCGTCATCAATGCTGCCAGGAGTGAGCACATAGTCTTTGAATTTCTTTGCAATCTCAGGATTGAAGATATCTCCGCTTTCCTTGAATGCCTCAAATGCATCTGCATCAAGCACTTCTGACCAAATATAGCTGTAGTATCCAGCTGCATATCCTCCCATGATATGGCTGAAGTTAGTCACACGATAGCGAGGAAGAATCTGTGCAGGCATATTACGAGCCTTGAGTTTCTGTGTCTCGAAGTCCATTACATTGAATTTAGAAGGAATACTCTTCTGTGTGTGAAGATCCATATCTACAAGAGCAGCTGCAAGAAGCTCAGTAGTTGCAAATCCTTGTCCGTACTTTGAGCTTTCATCAATCTTTTTAAGCAATTCTTGAGGAATTGGCTCACCAGTCTTGTAGTGTTTTGCATACACCTTCATCACTTCTGGTTCGAATGCCCAATGCTCATTTATTTGCGATGGAAGTTCAACAAAATCCTGTTCTACACGCGATGTCGAACCGTAGTGTACATTGCGGAAGAAGCTGTGAAGAGCATGGCCAAACTCATGGAACATAGTCTCCACATTATCCAAACTCTGCAATGCAGGTTTATCGTCGGAAGGAAGATTCATGTTGCACACATTAGTTACGATAGGCTGCACACGCTGAGCTCCATCATACTCCATTGGTCTGAACCCACCACACCAGGCACCTGCACGCTTGCCATCGCGAGGGAAGAAGTCACTATAGAAGATGGCAATCACATTGCCGTCTTTATCAATAACATCCCACGATTTTGCCGTGCTGTCATACACTGGATAATCTTCTGTACGCTCTTTGAAGTTGAGGCCGTACAATTTGTTTGCAACATAGAAGATACCTTGCTGCACATTGTTAATCTCAAGATATTCAGAGATTTGACTCTCGTCAACATTAAACTTTGCTTTCTTTGCCTTGTCGAGATAATACATATAGTCCCAACGCTCAGGTTTGCCCTTCACGCCATCTTTCTGCATTTGTTCTTGAATATCAGCAATCTCCTCATTTGCCTTCTCTACTGCAGGTTCCCAGATCTGGTCGAAGAGATTGTAAACATTCTCACTCTTTTTTGCCATGCGATTAGACAACTGCATAGACGCAAAGTCTTCATATCCAAGAAGTTTTGCTTTCTGCAAGCGCAGAGTGATAATCTCTTTTGCTATCTCTTTGTTATCATATTTATCACCATGATTGCAGCGATTTGTATAAGCATCATACACTTTCTTTCGAAGTTCACGATTTGAACAATACTGCAACACCGGATTGCAACTTGGTCGTTGCATATTGAAAGCATATTTGCCTTTCTGCCCAATTCTTTCTGCAAGAGCTGCCGCCTGCTGCACATTAGCTTCTGGCAATCCTTTAAGCTCATCTAAAGTATTGGCAATCACATAAGTGTTGTTTGTATCGTGTAGCAGATTCTGCGAAAATTGCAATGATAAGTCTGATAGCTTGCTGTTCAATGTGCGAAGTTTTGCCTTGTCTGCCTCGCTTAGCAATGCGCCTCTGTCGGTGAATCGCTTGTAGATAACCTCCAATGCCTTTTTCTGTTCCTTGTTGAGGTTCATTGAAGCCTGATTGTCATACACAGCTTTCACTTTCGCGAAAAGAGCTTCGTTTAGGATTATATCGTCGCTATGATCAGACATAAGAGGCATCATCTCGCGTTCCAACTGAAGAAATTCCTCGTTGGAGTTGCTTTCTACCAAAGTGCCCCAAACGCCTTCAACCTTGTCAAGCAGCTTTCCGCTTTGGTCGAAAGCAGCAATCACATTATCAAATGTCGGCGTCTCCTTATTGTCTATAATGGCCTGGATTTCAACTTTATGCTGTTCTATGCCTTTTATCATTCCTTCGCGGTAGTGATCCATGGTGATTTTCTCAAATGGAGGAATTTCGTATGGAGTGCCAAACCTACGCTCAAGGAATGGATTTTGTGCTAAAATACTGCCACTCATTGTAAGTATCATTGTTGAAATAAGTAGTTTTTTCATTTGTTTATAAAGTCTAAGGTTATGGAGATTATTATTTTTCGTTTTCATTATTAGTTTCAATCGTTCCCATCAATCCGTCATTCACAGCACCTTCTTCTTTCTTCTCATTCTTCTTACCAGTGAACAAGTCGATGAAGAACTTACCGATTTTGCGTTCCCATCCACCTTTTGTGAGTGGAATGCCTGTCTTGCGAGTGAACCAACGCTTAATGTATGTGATACCAAGCGCTTTCTTCCAAGAGAATGATTCATTCTTCTTTTTTCTAGTTTTTCTCTTGGTTGTGGTGCTTGTTGTCGTTTTTGTTACCGTCTTTGTGGTTGTCCTTGTGGTCGTTTTTGTAGCCATTTATGTTTTTTATGTATTAGTTCAAATCATCAATAACTTTTCTCAATCCCGCTGCAGTAATAGCAGTTCCGACTACTTTGCCTTCAGAATCAAGCACAAAGAACGCTGGTATCCAATTCAGCTTGTAAGCTTTGAATGTTTCGTCTTCGCGAGTGTTTTTAAGATTGCTCACTTGCGGCCAAGGAAACTTCTCTTTTCTAAGGATGTTTTTCCATGATTCAGCTTTGTTGTCAAAACTAAAGCTTATCCACTGCATGGGAACTCCATTTATCTGCTTATCTTTCACATCTTCATACAATTGCTTGAGAAATGGTATTTCTCGCCTGCAATCACCACACCAAGTTGCCCAAAAGTCCAAGATAACATACTTACCCCTGTAATCTGACAATTTCAGCTTATTGCCTATCGTATCAGTAGCCTCAAAATCTGGAGCAATTTCACCTGCTTTGATAGAAGGAAGGTATTCCGGATGACGATTTGTCAAAGTATCCTCTTCTGCCTGTGCAAATGCACTGATGGATGAGATTAACACCATCAATGAAATAAGTAAGTAACTGCGCAAAATTATTTTCATAAATATGAATAGTTCACGAATAGTCCAGAACCAACAGAAGCTAATGCTCTGTTTGTGCTGTAGAAAAGCGAGTC
>JAGHVC010000020.1 GCA_018064505.1 Candidatus Minthosoma caballi | reverse complement strand
GTCCTTAGCGGACTTATGATGTTGGCAGCAACTGCCTTCATCACATCATGCGACAAGAGCAATGAGCCTGCAGCATCTGCCGAGGCACCTGCTCAAGCGAGCAAGGCTTCTGGTTCATTTAAGATTGCATTTGTTCAGATTGATACTCTTACAAGCCAGTATCAGAAGTGCAAGGATCTTGAAGAGGAGTTTGCAAAAAAGCGCGCAAATGCAGAGTCTACAATCAACGAGAAAGGAAAGAATTTCACAAATCAGATGCAGGACTTTAACCGCAAGTATCAGAGCAATCAGTTCACTCAACAGCAATTCGAAGCAGAACAAACTCGTCTTGCAAAGCTTCAGCAGGATTTAGAAGCTCTTCAGGCTCGTCTTTCTACATCTCTTCAAGAGGAATATCAGAAGGAGTTCCAGGCTCTTACTGATACAATTCAAAATTTCACCAAGTCTTATGCTAAGGAAAAGGGATATGATTTTATCCTTTGCAAGAGCTCTGGCATTGATAATGTACTCTATGCAAATGAGTCATACGATGTTACTAATGAAGTCGTAAATGCACTTAACAAGCGTTACAAGAAAGCTCCAGCTAAGAAAGAAGAGAAGAAGGAAGAGAAAAAGTAATAAATCTCTTATATGTTATTATAAAATAAAAGCCAACTCTCGTGAGTTGGCTTTTATTTTTATACATGTTAAATTAGAATTGGAAATAGTTCTTTGCGTTGTTGTAGCTGATATCTTCAATCATCTGCTTTACACGAGCTGCCTCGTAACCATTGTAAGGCACTTCACCATTCTCAATATCAGTTGCAACGAGGTTGCAGAGAATGCGGCGGAAATACTCATGACGAGGGTAAGAGAGGAATGAGCGCGAGTCTGTGAGCATACCTACGAATCTGCTGAGGAGCCCAAGAAGTGAGAGTGCATTCATCTGCTTTGTCATGCCATCTTTCTGATCAAGGAACCACCATCCAGAACCAAGCTGAATCTTTCCAGGAATAGAACCGTCTTGGAAATTGCCAAGCATTGTTGCAAGCACCTCATTTGCACATGGATTGAGATTGTAAAGAATTGTCTTAGCAAGTTTGTCTTGTGAGTTTAGCTTGTTGAGGAATTTTGAACAGTTCTTGGCAGTGTTGAATTCTCCGATAGAGTCGAATCCTGTGTCTGGTCCAAGAAGCTTGAACATTTTAGTGTTGTTGTCACGGATAGCTCCGTAGTGGAACTGCTGAGCCCATCCAGCTTCGGCGTCTTGAACTGCGAATACTATCATCATTGCAGACTTAAACTTAAGAATTTCTTCCTTAGTAAGCTCTGCGCCTCCATATACCTTATTAAATATAGAGCTTATTTCTGCATCATTGTAGTCCTCTGCGTAGAACTCTTCGATGCCGTGGTCAGAAAGTTTACATCCCATAGAAGCGAAGAAATCATGACGATTTTGAAGAGCGTCAACAAAATCGTTAAAATTGCTGATGTTCACGCCGCTAACTTGAGAAAGGCTTTCAACATAAGACTTGAAATTTGATGGTACTTCTACAGCCATAGCTTTGTCTGGACGCCATGTTGGAAGCATACGAGTCTCCATTGTAGGGTCATCCGCTACCTGTTTGTGATACTCAAGCGAATCTATAGGGTCGTCAGTTGTGCATACGACTTTTACATTGTAATGCTTCATCAAGCCTCGTGGAGTGAATTTAGGATCATTCTTTATTTGATCGTTACACTCGTCGAAAATCTCTCGTGCATTCTCTGGGTTGAGAGTCTTATTTATTCCGAAAGCTGTCTTGAGTTCAAGATGAGTCCAGTGGTAGAGCGGATTGCGGAATGTATATGGTACTGTCTCTGCCCATTTCTCAAATTTTTCCCAGTCAGATGTGTCTTTTCCCGTGCAGAATTGTTCTGGAACTCCATTTGAGCGCATAGCTCTCCACTTGTAGTGGTCGCCGCCTAACCAGATTTGAGTGATAGATTCGAAACGCTTGTTTTCTGCTACCATCTGTGGGATAAGATGGCAGTGGTAGTCAATAATCGGCATTTTAGCCGCATGTTCATGAAAGAGTTCTTGAGCAACTTCACTTTGCAATAGGAAGTTCTCATCCATAAAAGGTTTAGCCATAAAAGTGTGTATTTTGTTGTTTATGTCGCAAATTTAAGCAATTAATTTTGATTAGTTGCAATAAAAGGTGTAATTTTGTCGTGAAAATAAATCTAACTTACATAAAAATTATCAAAATGAAAGCTCTTAATTCAAGAACTGCTCCTAAGAGCCATGCTCCAGAGCGAATCATTCAGTTTGGCGAAGGTAATTTCCTTCGTTGCTTTGTTGACTTGATTATCTACAACATGAATCAGAAGACAGACTTCAATTCAAGCGTTGTCGTGGTACAGCCAATAGAGAAGGGTATGGTGGAATGGCTTAATGGTCAAGACTGCTTATATCATGTGAACCTTCAAGGTCGTCTCAATGGCGAAAAAGTGAATTCGCTCACTCGTGTCGATTGTATTAGTCGAGCTCTCAATCCTTACAGCCAAAATCAGGCATTCATGGCACTTGCTGAGCAACCTGAGATTCGCTTTGTCATTTCTAATACAACTGAAGCAGGTATTGCTTTCGATGAGACATGTAAACTGTCAGATGCACCAGCATCATCATATCCAGGCAAGCTAACTCAGCTTCTCTATCGCCGTTTCAAAGTGTTCAATGGATGTCCAACAAAGGGATTGATTATTATGCCTTGCGAGCTCATTTTCCTTAACGGCCATCATCTGAAAGATTGCATTTATAAGTATATTGAGCTTTGGAAGGACGATTTTGGCATCGATTATGAAGCATTCAAGGAGTGGTTCACAAAATATAATTATGTTTGTGCGACTCTTGTCGATCGAATTGTACCAGGATTCCCACGCAAGGAAATTAAGGAGATTCAAGAGAAGGTATGCTATGCAGACAATCTTGTTGTTCAAGGAGAGGCATTCCATCTTTGGGTTATAGAAAAACCTGAAAACATGGACATAGAAGACCTCAAGAAAGAGTTCCCTGCAGAGAAAGCTGGTCTTAATGTGCTTATAGCTCCAAGTGAGAAGCCATACCACGAGCGTAAGGTTACTCTTCTTAATGGTCCTCATACAGTACTTTCGCCAGTTGCTTATCTCAGTGGTATTAATATCGTTCGTGATGCATGTAACGATGAAGTTGTTGGCAAGTATATTCACAAAGTTCAATTCGAAGAGCTTATGCAAACACTAAATCTTCCAATGGAAGAGCTTCAGCAGTTTGCAACAGATGTGCTTGAGCGTTTCAACAACCCTTATGTTGACCATCAGGTAACAAGCATTATGCTTAACTCATTCCCTAAGTATGAGACTAGAGACCTCCCTGGTGTGAAGGTGTATCTTGAACGCAAAGGTGAGCTTCCTAAGGGTCTTGTATTTGGTCTTGCTGCAATCATAACTTATTATAAAGGTGGAACTCGTGCTGATGGTGCAGAAATTGTACCAAATGATGCACCAGATATCATGCAGCTTCTTTCTGACCTTTGGGCTACAGGTGATACTCAGCAAGTGGCAGAAGGTGTGCTTGCTGCAGAGAATATTTGGAAAGAAAACCTTAACACAACTGTTCCTGGCTTGACTGAGCTTGTTAAAGAGTATCTAGATCTCATTCAAACTAAGGGAATGCTTGAAGCTGTAAAGACAATTCTTTAGGCACTTTTACATATTTTGACGAATTTTGCATGTTTTATAGGAAAGGCATTCATCATTCTTGTCAATCAGTATAAGTAAAGAGGTAATCTAAAGTAATATACTTCGGCAAAGCATGCTTGGGTTGCAAGTTCCTTATGTTTATTCACTGTTGTGAATGTTTGTATTCACACCCGCTGAATAAGGGTATTCATACCGATAGAATAAATGTATTCATACGGCGTGAATACCCTTGTTTTTGTGAGTATGGAAAAACCTCTTCTACCTTGTAACAATTATAGGAATTTGCAGTCAATTTATGAAGGTTTACGATTCATAATATTGTTAAATATAATCTAAATTTTACTAAATTAATCTCTTTGGAACCAATGATGTGTTAAAGCAGGTTAATCAGATTTTATTCAGTGAATATTTGCTGTTAATTTTGTAGTCAAATAACCAATAAAAACAAAAATTAATGGCGAAACAATTTGTAATGTTTATATTGATGTTTGTTTCAGTTGTCTGCAAAGCAAACCCTAATGATTCATTGATTTTGTACAACTTTCCTCAACAAAGTACTCGTGTGGAATTTGTATTTGAGCCCAAGCATAATGAAACAATACATCGTTTTCACGAATTGACAACAATATTCAGAGATGCTTTTTCTGGACAGGAAGATCAAATAAAATCAAAAAGAGAAAGCGAGAGAGTATTTGTCCTCAATTTGACATTGCGCCACCCATTGTATAGCTATGCTGAGGAGCATGGACGAAAGTTCCCTTTTTATGTAGAACCCGGTGATTATCTTGTTGTTTTAGTTCGCCAAGATGGGACGCTAGAGTACAAGATGGCTGATGGAAGCCCTTATGGTTATCAGAATCTTGTTAAGTACGATGTTTCTAACACTTCTTTGTATGGCGAACCTATGTTAGAGGATGACAAAAAGAAGAGAAGTTTCGTAGAATATCTAAATGAAACGCAACAATTACTCTCTCGCTCGCTTTTATTAGTTGATAGCGTGGCTAATAAATATCATTTCTTGGAAAAAGAAAGATGCATAGCACGCTGCAACACTCAAATGCGTTATGCATTTTTAATTTTCGAATACACGCTTAGCAAAAGTGCGGAAATTAGTATTCGCCGTAAGAATAAAACTGAGACCGGATGGCAGAGCAATGAGGATGATGCTGAATTGGAAGAGATTGAGAACATAAGAAACTATTCTTTCATGAGACAATTACCTTTACATGATTCAACTTGCCTTTCCTCTTCTTACTTTCCTCTCCTTGTACAGAACTATAAATATACGCATGTTCTTAACCATGATCAGTACTTATACTATGGGGAAACGCCCGAAGATTTTATGCGTATGGATTCTGTTCTTGTGGAAAGAGAAAAATCAATTATTAATTCAGCAAATAACACAATCCTGCTTGACATTGTTCTATTGAGACGAAAAGCAGAACGCGATGAAGCAATGCAAAAGATGCTTGCAAGACATGATAATGTGATTGAATCGCCAGAACTCACGATTGACACAATCAACGGCATAAGTCTTCAAGAGGTTGAAGTGTGGAGCCAGAGCCTTCTCAACAAACTGACTATGATGTCTGATCAAGAGCGTCTAAACACGCAACTTAATAATGCTCAGATTGCTTTTAATCCTCTTGCTCTCGTTGTTTGGGGTATCTCGAAGCTTATTGGTGATAGACATAAGAAAAAGCTTACAAGTAAGCATCGAGCACAAAAGATAATAGAAAAGATGGATAAGGATGACGAGCTTCGAGAGAAGCTGCTTAAAGCGTATGAAGAAGAAATGAGAGTAAAGCGATGATTATTGTGTCTTTTTTATGCGTAGGTTTATGCCTTTTGTCGATTGCTCGTTTTGCCTTATGCCGAACGCTCGTTATGCTTTGTGCCGATTGCTCGTTATGCTTTGTGCCGATCGCTCGTTATGCCCTTGTGTCATAATTGCTTTACGCCTTGTTTGTTTCGGATAGTTTTTAATTAGCAAACATTTGCGATATTTTTAATCATTTAGTTGTCAAAATACACTTCATTTCTTTTGTAATTGAAAATAATGTCTTAACTTTGCATTCGGAATTTAATAAAACAATAAATAATTCACAAAAATGGACGATTATCCGGCGAACAGTATAAATTGTTTGGGATAAGACTTACCACTTACGCAGTGTAGATGAGTCTTTGCCCCGTAATTTTTATTGTTCTACATAAAGCAAAGATTCAGAAACAATGCGAACATTCTGGAATTTTAATGGAGGTATCAAGCATGTTGATGCTTGGGAGCCAAATTGCTGGGTGCAAGTTACATGCCCAGTTGAAGAAGACCAAGAATACCTTGAGAAGGAACTTGGTATGCCTGATTATTTCATGAGCGATGTTGCGGATGCTGATGAGAGAGCCCGTTATGACTATGATGAAGGCTGGTTGATGATCATCGTGCGTATCCCTCATCTTAAATCTGTTAGCTCACGAAGCCCATATACAACTATTCCTCTTGGTATTGTTATCAAGGGCGATAAGATTATCACTATCTGTGACCAGGAAACAAGAATGATGCTTGATTTCGTCAACCATCAGATGCGTCGTGCAGAAGGTTTCACCGATGCCGCTGACCTTGTTTTCAGATTATTCCTTAGTGCATCTGTGTGGTACTTGAAATACTTGAAGCAAGTAAATGGCTTGATAGAAAAAGCTAAAAGAGATTTGGATGACAAGCATATTGACAATAAGGATCTTGTGAATTTGTCTCGTTTGCAAGACTCTCTTACATATTTTGCCACATCAATCAGAGGCAATGAGACCCTGTTGTCAAAACTTAAGTTCCGTCTTCCTGTTGATGAGCTTGATGCAGAGCTTATCGAGGATGTTAACATTGAGATGAACCAGGCGCGTGAAACTACTGCAATTTACATCAACATCCTCGGTTCCACCATGGATACTTATGCAAACATTATTAATAATAATATGAATACAGTGATGAGACTTCTCACATCACTCAACATGATTATTATGTTCCCGACTCTCATCACAAGTATGTTTGGCATGAACCTTATCAATGGTATGGAGTCGTGGGCGCTTGGATTCCCAATAGCAATTGTGATGTGCGTTGTTAGCACTGCAGCATCGCTCTGGTGGTTCAAGCGAAAGAATTGGCTATAGATGTAAAGTAGAAATACCAATTTATGCTGAAAGAATGCCAAAATTCACAAAGAATACTAATATTTAATACCAAAATGTTATGTATTTCGCATATAATTAGTACATTTGCATTGAATTTTGGTAAAAAGAGCGTTTATCGCAACGCAATGATATTTCATATAACAACAATAATAAAATGAAAAAGTACAATTTCAATGCTGGTCCTTCAATCCTCCCACGCGAGGTTATTGAACAGACAGCTGCTGCTTGTCTTGACTTTGACAATTCAGGACTTTCACTTATGGAAATTAGCCACCGCGCTAAGAATTTCCAGCCAGTAGTTGACGAGGCTGTTGCTCTCTTCAAGGAACTTCTCAATATTCCTGAGGGTTACTCAGTTCTTTTCCTTGGCGGTGGTGC
>JAGHVC010000195.1 GCA_018064505.1 Candidatus Minthosoma caballi | reverse complement strand
TTATGCATTGCAGCCTTTGCCCTGCTGCTCTGCTGTGCCTGTGATAAACAGGATGAGGGCACAGAACCACCAGTAGTAACAGAGGAACCCGACTATCTCGTCATGTATTATGGCATCGGTGGCGGCACCCTCGATTTGTTCATCAACGGAAATATCTTCCAGGCTCTCGATGCCGGAGGTGACGGCAAGGTCGTGATGACTTTCCAGTATAAAGCGTCGGCAAAATGGCAAGAGGATCACCCTGCCATTGATGGCACACGACGCTTCACGAGCGAGGAAAACGCTCATCTGAAGGGACAGCTCAAGTCATATTCCGATCTTTACCCTATGCTTCAATGGGATAAGTGTGACGACCTCTATGCCCAACTGAAATCAGAGAAGATTGGAGATGCTGACTATGATATGGTATGCAGCGACAGCCTCACCGCCTTCATCAAGTGGAGCAAGGAAAAGTACCCTAAGGCAAAGCGAACTATACTCGTGATGGCTGGTCACGGTCGCGGCTGGGCCATTGGCGAAGATGCGAAAACTGATACTCGCGCTATTCTGAAAGATGATAACACCAAGACTTTCATGTCGATGAATGCTGTGGTGAATGGAGTGAAAAATGCTGGCAATGTGGATCTTATCTATGATGATGCCTGCCTGATGGGCATGTACGAAACTCTCTATGCATACGCTGATTGTGCAAAGTATCTTTTGGCGAGCATGGAAGCGACACCAGAGCAGGGTGGCGAATATATCACATTCATCAACTTGCTGAAGGAGGCAGGAACCACCGATGGAGGCTTGGAAGAGGCTATGCACAAACATTGCGACCACTGCGTGAATGATTGGTGGCCAAAGAGTACTTATTATTTTGACATCGGCTTCTACAACCTTACAAAGCTCAACTCTTCCCTTACACCTGCGCTGAAGAATACTGTTGAAACATTGGTAAATAAGTTTGAAAGCAATGAATCGATTGATCCTTCCAAGGAAGGTGCATTGCCTCTTGGCGATAGTTTTGGTAACTATATCCGCAAAGCTTTCATGAACTGTGAGATTGTTGATGCTCATATTATACCAGATTATGGAGCATTCACAGATTTAATGTATGAACGAATGGAGAAGGATAATGTCAAAAAGAGTGAAAAAGAAGAAGTCATGTTCTGGTTGAGCTCTATTTATCAAGCACAAGACATAGAAGATATGACTCTGAAAGTACATGTCGCTAATGCTGTAGAATATACCAGCTATCAAAGCGAAAATTCTTTCTCGCTTACAGATTTGCTTCGCAATCTCGATAATTCGCTCATTGAAGTGGGCGCACGCAACAATCCATTCGGCCCTCTCAGAAAAGAGCTTATCTCTGCACTTAAAGATGTGTCATATATTAAATGTGTGACTCCAAAGCCACATACAGGCATTGACGAAGAATATGAACTCTGTTCGCCAGGCATCCTGATTATGCCTATGCAACGGAAATATTATGATGTACCTGTTTACTCAAGGCATAATTATGAAGTATCACCAACAAATGCATTGGAAGCCTATAAGCTCACCGCCTTCGATTGCCAGATTGGCTGGAGCCGTATGCTCGAAAAGCTTGATGTGTCTCCGTCGTTCATTACCAACCCAACCAGAGGCTATGTTAAATGATGCATCTCTGACGAATAAAAGGCAATGTTTGACATTGTTTATACGATAGATAATAAAAAGACATCGGGAAGGATCAGAATCCTTCCCGATGTCTTTTCTTCTTTGTCAGTATGCTTTAATGATACTTTATAAAGAAATGATCTGTATTTGACTACGGTAATTAATTTGCTGCCTCAAACTCCTTGAGGAAACGAACATCGTTCTCTGAGAAGAGACGCAAGTCCTTAACTTGATACTTAAGGTTCGCAATACGCTCGATACCCATGCCAAATGCATAGCCCTTGTACTTTGTAGAGTCGATGCCGTTAAGTTCCAAGACATTAGGATGAACCATACCGCAACCGAGAATCTCAAGCCAGCCGCTGCCCTTGCACATTGAGCATCCTTTGCCCTTGCAGAGAGTACAGCTAACATCCATCTCAGCAGATGGCTCAGTGAATGGGAAGTATGAAGGACGGAGGCGAATCTGAGTATCCTCGCCGAACATCTCCTTAGCAAAAAGAAGGAGCACTTGCTTGAGGTCGGTGAAAGAAACATCTTTGTCAATGTAGAGTCCTTCTACCTGATGGAAGAAGCAGTGAGCGCGAGCAGAAATGGCTTCGTTGCGATAAACACGACCAGGGCAAATGATGCGAATTGGTGGTTGCTGCTTTTCCATCACACGGCTCTGCACGGAGCTTGTGTGAGTACGGAGAATGATGTCTGGATGTGACTCTACGAAGAATGTGTCCTGCATATCGCGAGCAGGATGATCCTCTGCGAAGTTCATGCTTGAGAATACATGCCAGTCGTCTTCAACCTCAGGACCTTCTGCGAGAGAGAAACCGAGGCGTGAGAAAATATCGATAATTTCGTTCTTTACAATTGTAAGAGGGTGGCGTGTGCCAAGGCCAACAGGGTAAGCAGTGCGTGTGATGTCGAGGGCGTTCCACTCTGTGTCTTGAACGGCAAAGTTCTCCTTGAGGGAGTTGATCTTGTCCATTGCTTTCGACTTGAGTTCGTTAATCTTTATACCCACTTCCTTCTTCTGGTCAGCTGGCACATTGCGGAAGTCAGCCATGAGGGCAGTAATGCTGCCTTTCTTGCTGAGATATTTGATGCGCAATGCCTCTATCTCCTCTGCTGAGTTTGCCTGGAGGTTTTCAACCTCTTCGAGCATACTTTGTATCTTGTCTAACATATTATAAATATATGTGTTGTTGTTTTTGTTTACTTTTTAGTTGAAAAGCGATTCCAATTATCTAATTTGATGCAAAGATAGTGATTTTAGTTAATATTTTAGTGCATCGTAAAAAATAAACTCTTAAATTTGCATTAAAATTGAGTTATATGG
>JAGHVC010000150.1 GCA_018064505.1 Candidatus Minthosoma caballi | reverse complement strand
AATTTTCTGTCACCAATATATCCTTCCAGTTTGTCGCCTTCTTTCACAGGACCTACACCATAAGGTGTGCCTGTGAAAATGAGGTCGCCAGTTTTCAGAGTAAAGAACTTGCTTGCATGAGCAATAATCTGGTCGATAGTGAAAAGCATATCTGCTGTGTGACCTTCTTGCTTTCTCTCTCCGTTCATATCCATGTGGAAATGAATATCTTGAACATCGCAGCCGAGCTCTTCCTTTTTGATGAACTTTCCTAATCCGGCGCTGCCATCAAATCCTTTGCAGCATTCCCATGGCCTTCCTTTGTCGGTCAGTTTCTTTTGCAAATCGCGAGCCGTGAAATCTATTCCCACAGTCAGCTCATTATAATAGCGGTGAGCGAACCTCTCGCTAATGTCTTTGCCTACGCGACTGATTTTCACAACAATCTCCGTTTCGTAGTCAAATCTCTCAGCAAAGTCTGGAACAAAGAACGGCTTGCCTGGCTGTATGATACTGCTATCGAATTTCGAAAACAATACAGGTTCCTCAGGCAGAATAGCTGTGTCTTTGTTTATTAACGAATTATTCTCGCTTTTATTGTCTGAATGCAACTCTTTGACATGCAAAGGGTAGTTCATGCCTACTGCTAATATCTTCATAGATAGCTCTTTGCCTTTTCAGAAGGTTTATAATCCAAATAACTTCATAATGTCATTTGCTTGAGCAAGTACCATAATGCCAATGAGAATGTACATGCCGAAGTACTGTATGACGAGCAAGAAGTTGTCATTCAATCTCTTGCGAGTGATGAGCTCGAATGTTGCACACAACGCATGTCCTCCATCCAGTGCAGGAATAGGAAGAAGATTCATGAATCCGAGCGCAATGCTGAGGAATGCAGTAAGCAGCCAGAACTTTTCCCAATCCCATGCATCAGGGAAAATCTTGCCGATGCTTATGAAGCCACCTACCTGCTTTGCGCCTTTCTTTGTGAATACATACTTCATTTGGTCAACATAGCTCTTGAGAGTCTTCACTCCATACTTAATGCCAGCAGGTAACGAATCAAAGATTCCGTATGTTCTTGTAGTCACCTTATCAGCATAAGGCATTTTGTTTGCAAATCCAAGAGTGAACTCAGGAGTAAGCGTAGCTTTCAATGTGTCAGCTTCATTTACGATGAGTGTAATGCTGCGAGCTTTCAAGCTGTCGCCAAAGTTAGATTTTTCATCCAAACCGTCTTGCATGCATAGCAATTCATACTGGAAATCGTTGAAATCATTAACCTTGTGTCCATTCACCGATGTGATTACATCTCCTACTTTCAATCCCGCAGCTTCTGCAGGTGTGCCAGGAATGATGCTGTCCACATCCAATGGAGCCAAAGCTGTGGCATAAGCGCGCTTGCCTTCAAGCATATCAAGAAGATTCATCTCATTAGGCATAGTGATAATTTGCTCAGCGCCATTGCGAAGCACAGTCACAGTCTTTGCATTTGAAATGTCTTGAAGCACACTTGTTGTCCATGAATCAACATGCTCATCATCAACTTTTATGATGATATCTCCATCTTTAAAGCCATCAGCTTTTGCTTGTTCAGAGAATTTCATGCCGTAGCTCATGTCTTCACTTTTCACGAAAGTTTCGCCCCAGCAGAAAAGCACCATTGAGTAAATTACGAAAGCAGTGATGAAATTCATGATAATACCTCCGAGCATGACGATGAGTCGTTGCCAAGCAGGTCGAGTGCGGAACTCCCATTTCTCGCCTTTCACATCTTCGTTCTTGATGATGATATTCTTCATCAGATGAGGCAACTGCTTCCAGAAGCTTTTGTTGCTATCGTCCTCATTGAAAGACGATTCGTCAACCATGCCTGAAATTTTCACATAGCCACCAAGAGGAATCCATCCTATACCATATTCAGTACCTTCATACTCATACTCTCCATTCTCCTTCTTCTTTGCAGGAGCCTTTCCTGTGAGCTTTCGCCACCAATTGCTGTATGTGCTGAAAAGGTTGAATTTATAATCGAAGAACAGATAGAATTTCTCTACTCTAACACCAAAAATCTTTGCTGCAAGGAAATGTCCGCCTTCATGCAAAGCCACGAGCAATCCAAGAGCAATAATCAACTGCAAGCCTTTAATAAGTATTGTTTCCATTAAATAAGTGTTGAAGCAAATGCGCGTGCTTCTTTATCTGTTTGTAAATAAGTATCTAATGATGAATCTGTAGTGAAAGAAACCTTTCCCATAGTTTTTTCTATGATTTCGCCAATCTGCTCAAAGCCAATCTTGTCGTCGATAAAAGCGCGATTTGCGATTTCGTTAGCAGCATTCACGATGCATGGCATATTGCCTCCTTGATGCAAGGCTTCGTATGCTAATGCAAGGCAATGGAATCTGTTCAGATCAGGTTCGTCGAAAGTCAACTCTTTCATCTTGAAGAAATCAAGTCGGTCGAAAGAAGCTTTCAGTCGGCGAGGATAGCTAAATGCATATTGTATAGGCAATCGCATGTCTGGCACTCCCAGCTGCGCTTTCACTGCTCCGTCTTCAAATTGCACGGCGCTATGGATAACAGACTGTGGATGAATAAGCACTTGAATCTGCTCTGGCTTTACTCCGAAAAGCCATTTAGCCTCGATAACTTCAAAGCCCTTGTTCATCAGCGTAGCAGAATCGATAGTGATTTTAGCTCCCATGTTCCAAGTAGGGTGGGCAAGTGCATCAGCTTTAGTCACGCTTTTCAGCAACTCCTTGCTCATGTTGCGGAATGGGCCACCGCTGCAGGTGAGCAAAATCTTCTCAATTCTGTTGCCAGGCTCAAGGCACTGGAAAATTGCGCTGTGCTCAGAATCCACAGGTAATATTGGCACTTGATTCTCATTGGCAAGCCGTGTGATTAAATCACCTGCAACAACAAGCGTTTCTTTGTTGGCAAGAGCAATAACCTTCTTTGACTTGATAGCAGCTATTGTTGGTTCCAATCCTGCAAATCCCACCATCGAAGCCAGCACAATGTCAACATTATCATCCTGCACTACTTGGCATAGTGCCGCAGCTCCAGTATATACCTTGATTGGCAAATCAGCCAATGCCTCGCGTACAATATTATAATTAGATTCCTTTGCGATTACAACAGCTTCTGGCTCAAACTTTCGTGCTTGCTGAATGAGCAATTCCGCATTGTTGTATGCAGTAAGCACATAAGCTTCATACAAGTCGCTGTGCTCTTCTATCACCTCAAGCGCTTGAGTGCCGATGCTACCTGTTGAACCTAAAATGCAAATTCTTTTTTTCATAAATCTAAAAGTCCTATTGGTAAATCCATTACCATTTCCTTATCTTCTTGTCTAATTTCAGCAATGAACTCTTCATGTGCGGGAATCATATATTCGTTGCCATCGGCAGATTCCACGATGAAAAGCCAATTCTCAGTATTGTCATCAATGGCTGTGATAGTGCCTATTTCCTTACCGTTGTCACCATCCATCATCTTGAAGCCAATGAAGTAGTTGAGCGAAACCTCATCTTCATCAAGCTCATCCATCATCTTCTTCTCGAAATACACATCGCTATTCACGAGAAACTGCACAGCATCAGCAGAGTCTAAATCCTCAAATTTCACAAGAGCCGTAGAGTCGCTTCTAAATCGGTATTCCTCGATGAAGAATGGCACCAGAATACCATCCACTTCACAGATGAGATAGTCGGCATCAACGCGGTCGAACACATCGTCAGTGAACATGAAGTTCACCTCGCCTTTCAACGCATGCGTTTTAGTGATGCGGCCAATCTGATAAACATCCTCTTTTCTTATCATTTCACTCTCTTTATTGCAGCTCCCAGAGCAGTCAATCGTCCCTCAATATCCTCATATCCTCGGTCAATCTGCTCTATGTTGCTAATCATGCTTACACCGTTAGCGCTCATTGCGGCAATTAACAGGGCGATGCCAGCGCGGATGTCAGGACTTGACATGCGTGCCCCTCTGAGCTTGAGTTGGTTGTCGTGACCAACAACCACTGCTCGGTGTGGATCGCAGAGGATGATCTGTGCTCCCATGTCTATTAATTTGTCCACAAAGAACAAGCGGCTTTCAAACATTTTCTGATGAATCAGCACGCTGCCTTTAGCTTGAGTAGCCACTACGAGCATGATGCTGAGCAAGTCAGGAGTAAGACCTGGCCATGGAGCATCAGCAAGCGACATTGTGCTTCCGTCCATGAACGAAGCCACCTCATAATGATTGTGTTCAGGAATGTGTATGTCGTCGCCTATGCGCTCAATCGTCACTCCAAGGCGTCTGAACATGTTTGGTATTATGCCAAGATTCTCATAGCTCACATTCTTTATCGTAATGTCGCTGCCAGTCATCACAGCCATTCCGATGAATGAGCCAACCTCAATCATATCTGGCAATATATCATGCTCCGTTCCATGCAGTTCTTTCACCCCTTCGATGGTAAGCAAATTGCTTCCAACTCCAGTGATTTTGCTACCCATGGAGTTGAGCATCTTGCAGAGCTGCTGAATGTATGGCTCGCAAGCCGCATTGTAGATTGTTGTTGTGCCTTCAGCCAGCACAGCAGTCATTATGATGTTAGCAGTACCAGTCACACTGGCTTCGTCAAGCAATATATATTTGCCTTTCAAAGCATTAGCATCAATTTCATACACACCTCGCTCTAGGCAGTAATTAAACTTCGCCCCAAGCTCCTGAATTCCCAGGAAGTGAGTGTCCAGCCTTCTTCTTCCGATTTGGTCACCTCCAGGCTTTGCTACGCATGCCTTGTGGAATCGTCCAAGCAATGGTCCCAGAGTAAGTATACTGCCTCTGAGCGATGCACATCTTTGTACAAATTCCTGACTGCCCAGATAGGCCATGTCCAGTTCGTAAGCTTGGAAAGTCCATTCGTGGTCGCCAGTTTTCTTCACGCTAACGCCCATCTTGCTAAGCAGGTTGATGAGATTGTTCACATCAAGTATGTCAGGCACATTGCGCATCACCACTGGCTCAGCGGTGAGCAAAACGGCACTTATCACCTCCAGGGCTTCATTCTTAGCTCCCTGCGGTGTGATTTCGCCGTGCAGCTTGTGACCTCCTTCTATAATAAATGATGCCATTATTTCTTCTTCTTTTTCTTGACTGATGTTGAGATACGGCTGCTTAGCAGTTCACCATCGCTAATGAGTTGGTTGCGATTCAAGTCAATCTGGATTTTGCCATTTGTGAATTGAGCCAAATCCTCCACAACCTTGCTGTCGCTCATCGAATCGACGCTCCAGTTGCTCAAGTCGCGCTTCATGTGATTGGCGATGAGCAAAGACAGCTGTTCGCTCTTGGCAGCGTCATCCATCTCTGCCAGATGTCCAGCGAAAGACTCCACAATAGAGCCATAATTACGCTTGCGAATCCTCTTCTGCGGATAATCGATTTTCTCAGGGCGTGCATTCTCATCATCCACTCGCTCTATATCCACAGGGTAGTCAATGTCAAGCTCATAGTTCGCAATTGCAGCAAGATGATTCCAAAGCTTCTTCTTGAAATCCTCCTTGTCAGCCGTATGCTCCACAATGTTTGCCATTGTCATGATTATAGAGTTAGCGCATTGCATACGCTTTTCCTTATCCTTAAGCGTCTTGCAATGCTCAACCATCTGTTGCACAGATCTGCCATACTCAGGCATCATCAGTTTATTTCGTTCTGTATTGTAATCCACAACTATATTGTATCTATTTGCTTAAGTAACTGTTCAAAATTAATTTTATAATCACAAATGACCACATTATTTTATTTCGAACACGAATCTCACTAATAACACGAATCTTTTTTATTCGTTAGATTCGAGAAATTCGTGTTCGTTATTATAAAAATAATTGGCTACGCCGAGCTAAAGGTTGTGTTCACTTGCTTATTAGTGTTTAAGTCATTGTCATTGTCATCGTTATCGTAGCGAAGCGTATTGTTATCGTTTTCTATATCAGTTTCTTTGCCACAGTTGCCTGAAACTCCTTCAAGTAATTAGGCTCAAAATACGCAACATCTTCAAACTCATCTCTCAGGAACTTCCTCTCAGCCAAAGGCGACATGTTCTTAGCATGAAGCTCGACATTATCCAAGAAGTGAGCATTCTGGTGCTTAATCACTTCCTTGCATTTGTCCGCACCGTTGCCAAAGAAATAAATAGGATGCTTATCCAGTTCTTCACTAAACGAAGCCTCGTCAATCACCTTAGCGCAGATGTCAGCAACAGGCTTCAAAGCTCGGGTGTATAAAGCCGTGTACACTTCCATTCTTCGCGCATCAATCATAGGGCAGAGTAGGGCATCTTCAGGAAGGTCATCGTGCACCAAAAGCACAGGCACACACATCACCTCCAGCGTAGGCAGCGCAATCAGCTTCAGGTCTCTGCCGTAGCACACCCCCTTTGCCATTGAAACCCCGATTCTCAATCCCGTGTAGCTTCCAGGGCCTGCGCTCACCGCAACAGCATCAAAAGGGATTGCGTGATTATCCGTGAAAGACAAAGCATCATCAACCATTCTGCCCAGCACCTCTTGCGCCTTAGGCTTCATCGCGCCCTTCTTCTTTCCGTCGCCTTCGTGTCCTGACAGCTCATTATACTCCGACATGTCTGGCGATGTCTTAAAGATCACAGCTCCGTCTTCGCTCACAGCCACGCTGCATCCATCAGTTGCTGTTTCAATATGTAGTATTACCGACATAGTAAGCCAATATTAATTTAAAATATTCAACTTTCGCAAGTGTTTGTTCAATGATTTTACT
>JAGHVC010000092.1 GCA_018064505.1 Candidatus Minthosoma caballi | reverse complement strand
GTCTATATTCCTGCGAGCCACAAGAGGCTGGACAGACATCTCCTTGTTGTCGAGGAACTTTATGTATCGTTCATATTCGGGACCATGCATAGGCACCTTGAAGTGGATGCTCAGCTCGTGAAGTCCTTCTTTGTTGAGGGCGCTGTCAACAAGGAGCGTATGCACCATCTTCTTCATGCCGAAACAGTTGTAAGTGCGGATGATGAAGTTCTTGCCAGTATATTTTTTCACCTTACGAACATCATCGGCAGCCTCTTCCGCACAAGAAAGCACAGGCTGCACTTTATTGTTTACCGTCACATAGAAAGGAGGAATCTCGTCAGGTTCTGGCTTGCGAATGTATTTCAACTTCAGACCTTTCTTCTTGTATATGAGCAATGTGTCGCAATCCTTCTTGACAGGCACACAGAAAGCCTGCCACTTAGCGCTTCCGTCAGGCCACGAAGCAAGTCTCCATGTGGAGTGTTCATATATCACTTGGTCTGTTCCCTTAATCGTAAAATCATCGTCATACTTCTCGCCTTGACTAAAAGGAACGCCAAATGTGACCACGCAATTCCCTTTGTTTCTTCTTCCGCTGATGTTCCTAACCAATATAGGTTCATCATCAGGGTTTGAACATTCATACTTGAAATTCCTCATCTGCGCCTTTGCCATCGTGGTGCGGAAACCGAAGAATCCCTTAGTCAAAGGCTGCGGGTCAACATAATCAACTAACAGCTCATTGTCGATGAAATATCGGAATCGCCCGTCTTTCGCCTCAATCTTTATCTTGTACCAATGGTTTGGCTGGAGAAGATGGGCAGCATCGGTGTATTCCTTCAAGATGCGAGGGCGATATTTGGCTGAATCCACTCCTCGTTCATCGCCTGTGTATCGACGAAAGCGAGTAGTGGTGTTCCAGTTGCCACCATAGCCCACATAATACATGGCAAGGGCATAGTTGTTGAGGAATTTGCCTCCATAACCACCGCATTTGTCGGCAAAGACAAAGCAGTTGAGGTCTGAGATTCGCACCTTGCCACTATCAGCCTTGAAGCGTTTGTCAGCCACAATCCTTGCCTCATATTCGATGCAGGTGTTGCCCTCCATCATTTCGTCACACCATAGCGTGGCACCCTTGGGCGAAACGATGGTGGCAGTGCCGTTCTTCCACATCACTGAAGAAGTACCATCCTCAGCCTCTAAATGCCAGCTTTGTGCCAATGAAGGCACAGCAATCAATAGTATAGTGATAAATAGCAGTTTTCTCATGTAAGCATTGGTATTTGCTACAAAGGTAAAGTAAAAGCGTAAATAATTCGTTGTTTTTCTCGCAAAAGTGAAAAAAGTGCACAAAAATGTCACTTGTGTGATTAAAAATCGCTACTTTTGCATGAAATATGATTTCACAGATTAATAATTAACTTAAGTTTCGGAAGTTCCAAACTTCCTCAGCTTATAGGAGTTAGTGGAAGTTAGCGGAAGTTAATGCGCTGCGCTTATGGAGTTAACGGACGATACTGTCCATCCGGTAGGCACACATCCGTCCTGAGCGTAGCGGTAACTCCAGCGCCTAAGGCGCTTAACTCCACGAAGTTTACTTCACGAAGTTAACTCCCGAAACATTAATAATTAAAACACAAATATATGGAAAATATGGACTGGTCAAGCCTTGGCTTCGGCTATCGCAAGACCGACTACAATGTACGCTGTTACTATCGTGACGGCAAGTGGGGCGAAATCGAGGTTTGCTCCGAAGAGACTATTCCGTTGCACATGGCTGCAACTTGTTTGCACTACGGTCAGGAGGCTTTCGAGGGTTTGAAGGCTTATCGCTGCCCTGATGGCAAGGTGCGCGTGTTCCGCTCTGACGAGAACGCTGCTCGTCTTCAGAGCACTTGCCGTGGCATCCTCATGCCTGAGTTGCCAACAGAGAAGTTCAACGAGATGGTGGATAAGGTTGTTCGCTTGAACGAGAAATTCATCCCACCATACGAGAGCGGTGCATCACTCTACATTCGTCCTCTCCTCATCGGCACAGGCGCTCAGGTAGGTGTTCACCCTGCCAACGAGTATCTCTTCCTCATCTTCGTCACTCCAGTAGGTCCTTACTTCAAGGGTGGCTTCTTCGCAAACCCTTATGTTATCGTTCGCGACTACGACCGTTCTGCTCCTCTCGGCACTGGTATCTACAAGGTTGGCGGCAACTATGCTGCTTCGCTCCGTGCTAATCAGAAGGCTCACGAACTTGGCTACGCTTGCGAGTTCTACCTCGACGCTAAGGAGAAGAAGTATATCGACGAGGCTGGTGCAGCTAACTTCTTCGGTATCAAGGATAATACATACATCACTCCTAAGTCAACATCTATCCTCCCATCCATCACAAACAAGTCGCTCATGCAGCTTGCTGAGGATCTCGGCATCAAGGTTGAGCAGCGTCAGATTGCAGAGGACGAGCTTGAAACATTCGAGGAGGCTGGTGCATGCGGCACAGCAGCCGTAATCTCTCCTATCTCGCGCATTGACGACATCGAGACAGGCAAGAGCTATGTGTTCGGTGATAAGCCAGGACCAGTGAGCGAAAAGCTCTTCAACCTTCTCCGTGGCATACAGTATGGCATTGAGCCAGACACTCACAACTGGACAAGAGTAGTGATGTAGTTTTTGAGGTTTTAAGGTTTTAAGTTAACTTTCGTAAGTTCGCTAATGTGTTATATTTTAGATTTTTATAATGATTTTTGTTTAGATTTCGAGGAGCGTAGCGACGATCGCCTCAAAAACGCTCCCTAAAAGCGAGGTAGTCGAGCGCATTTTAAGTTGAGATTTTATTTTTTGATTTTAAAATCTTC
>JAGHVC010000093.1 GCA_018064505.1 Candidatus Minthosoma caballi | reverse complement strand
AAATAATTTTGATTACCTACTTAATAAAAGATTAGATTCTATGAGAAGATTCTTTACAATTTTAATTGCGCTATTGGTTTGCGTGGCAACAATGAATGCCCAGCAGCGCACGAGGCCTGTGCAGCATGGCAAGAACATGGAGCAACAGACAATGGGAATGGTTGAAGCACTTGCTCTTGACGACAAGACTGCTGTGAAGTTTAAGGAGGTTTATGCTAAGTACAAAAAGGAAATGCAGTCGGTGCAGCGCACTTTTCCACGAGGCGAGCGAGAAAGGAAAGATTCAGCAGCGGTGCGCAAGCTTCTCACAGATGCAGAAATAGAGCAGAACATCAAGGACGGATTTGCTAAGAGCCGTGCGGTGATTGACATCCGTGAGAAATACTACAAAGAGTTCCGCACATTCCTCACTCCTCGTCAGATTCAGCGCATGTATGAAATGGAGAAGCGCGAAATGGAGGATTTGCGTAAGAGACCTCCTATGCCTCGCGACAGAGGGCCTCAGAGACCGCTGCGTCCTGCTGGCGGAAATCATCAGCCACGAAAGTGATGTGAGATTATTATGTTTATTTGTTTATGTGTTTATTGCTAAGCAGAGAGTTGTCGGCAGCACATAAACAAATAAACAGTTAAGCACATAGAACACACACAAACTTTATGAAAAAACAGATGATAGTTGGGTTCCTTGCAGCGCTCGCATTGCCAGTGGCTGCAGAGGATGTTACGGCACTCAGCGTGAAGCAAGAGAGTGCTGATACGAGCATTGAAGTGTCACAGATACAAAGCATTAAGTACTCCGATTCCAGTATGATTGTTTGTATGAAAGACGGCGATGCGCTTTCTTTTTCCCTTGACGAAATTGTTGTGATGGAGTTCAGCCAAAGAGAGGCCGTGGTGAATGCATTGCTGGAAAAACACATGGTCGGCGAGACCTATATTGTTGCAGACATAAAGGGAAAAATTGTTGCAAAAGGAATAGTGGGAGCAGACAAAAAGCCTGCCATTCCTTCCGTGCCAGGCATTTATATCCTCACAATGGGGAAAAAGTCGAAAAAGATACTGATAAAGTGATAGGTGTTCATTATTATTTTTACTTATGAGAAGGTTCTTATCAATAATAATATGTATGATTGTGAGCTGCAGCATGATAGCGCAGAAAGCATTGCTGGTGCAGCGTGTTGATGGCGTGACAGATGCCGTTGCCACAGCAATGATTGATTCTCTATCGTTCAGCGACGACGGCAAGGTGCTGCTCGTGGCGGCAAACGACACTGTGATGAGCATCAGAATGGACAGCATTGCTACTTTGTCGTATGGCGAGGTGCCTGAAGCTTTGTCTGTCAGCTACGAGGAATCGAAAGCAAAGATTGTCAATCCGTATTTCACTCAGGGCGTGTCGGTGGTTATCAACGGAGCAGATGTGCAAGTGGACAATACAAACACCGCCGACGAACTGACCTTCATGCTAACAGGCTCTACATCAAACGGATCTTTTCTGTAT
Source organism: Candidatus Minthosoma caballi (assembly GCA_018064505.1). Classification (GTDB taxonomy): domain Bacteria; phylum Bacteroidota; class Bacteroidia; order Bacteroidales; family Bacteroidaceae; genus Minthosoma; species Minthosoma caballi. The sequence continues at coordinate 3,043 of JAGHVC010000093.1, read as the reverse complement.
AATGGCTCGCACAAGGCCACAATTGTGCTCAATGGGGTGAGCATCACCAGTGCACATGGCCCTGCTATCGACATAGAGTGTGGCAAGCGTATTGCCTTGGAACTGAAAAAGAACACAGTCAACACTCTTGCTGATGGCGCGGGGGGCGACTGGAAAGCCGCTCTCTATTGCAAGGGGCATTTAGAGATAGATAAAGCAGGCACCCTGACCGTGACGGGCAATACAAAGCATGCCATTAGCTCAAAGGAGTATCTGCAGCTGAAAAAGGCAGACGGAGTGATAAATATCCTTGGGGCAAAAGGTGACGGCATACACTGCGGTCAGTATTTCTTAGCGAATGGCTACACAGTGAATATCAGCAATATAGAAGGTGATGGCATTCAGGCTGAGAAGAGCGGAGATGCGGACTATGCAGAGGATTTCCCCGACGGGTCGATAGTCATCCAAGGCGGCTCAATCAGCGTCAAGAATTCTTCAGAAGATGCAAAAGGGTTGAAGGCCGATGCTGACATAATCATTAATAATGTGAAGAGCGTGCCAGAGATCAGCATCAGCATGTCGGGAGCAGGCGGAAAGGGCATGAAAGCCGACGGCGCAATCAGCATTGGCGACGAGGAAACTCATGAAGGTCCGTTGCTCACAGTTGCCACAACAGGAGCGCGATCATCGAGCACATCAAGCAATACCGGCAACACAGGAGGCAACAACAATCGCCCTGGTGGAGGCGGCTGGGGCGGTGGCTTCTGGGGAGGCGGCGGAGGCGGTTCTGCAAGCAGTGGCTCGTCTGCCAAAGCTATTAAGGCTCAAGGCGTTATACATGTGTATGGAGGAGAAATCAATGTCACTACGGCCAAAGAAGGTGCAGAAGGCATAGAGTCGAAAGCCAGCGTAAGCATCGATGGCGGCAAGCTTTATATGAAGTGCTATGACGATGCTATCAATAGCTCAGGATCTATTTCGTTCAATGGCGGAATCTCGGTGTGCATATCTACTGGAAATGATGCCATCGATTCCAACTATGGCAGGTCGGGGGCGATTGTCATTGGCGATGGAGTGGTGCTGACATACACCACAAAGGGAAGTCCAGAAATGGGCTTCGACTGCGACAACAATAGCTACATCCGCATCACGGGTAAAGGCATAGCAATCAGCGGTGGAGGCACACAGGGAGGCTCAAGCAGCGCAACGCTCTCCGGGGCGTCGCAAGGATATGCTTTCGTCACAAGCAGCATCAGTTACCAGCCTGGGCGCTACTACACGCTTGCCGACAGCTCTGGCAAGAATCTCATTACATATTCGGTCGAAAACAGCTTCAGCAGCAATTGCTCGCTCATCACGGCCAGCGGCATGACTAAAGGTGCTTCATACACCTTGAAATACAGTTCTGCAGAGCCAACAGATGCTGCTAATGCTTTCCGTGGCGTGTATCTGGGCAGCTCTGCTGCGGGAACAACAAATGTTGCAAGCTTCACGGCTAAGTAGGTAATCATAATTTTTTTTAGACTACCTACTTAAGTAATGGCTCACTCCGCCACCTTCATCACATACAGATTTCGCAAGTATCCGTGGCGGCTGAAAGTCTTGACAAGAGAGAAACCGAGGCGCTGCAGTGAGGTGTTGCTGGCAATGTTGTCATGTATTTTCCTGTCGGCAGGCACCAGCTGCCTGAGTTCGTATTTATTCATCTTTATATTAATCTTTACTCATTTCTCAGCAAAGATACTGCATTTTCCGCAAATATGCTACAAAACATATTTGGGAAGTTGGAATAGTGGTTTAAAGCCAATATTTTTGTGCAATATTTTTTATTTTAACGAGCTTAAACGCTATTAACCTATGGAAGAAACAAAAGATATCGCTCCTGTGGACGAAGTACAGCCACAGACAGAAACAGTTCCAGCCATGGCAGAAGAATCTACAGTCATGGAAATTGTTGAAGACCTCGTTGAGGTTGTGAAGGAAGCTGCTGATGCAGATCCAGAGCCACAGCCAGAAGCACAAGCAGAGGAACCTATCGAAGAACTTACTCCAGAGCCAGAAACATCAGCAGAAGAGGTTATTGAAGCTCCAGAACCAGAGCCTATTGCAGAGCCAGCTCCTGAGCCAGAGGTGGTTGTTGTTCCAGCTCCTGCACCTTCGCCAGCACCTACTCCTGCACCAGAACCACAGCCAGCTTCACAGTCAGAGCCTCAGCCAACACCGCCTGCGAAGAAGTTCCCGACGGATCGCGGCCTCTTCACGACAATAATATTCACATTACTCACAGGTTCAATTTATGGTATTGTTGTGAATACGAAGATAGGCAATGAAGTAAACACTATTTGCACACCTCACGACGGCAAGCACACAATGAACTACTGTCTCATCTTCTTCGTGTTCACATTCCTCACTCTTGGCATCGCGCCGCTTGTGTGGACACACCGCCTCTGCAACCGCATCGGTTCTGAGCTCATGCGTCGCCGCATCAACTACTCGTTTGGTGCCGACACATTCTGGATATGGACCATCATCGGCTCCCTAATCGGTATTGGCCCTATCATCTTCACATACAAGTTCATGAAGGCCATGAATCTTCTCAACGCTGACTACAACGAGAGAGGATAATTTTCTCATTTTTCTCAATCGAGGAATCCGACCCCTTGATTGAGAAAAACATTAATAATAATGTATCAATAAGTCAAAGAACGCTTGCTTTTGCAATTTTTCGCTGCAAAGGTAAGCGTTCTTTTTTTGTCAAAATGCGTTACGATGCGATTCGATGCGTTACGATGCGATAAAGTTGAAAAAACTTCTTTACTTTACTTCGGAGTAATACTTACCAGAGATTATTGTCTGTGTCCTCCGAATCGATGAACTCAAGGAAACGCTCTTTGGCAAGTCCTTCTTCTGAAGTGTCAGAGTAGCCGCTGGTGCTCAGTTCAGGAGAGCTGGCTATGATGTCCTGCATTTCAATTTCAATAGTTTCGCACACAGGTGCTTTATATAGCTTTTTCATATTGCTGTTTGTCTTTTATTTGTTATAGATAAGTTTTCCGTTCACAAT
>JAGHVC010000009.1 GCA_018064505.1 Candidatus Minthosoma caballi | reverse complement strand
GCAGCCGTGAATTCTCCTCATCCGTATAGCGTCTATGCACTATAACCGCCATCTTGTCGGGAATGTCAATCAAAAAACGATTGCCCACCACTTGGCATTGTTCTCCTGCAACTTCCATACCCGTCAGCACAGTAAACAGTTCTGGATGCAGTCGTTTCATCATCAGACGTCGAGGGTTGTCATCAAGATAATGTTTCCAATTATCCAACTGTCCTTCGTGCATAAGAATCTTGTCGCAGTAACCTTCCTCAAAAATCACAGGACGCAAGCCTTCGGGAGATGCCGAAGGTACAGTATTTGCTACCTGCTCCTGTTCTTTGCCCTTTTCTCCCTGCCGCCGTTCCTTGGGCATCTCCCCAAGGTCCTGCAACTTCCACCATGCCCTGGTGCAACCGGTCTTAAATCCTCTCACCACCATGCCCAAATGCTTCCCTTTTCCCATGTCTTCAGTCACTCTCACTACCATGTGAAGGTGGTCTGGCATGACACAAAGCTTCCAAACCTCCACCTGAGGATAGAAGTGGTGGATCTTCTGAATTTCTTCTTGTTTAATAGCCATTCCGAGCATGGAACAATCAACATAAGGAGCAATATTACCATTCAAATTTCCTTTCAACTGACCAAACAAAGCCGCACGTTCCCTCACCACAAGAGTCAGCATATATGTACCCTTGCGACTGTAGTCGTGCCATGGAGTGCGTCTCTTCATCGAGTGCTGTATCTCATGCACCTCCATGCCTGCTGCTATGGCTTCTTCGCGTGTCATTCAATTCACATATTTGAAGGAAATCTGTTCTGACTTGATTTGATGAAGTTTTGTCGCATTAGCTTTCTCCACGACCATGATTCTATAGGTATCATCTAACGTGTCTGCAAGAATCAATCTATAACCATGCCTTCTGATAAAGGCATCATAACATGCAAGAGCATAGACAATCCAATCGCCACGTTTAGGATTTTGATTGTATTTTATAAAATTCTCCCAATACGTAGCCCGTTCTAATTTTAGTGTTTCAACCCCAAAAGCTTTCAATCGCTTGTTGATAAACTCATGTATAGGAGTATCCATACTTTCTTCTGCCCAATCATGGCGATTGATTATAGGTAAAGAAATAAGATAATTGACAAATTCCTGTTCGCTTGCAAATGTCTTATAGGTCTCTGCCAACTCTTCTTGAGTCATAATCTTATTTAATAGTGCTTCGTAATTCTTTATCATTTCTCAAAAATTGAATCTCTGTGCCATTCCAGGAATTTTTGTTGTGGAAGATATTTTTGTGGCAATTCTAAGCCTTTTCCCTGTATTGGGATAAAATATTGGTCATAGTATTCCTTACCTACATTTTGTTTTAGCCTCTGAGAAAATATCACTCGCAAGTTTTCGTCGAAAGAAATCAAGCCGATATCAAAGGATTTGTCGTACAAAGAAGAAAGGCAAATGCCATTTTCCGGGTTCAGTCTTTCCTTTTCGTTATCTGCCCATGGTATAATGTGACTTGCAACGAGAAGTTCTGGGATATCAATGCCAGTCAATGCACACTTTCCATCGTAATTTGCCAAGACGATCTTCCTAAACACATTCTGATTAACTCTTGTCTTAACCTCTCGGATGCGTGTTTCACCTTTCAAATGTGCAGGAATATCTTTGAGTTCTTTTTCGTATTTGCTTTCTATGGTCATGCCTTGAAGCTCTGCTAATATACGTTCACTTTCATAGATAAGCGCATCCTTGTTTTGAAAGAATTCATCCCAGAAAGGTTGGCAACGTTTTCTACCATCTGCCATACCTTTGATGTTTCGTTCTCTGAGAATTGGATCACATGAAGCGAAATTACTTAGCCTAATTGCAACTGTACTTGGAGAGCGCCCCATGAGTTCTGCTAATTCTTTAACAGCTGGGTATGACTTGTACATCTTTCCATATGGTATCTTCATGTACAAGTTTAAGACAAGGATCATTTCTTCTCTTGTCCACGGACTGCCCTTTTCAGGTTTACGTCTTACTATATCCATAATTAAGCACGTTTTCGATTCTGAGGCACCCCATAGTCAGATGCTGTCAGCACTTTTGTTACCACGGTATAGCCGAGTTGTGTAAAGTCGCCAATGATAGCATCCCTAACAATGCCATCACCAATAGAAAGAATGTTAGGTACGTTCTCTAACACAAACGCTTTTGGCTTGAAGTGTGCGACCATCCTAACGAATGACTTGTATAAGCTGTTTCGTTCGTCCTCTACAATGCGCTTACCTGCAATGGAGAAGCCTTGGCACGGAGGTCCACCAATGATTACGTCAACTTTTTTGTTGCCAATCTCCGTTTCTACCTCTTCTGCTTTAAGGTTTGCAAGATCTGCACAGAGTGTATTGCCAATCTTATGATTTTTGCTGAATGTAACGAGTGCATCCTTCCACAAGTCAATGCCCAATAGCACATCGAACCCGGCTTGCTCAAAGCCGAGTGACATTCCTCCGCATCCACAGAATAGGTCAATTACATTGTATTGTGTTTTTGCCATTACTCTTCAAAATAATCTGAATCAATTCGTTTTACTTCATAGACGTGTTTGGTACTGACGCCCACGTTATACTCTATCATGTAGCGCGCTAACTCCTGACCATCGATGAGGACAATCTTCTTGCTGAGTTTGTCCACGTATGAGCGAGCTTCCTTGCTGTAGTTGCTTGTTGTGATGAACACACCTTTGGTTGCCTTCTGCTCATCGAGCGCACCAGCGAACTGCTGAATCTGTGGCTTGCCGATGGTGTTGTCTGGCTTGTACCGCTTGGCTTGGATGTAAATCTTGTCAAGCCCTAACTTGTCTTCGTAGATGATTCCGTCAATTCCATCGTCATGAACGTATTGCGTCACCTTGGCAGAGTTGGCAAACGAACCTCCATAACCCATCTTTACCAACAGGTCAACCACCAGATGCTCGAAGAATTGAGGCGATTGATCAAGCGTCTTCTGAAGAAGGTCGGCAGCGAGATCGTCCACAATGCTGTGATAGGCTTGCTCCAACATTTCGGTTGGCGTGAGTTCGGTTTCAACAACTGGTGCAGTTGTTGTAGTATCTGCCTTTGTGGTTGCCGAACCACCAGCGTATGCAGCAAACTCAGGGTAAGCCATGAGATCCTGCTTGCGAAGGTCGGTATGGTTCTTCAGATAATCCTTGCCACATTCCGTAATGCGATAAACGCCTCGCTGCGGAATGTCCACAAACAAAGCTCTGCGCAAGTATTGACGTACCCAATTGATGCGGTCGCTGACCTGAGACGAAGAGCCGCTTTTAGTCATAAGCGCACAATCCTCCTCGCTGAGGTTGAAGTGCTCGATGAGTGCTTGCTTCATCTCCTTTGTATTTACGTCCTTGTCGCGAATCTGCAACAGGAATGGGTAGAGAAAATCTTCAAATATTGGTACTGCCATGTTGATGCTTTTTATATTGCTATTTTTGTAAATTTCTCATAATGTTGTGCCAGCAAATTTCTATCGGGTTAGGACCGCTTTGGCATTATCATTTGTTTGTGGTCTAACCCCAGAATGAAACTTATGGTTGCCTCGTCAACATCCTTGGGATTGCCGAATAAGAAATCCTTTGCTATTGCATTTTGAATACATTATTTGTTTTACTATCCACAAAGTTACATCATTATTTCATAATAATCAAAGATTATCAAGATAAAAAAAACAAATTGCGTGAAATCAGGCTGGCGAAGGTGGGTGTTTGTGCGTGCTTTTTTATGAAAAAATGGCACCAACAAATGGGGACATAGACAACACAAGTGCATCATCAAGGACTATTGATGATGTAAATTTCTGATAGCAAACAATTCGTATTAGGAATTAAAGCATTATCTTTGCAAAAGCTATATTATTAGAGCGCAGGGCGGACTTCGTACAATGACTATTTATATTAGCGGATAGGAGTCCGTTTTATGGCTCTATGGTAGATTTATTCATTCTCGTCTTCCTCATTCAGGTACAATCTTTTGCAAGTTTACAAAATTTCATACGAAAACGAGAAGATTGGGCTGGATTTCTTTACTCGAACTACAATATTTGTGTAAGACTGCCTTTATATTCACTATGATGTTTTGGGAACATCAAGCATAATGATTTGACTTTCACGGCAGTTACCGCATACCGACTGCCCGAACAGCCTTAAGGCTTATCGGGGAACAGCGTTAAGACGATTCGGGCAACAGTCTTACTGCGTTTCGGGCAACGACTGCTTAGCTATTGCTCGAAATGTGAGTTATTTCTTTGTGGTACTTCGTGTATTTGCACTTACACTTGTAAACTCCCTTGCTGTCTTTGTTTCGAAATAGCTTTGCTTCTCAGTCTTTGTTTCCAGCAATTGCTGCACTTTGCTGAAACTAAAAATGCCTCCGGGCACATGACTCGGAGGCATAATCGTATTGCGCTATTTTGCTAATGGCAAGTTAGAGAGGATAATTCTCTGTGTCGTAGAGGACTGTGGAGAGGTAGCGCTCGCCTGTGTCGGGGAGGAGAGCTACGATGAGCTTGCCTGAGTTGGCTGGATCCTTGGCGAGCTGAGATGCAGCAAAGGCTGAGGCTCCTGATGAGATGCCTACGAGAAGGCCTTCTGTGGCTCCAAGCTTGCGGCTTGTGAGGATGGCTGCGTCGTTCTCTACCTTGATGATTTCGTCAACTACATCGCGATTGAATGTCTTTGGCACGAAACCTGCACCGATGCCCTGAATCTTGTGCGCTCCTGCTGGCTCGCCTGAGAGTACGGCTGATGATGCTGGCTCAACGGCTACGATGCGAATGGCTGGATTGAGTTCCTTGAGGCGCTTGCCCACTCCGCTGACTGTGCCGCCTGTGCCTACACCTGCAACGAAGATGTCAATCTTGCCGTCGGTGTCGCGCCAGATTTCTTCTGCTGTAGTTGAGTAGTGAGCAGATGGGTTGTCGGGGTTCTCAAACTGCTGAAGGATTATGCTGCCAGGGATAGAGTCGCGAAGCTCCTCTGCCTTTGCAATGGCGCCTTTCATGCCTGCGCTGCCTGGTGTGAGCACAACCTCGGCTCCGTAGGCTGCAACGAGCTTGCGACGCTCTATGCTCATGGTTTCAGGCATTGTGAGGATGAGATGGTAGCCCTTGACTGCGCTGACGAGGGCGAGACCAACGCCTGTGTTGCCTGATGTAGGCTCGATGATTGTTGCTCCTGGCTTGAGCTTGCCATTCTTTTCTGCCTGCTCAACCATGTTGAGTGCAACGCGATCCTTTACGCTGCCGCCTGGGTTGAAATATTCTACTTTTGCAACGATGGATGTTGCAAGCTGTTCTTTCTTACTGAATGAGTTGAGCTGAAGAAGCGGTGTTGAACCGACGAGCTCTGTGAGTTGTGATGCTATTTTGGCCATGATGATTTTTATTTTTTACAAAGAATTGAATTCTTTGGACTGTGTCTGATTAATTAACGAAAAAATTGGGGTTTTATTGTTTTTTGTGTTATCGTAGTGAAACGAATTGTTATCGTCATCGTTATCGTAGTGAAACGAATCGTATTACTCTACTTTGTCAAGTGCCTGAGCGATGTCGGCAAGGATGTCGTCGATGTGCTCTACACCGATGCTGAGGCGAACTGTGGCAGGTGTGATGTGCTGCTGAGCGAGTTCTTCTGGGCTCATCTGTGAGTGAGTTGTTGTGTATGGATGTATGACGAGCGACTTGACATCTGCCACATTTGCAAGGAGTGAGAAGATCTTGAGGTTGTCGATGAATGCCCATGCTTCTTTCTCGCCGCCCTTGATCTCGAATGTGAAGATTGAGCCGCCTCCGTTAGGGAAGTACTTCTGATAGAGCGCGTTGTCTGGATGAGAAGCAAGCGAAGGATGGTTGACCTTGGCAACCTTTGGATGCGATGCAAGGAAGTCAACAACCTTGAGTGCGTTCTCTACATGACGCTCAATGCGAAGAGGAAGTGTCTCTGTGCCCTGAAGGAGAATCCATGCATTGAAAGGAGAAAGAGTTGCACCTGTGTCGCGGAGGATGACGGCACGAATGCGAGTGACGAATGCTGCTGCTCCTGCTACACCGGCAAAGACGGCACCGTGGTAGGATGGATCTGGCTTTGCAATGGATGGATACTTGTCGGCATTGGCTTTCCAGTCGAACTTGCCGCCATCAACGATTACGCCACCGAGAGATGAGCCATGACCGCCTATGAACTTTGTGGCTGAAATAACCACGATGTCGGCTCCATGCTCGAGAGGGCGAATAAGAACTGGGGCAAAAGTGTTGTCAACGATGAATACAACTCCGTGACGATGAGCTACTTCTGCTACGCCTTCAAGGTTTGTGACATCAGAATTTGGATTGCCGAATGTCTCAGCATAGACAACCTTTGTGTTTGGCTGAATGGCTGCCTCGAGAGCATCGAGGTCGTTTACCTTAACAATAGTGTTTGTGATGCCCTGAGTTGCAAGCGTGTGCGTGATGAGGTTGAAAGAGCCACCGTAGAGGTTGTCGGCTGCCACGATGTGGTCGCCTGCCTGAAGGATGTTCTGCAAAGCGTAAGTGACAGCTGCTGCTCCTGATGCAACGGCAAGACCTGCTACACCACCCTCGATGGCTGCTATACGGTCTTCAAACACGCCCTGAGTGGAGTTGGTGAGACGACCATAGATGTTGCCAGCGTCACGAAGACCGAAGCGGTCGGCTGCATGCTGCGAGTTGCGGAACACATAAGATGTTGTCTGATAGATTGGCACTGCGCGTGAGTCAGTTGCTGGATCTGGTTGTTCCTGTCCTACATGAAGGGCAAGTGTTTCGATGTGATAATTGTTTGTTGCCATGATGTTGTATTTTTTTATTGTTAATATTATTCGTTGTTTTTTGATTTCGAGTGCAAAGTTACGATGGCAGAAAATTTTTCACAAGAAGATTGTGAACTTTAGAAAATATTGCTAAATTTGCATCGTTTTACAGAATAAAACCACTAAAAGAAGACAAAAATGGCACTAGATGCAGAATCAAGTATTTTAGACGACAAGGATAAGGACATACTGAAAGCATTGCAAAACAATGCACGACTGACAAACAAAGAGCTGTCTGCAATCGTTCATCTATCAACTACGCCCGTGTACGAGCGCGTGAAGCGACTTGAGCGTTCGGGCATCATCAAGCAGTATGCCACAATTCTTGATGCCAACAAGCTGAACAAGGGATTCACCGTGTTTTGCAGCGTGAAACTCCGCCACATGAATAGCGATGCCGCAATTGCATTTTCTGAAATGGTGAAAGGCATACCTGAGGTGACGGAGTGCTACAACATCTCGGGCAGCTTCGACTACATGCTGAGGGTGCAATCGCCCGACATGAGGTACTATCAGCAGTTCTTGCTGAATGTGCTCGGACATCATGAGAATATTGCTTCGCTTGAAAGCACTTTCGTGATGGAAGAAGTGAAGCACGAGTATGGAGTGAGCGTGTAGGTAAAGAAAGACCCCTCCCAGCCTCCCCTGTGAGGGGAGGAGAGCCATGCGGACGGGGTGCATATAAAAAAATGAAAGATATGAAGGATCCAATGGGAACGGCAATAGCTGATTTCCTGAAGAATGGAAAGGCTGGACGACTGAGAGTGTTCTCGCCTGACTTTGAGGAAGATGAGATTCCTGTGGAAACGCTTTTTCGCAGCTTCGATGAAATGCCGAATGTGGAACAAGATGCCTTGAAGATGGCAAAGGGACGCATTCTGGATGTTGGTGCTGGTGCTGGGTGTCATAGCTTAGCTTTGCAAGACATGGGCAAGGATGTGGTGGCAATAGACATCTCGGAATTGTCGGTGGAGGCTATGAAGGAGCAAGGTGTTGAAAAAGCTGAATGCAGGGATTTCTTCACGATGGAAGGCAAATATGACACGGTGCTGATGCTGATGAATGGCATTGGCATTGCAGGTACAATAGCTAAGCTGCCTCGTTTCTTTGAACAAATAGACAATATCCTGAGCGAAGACGGACAGCTGCTGCTTGATTCATCGGACATCTGCTACATTTTCGAAGAAGAGGACGGAATTATTTATCTGCCTGAGGATGAGCAGTACTACGGAGAGCTTGTGTATCAGATGCAGTACAAAAACATCAAGGGAGATGAGTTTGAATGGCTCTACATCGATGCGGATACCTTGACAGAAGAAGCTGCAAAGCATGGCTTTGACACTGAGATTATCACCGAGGGCGAGCACTATGACTATCTGGCTCGCATCACAAGACATAATTTGGGAAGTTAAAGAAGTTATGGAAGTTAAATAATAATAAGAACATGAATATTGAAACAATTGTAAATCAAGATCTTTACACATACTTGAAAAGCCAAGGAGAAGTGGATGAGATGCTACCTGACGCACCAGACATCCTGGGCAAATGGCAACAGATTGCAACTGCTTATATCCCAGACGGCATAAGGGAGTTTAACGGCTATCCAACAGTGTCGCTTGGCTGGATGATGTACATCGGAATGGCGGTGGCAAAATTCTGGGATGTGGATTGGGCAAAGTATGATGCCGTGGAGAATCTTTACCTTATCTTGAGAGATAAGCGAGGATATGACTGCATGGACGAGTACATCAGAGAAGATGTGCTGGGCCTGAAAGGCAAGGAATATGACAAACTGAATGCCCTTGTGGCAGAGTGTGCATCACGCACTTTCAGCAACTTGCACCATCAGCACATTGAGCCAGGCACAAAGGCTGCATTTGAGGCATACACTCAATGCTTGCATCAGATGTATATGATGGGAGCAGCTGTGCAGCTGAAGAGAATGGGCTATCACATGACGATGATTGGATAAACGAAGGCCGTGACCATGCGCTTCGCTACGATGGCCATGACAATTAACGAAGAAAATATATAACAAAAAAAACAAACGATATGAAGTCAAAAATCACATTGGCAGTTGCTGGCTTGGCAATGAGCTTAGCAATGAACGCACAAACGCTGAATTTCCGCTACTGCTCACCTAATGCAATGGAGGTGTTAACTACAAGTGGTGAAGCTGTGAACTACATCAAAGCTCCTGACACATCGGCTCCAACGCTTTATTTTGGATGCGAACCCGAGACCGACAACTGCGGATATATGTGGAGTGATGATCTTGATGAAGAACTTGATTCTTATCCGTATTGCCTTGTACAACATGAGGTTATTGGCTCTGTAAAGAGCACCGCAGACTTCTGGGAAGTGAGCATCGGCAACTCTGATGACAATTTTCCTGCCTATATTGCAAAGAAAGCAACTATAGCTGCCGACATTGCACCTGTGACTATAAGCGACATCAACGAGTCATACGAATTCTACCCTATCACAAAGGGAAAGTATGCTGGACTTGTGATTGGCATCGACAAAGACGAATTCGAAGGTTGGTCGTACATAATGGTTGGAATGATTATGGATGGAAAGCTTGTCTTTTCTCACAGAAAGGAGGCATACTTTGGGTATAACTTTGACGAAGGGACTTCTGGCATGAAGTATGATACCGAAGATGATGTACTTCACATTAAGTATGGCGATGACTTGATAAAGCATGTGTTGAAGGATAATTACGATTGTGAGTTCTTCGACATAGACAAGCTTACCGATGCTCAGAAACAACTGATGCTGAGCAAGCTGAATGCTGACGGCGAGCCAAACACAAGCAAGGTGTATGTGAAGTTTGAGGACAACATCATTTCTGTTTTGAACGCAACTCCTGGAGATGGCACAGAGCTTGTGTATGGTTCAAAGCAATTCTAACATACACTTAAAAGGTAAGAGATTAGAGTTATAAGTTAAAAGTAATGATATAGAACTTGCCCCATGCTATGCAATATGAATATTTATTCACTTGCTTGGCATGGGGCAAGTTCTATATCATTTTATGATTACTTACTACTGAGCTTTGTAATACTTCTGAGCTTCAGGAAGGAACTTGTTCTGAATGTCGGAGATGCGCTTCTCGTCTGTTGGGTGAGTACGCATCCAGACAGGAGTATTGCTGCTGGAAGAAGCTGCCATGCGCTGCCAGAATGCTACGGCATTTGCAGGATTGTAACCTGCCATTGCTGCAAATATCAAGCCTATGCGGTCGGCTTCTGACTCATGATCGCGAGAGAACTTGAGATTGAGCAAGCTGAGACCTGTTGATGCTGCATTTGTTGCTGCACTGTTGATTGCCTGGTCGGAACTGATAACTGAAAGCAAGCCTGCGCCAATCTGCAAGCCTGTGTTTGCTCTCTGCTGCTTGCTCATCTGCTCAGCACTATGCTTTGCAACAGCATGTGCTATCTCGTGGCCAAGAACGATAGCAAGCGATGTTTCGTCTTTTGTGACAGGAAGGATTCCTTCATACACCACTATCTTGCCACCTGGCATACAGAATGCATTGACTTCCTTATTTTGGACAAGGCTGAATTCCCACTTGAAATTCTGAATCTCATTGGCAAAGCCATTGTTCTTCAGGTATGTCTCAACGGCATTTGCAAGGCGTCTACCTACTCTCTCAACCATCTGCGTGTTTTGCTTGTCGGTTGACACCTTTGCCTGAGTCATATACTGCTTGTACTGCTGGGTGCTGAGGCTCAGCATAGACGCATCATCTACGAGCAAGCGATGCTTACGACCAGTGACAGGAACTGTGCTTGAAGTGCCACAAGCAGTAAGTATTGCTGCAACAGCTGTGGCAAGGAATATGCTTTTATAGTGTTTCATATTTATGTGTGATTTTGGTTATTGTAATTCTCATAAGTGCATAAATGCGCGACAAAGGTAGAAAATCTCAGTCATATTGCAAAACAAAATCAAGAGTTTCTATTCCGCAGAAAGAGCTAAGTGACGATTAAAAAATCATTTTGTCGTCACTAAATCCTTATTCCGATGTAGAAACGGATATTTAATTTCTCATTAAAATGAGAAACATCTGTTTCGAGTCCTATCAGCGAAAAGTTTAATACACCATTTGCCCCTGCAAAGTATTTTTTCCACGAATAGGTGAATCCGCCTCGTGCCACCATAAACATTCCAAGAGGGTCGGTGGTCATATTTTCATTGCCATCATTGTAGTGCAGCTTATAGTTCTTCCACACAATCATGGTTGGCATTGCCGAGAGGTGAATGAGCATCTTACGATTGGGAGTAACTAAATTATATCCATAGCCTGCACCGACTGAGATATGTGACATAGTGATTCGATTTAGCTCTCGGCCATGCATCTGAGGAATATCGTCATAGAAATCGCCAAGGTCAAGAGCTCCTATGTAGCCAGAAGCACCAACAAGGAATGAACCTGCACTACGACGCTGAATCCATGAGTGGGAGAACACGGCGGGATAGGAGAATCGGCGTCTGTTGAACACCCAGTAGCCATTGATTGAAAGTCCCTCGTGAAGGGTGTTTGGCAAATCATACCAACCATTGTATATCCCTATATTATCCTTGCCTTTGAATGAGTGAAGGTAGCTGTAAGTAATATCTGCTCCAAATGAGTTTCTGTAGAAATTCAGCTGATATTCAATGTCTGAGTTTTTGCCAAGAATATGTTTTGGATTGAGAGAGAGGGAAAGGGATATGCCACGATAGTTGGCAGAAAAACCTATGGTTTCTTTCAGTGCACTCTTTATTTCGTATGTAGCAGTCGTGTTATCATCATGACGCGAATGGAAACGCATCGAGTTTGAATAGATGTCTGTCTTCACTCGAATGGTCAGAGGCTGTTCAGGACGGGAAATATAGAGAGTGTCGGTAGTGATGCGCTGGTGCTTGTCGAGAATGCGATCCACTTTACTTTGCACCAGAATCCTTTTCTCTCTCACTCTCTCAATTCTGCTTGCTCGCACGATAGTGTCGCTCTGCTCCTGCGCTTTTACTGGCAAAGAGAACGAAATCCCAAGCAATAGCATTAATGAGAAAATATAAAGTATATTTAAGTAAGTCCTAATCATTATATATCTAGAAATCGAATGCAAATGTAATCATTTATTCTCGAGCGCATATACATTTGATACCTTTTTAGCGCTTTTTTCTTGTGAAAACTGCAATCTTTAATGGATTTATTTTACTATTGTACTGCAAATTCGTACATTTGCATTTACTTCTGGAAAAATTACATAGCAATAGCAATCTTATATTATTAAAATAAAAACATGAAGAAAATTAACCTATTAAGAACTGTTTTACTGGCAGGTAGCATGATTGCAGCTAATGCAAACGCACAGCTATCGTCAAACCCAGATAAGTTTCTGGGCAACATTACGACTGGCTATCAGGTGGACACTGGCAATGAGAAGTACTACACGCTCTGGAACCAAATCACTTGCGAGAACGAGTCGAAGTGGGGATCTATCGAGGGCACTAACAACAGCTTCAACTGGGGCGGCAGCGACAATGCCTACAACTATGCTAAGAGCCACAATTTCCCTTTCAAGTTCCACGCTTTGGTGTGGGGCGCTCAGTATCCTTCATGGCTGGAGAAGCAGACTCCTGAGCAGAGATACAAGGAGATTGTGCAGTGGATGGACGCTGTGAAAAAGCACTACCCTGACCTTCAGCTTATCGATGTTGTGAACGAGGCAATCACTGGTCATCAGCCAGGCACTCCATACTTCATCGAGGCTCTTGGCGGCACAGGTAAGACAGGCTATGACTGGCTCATAAAAGCGTTTGAGCTTGCCTACGAGCGCTGGCCAAATGCAATCCTTATCTACAACGACTTCAACACTTTCCAGTGGAATACAGATCAGTACATCGACCTTGTGAAGACGCTTCGCAATGCTGGTGCTCCTATCGATGCTTACGGATGTCAGTCGCACGACCTCACCGATTGCTCTTTCACCAATTTCAAGAATTCGATGACAAAGCTTCAGAGTGCGCTCAAGATGCCTATGTACAGTACAGAGTATGACATCAACGCAGCTGACGACAACGCTCAGCTTCAGCGCTATAAGGAGCAGATTCCTTACATGTGGGAGCAGGATTATGTGGCAGGTGTAACTCTCTGGGGATACATCCACGGCCGCACATGGGTGGAAAACTCGGGCATCATAAAGAACGGCAAAGACCGTCCTGCTATGACTTGGCTGCGCGAGTACATGAAGTCAGATGCTGCTAAGAATGCAAAGAGCCCATTCCCTGGCATGAAGAAGGAAGCTTCTGTGTATGTTAAGCCTGAGGCTCTCAACATCGAGAAGAACAAGACAAGCAAGATCACAGTTCGCGCAAAAATGAGAACAAAGACAATCGAAAAGGTTGAGCTTTATGCTAAGAATGCTCTCGTTGCGACAATGACTGAGGAACCATACATTGCTGAATACACACCTGAGACAACTGGTTCTGTCGAACTTAAAGCTGTGGTTACAAACACCGACGGCTCTACTTTCGAGCGCTACTCTACTGTCACAGTTTGCAACCCACGAGCACCTTACAAGAACACAATCGCCGAGATTCCTGGCGTCATTCAGGCAGAGAACTTCGACAGCGGTGCTGATGGCATTGCATTCCACGACAATAACAGCAAGAAGGAAGGTGACGCTGCATCTTACCGCTCTGACACAGGCGGCATAGATATCGTGAATGGCGGTACTGGCAAGGCTATTGGTTACTGTGAGGTTGGCGAATGGATGGAATACACCGTCAATGTGAAGGAAGCAGGTCTCTATTCTTACGACATCAGCTACTCTGCTCCTGAGGAAGGCGCAGCTATTAGCCTTGCACTCAGCAAGTCTGGCGAGCTTACTCCTCTCACAGACAACAAGGTTGTTCTTGCAAAGACAAACTCATGGAGCACATACAAGACTGCTCACAACCGTCTCAGCATCCCACTTGAGGCTGGCGAACAGGTAATCCGTCTCAATATTGCTGGCGGCTCTGGCACTTATGTAATCAACATCGATAAGATTACATTCAAAAAGACTGAGGTGAACGAGGATCTCCAGATTGCATTGACCTCAGACACAAAGAAAACCATGGCAGGCACTCCTGCTGTAATCTCAGCAAATGTGCCAGAAGGAATTGATGTACAGAGCGTTACTTTCTATGTTGGTGGCTTGTTAGGCAAGAAAATCACAGAAGCTCCATTTGACTACGAATACAAGCCTGCTGCTAAGGGAACTTACGAAATCATGGCAATCGCTACTGATAGCGAAGGCAAGGAGTCGAACATTGCAACATTCACTCTCACTGCAACAGCTAAGCGCTCTGCATACAAGAACCAAGTCGTAGATATTCCAGGCATCATCCAGGCAGAGAATTTCGACACTGGCGAAGAAGGACTTACTTATCATGACTCAGACGAAAAAGACGAAGGTGCCTCTAAGTATCGTACTGATAATGGCGGTGTTGACATCGTTACAGGTAATGGCGGATATGCTATCGGCTACACAGCAACAAACGAGTGGCTGGAATACACCGTCAATGTGAAGGAAGCTGGTAAGTATGTATGCACATCTACAGTTTCTGCAGGCGGCACAGGCTCACGCTTCTCTATCAGCAAAGTAGTTGATGGCAAGGCAACAACACTTTGGGCTGTAACTGTTCCACAGACTGCAAGCAACAGCTGGGACACATACAAGGAAGTGAACAGCAACACTCAGAGAACCCTTGAAGAAGGTCCTCTCACGCTCCGCATCACTATCACAGGTGCTAACTGCAACATCGACAAGATTGAACTGAAGTGCGTTGAGCCAACTGCCATAAGCGAGGTTGTTGAGCTCACAGAAGTTAAGTATGATGTTTACACAACAACTGGTGTATATGCAGGCCAGATCACAGGTGGCTCTAGCCTGGGCCGCAAGATCTACAGCCTCACAGGCCAGCGTGGCGCATTCATCATCAAGAACACTGTCACAGGCCAGTCACGCCTCCAGATGTCAGTTAAGTAATCTATCGATAAGCTACAGGTACTAATACCTGCATCTATAATTACAGCGACAATCACTTCGTTTGAAAGTTGATTGTCGCTGTATTTTTTGTACTTATATGCTGTATCCGAACTAAGTATTGTAATGAAAACTAGACACTTAATATTATTACTGTCCGCTAAACATCATACAAAGTCACTCTTCCCCTTGAAACACAGGAGTTGAGTGACTTTTTCTTTTCAGTAAGCCCCTCATTGTTTTTCATCC
>JAGHVC010000104.1 GCA_018064505.1 Candidatus Minthosoma caballi | reverse complement strand
TCATTAACCTTAGTCCAAGTTTCTACAACCTGCTGGTAACGGTCCTTGTCTGTGATGAGACCCATCTGGTAGTTACCTGTGATCTGGTCAACTGTATCATGGCCATCCTGCACGATCTGCTCTTTCTCTTCAGGGATGATGATGTCATCAAGCACGAACGAAAGACCACCTTCGTATGCCTTGCGATAGCCGAGATTCTTGATACCATCAAGGAATTCACATGCACGAGCCATACCTACTCCCTTGATAACCTTTGTGATAACCTTCTTAAGAGCCTTCTTTCCGATTACCTCGTTGATGTAGCCAATCTCATCAGGAATAACCTCATTCACGATGATACGACCTACTGTTGTCTCAACCATGTGCTTGATTGGAGTGCCATCAGCATCAATGTCTTTAACAACACACTTGATTGGAGCATGCACATCTACGCGACCTTCGTTGTAAGCAATAGTTGCCTCTTCTGGGCCATAGAATGTGAGGCCTTCGCCAAGTGCGCCTGGGCGTACCTTAGATATATAGTAGAGACCAAGCACCATATCCTGTGAAGGAACTGTGATAGGTTCACCACTGGCTGGAGAGAGGATGTTGTGGCTCTGAAGCATGAGGAGCTGAGCCTCGAGAACTGCCTCGTTAGAGAGTGGAAGGTGAACGGCCATCTGGTCACCATCGAAGTCGGCGTTGAACGCTGTACATGCAAGTGGGTGAAGCTGAATTGCCTTTCCTTCAATCATCTTAGGCTGGAATGCCTGAATACCAAGACGGTGGAGTGTAGGGGCACGGTTGAGAAGAACAGGATGTCCCTTCATTACATACTCAAGAATGTCCCAAATAACTGGGTCACGACGATCCACGATCTTCTTTGCAGACTTAACTGTCTTCACAATGCCACGCTCAATGAGCTTACGGATCACAAATGGCTTGTAGAGTTCTGCAGCCATAAGTTTTGGAAGACCGCACTCACCCATCTTAAGTTCAGGACCTACAACAATAACCGAACGAGCTGAGTAGTCAACACGCTTACCGAGGAGGTTCTGGCGGAAACGACCCTGCTTACCCTTGAGGGCATCAGAAAGAGACTTGAGTGGACGGTTGCTCTCGCTCTTCACAGCGCTGCTCTTACGAGAGTTGTCGAAGAGAGAGTCAACTGCTTCCTGAAGCATGCGCTTCTCATTGCGAAGAATCACATCTGGAGCCTTAATCTCTATGAGTCTCTTAAGACGGTTGTTTCGTATGATTACACGACGATAGAGGTCGTTGAGGTCTGAAGTTGCGAAACGGCCACCATCCAGCGGAACGAGTGGACGAAGATCAGGAGGAGTGACTGGGATGTTGTGCATAATCATCCACTCTGGCTTGCTCTTACCCTGGCTTGCACGGAATGATTCAACAACCTGGAGTCGCTTCAAAGCCTCTGCCTTGCGCTGAGCAGAACCTGTTTCGTTTGCAGCAGCACGAAGCTCGTTTGCGAGGTGTTCGAGATCAACACGCTTGAGCATGTACTCGATAGCCTCTGCACCCATCATTGCGATGAACTTCTCTGGATCATCATCAGACTTGAGTTCATTATCCTCTGGAAGACTATCCATGATTTCATAGTAGTCTTCCTCTGAAAGGAGCTCATTATCAAAAATATTCTTTTCTTCATTCTCAGCAATACCAGCCTGAATGATGATGTACTTTTCATAATAGATTACAGCATCAAGCTTCTTGGTTGGAAGACCGAGAAGGTAGCCGATCTTGTTAGGCAACGAACGGAAATACCAGATGTGTGCAACAGGAACAACAAGCGCTATGTGACCTGTACGCTCACGACGAACTTTCTTTTCTGTTACCTCAACACCGCATCGGTCACAAGTGATGCCCTTATAGCGAATACGCTTATACTTACCACAGTGGCATTCATAGTCCTTTGTAGGACCGAAGATACGCTCGCAGAAGAGTCCATCACGCTCTGGTTTGTAAGTGCGATAGTTGATGGTTTCTGGCTTCAACACCTCACCGCATGAGTTGTTGAGGATTTCATCTGGAGACGCAAGATTGATGCGTATCTTCGTGAAATTTGTCTTTATCTTTGATTCTTTCTTAAAAGCCATCTTTGTATTCTTTTTTTATTAATCGAGTGTAATGCTGAGACCAAGTCCGCGGAGCTCGTGCAAGAGCACATTGAGAGACTCTGGGATGCCCGGAGTTGGCATAGGCTCGCCCTTGACGATTGCCTCATAAGCCTTAGAACGCCCCGTAACATCATCTGACTTGATTGTAAGTATCTCTTGAAGTACATGGCTTGCACCGAATGCCTCGAGCGCCCAGACCTCCATCTCTCCGAAACGCTGGCCACCGAACTGTGCTTTACCACCGAGAGGCTGCTGAGTGATGAGAGAGTAAGGACCGATAGAACGAGCGTGCATCTTGTCTTCTACCATGTGGCCGAGCTTAAGCATGTAAGTTACACCTACAGTAGCTGGCTGGTCGAAACGAAGACCTGTCTCACCATTATAGAGGTATGTACGGCCATAGCGTGGGAGCTCTGCCTTGTCTGTCCACTCGCAAAGATCCTCAAGATGAGCACCATCAAAGATAGGAGTAGCAAACTTAACGCCAAGCTTCTTACCTGCAGCACCAAGCACTGTCTCGAAGATCTGACCGATGTTCATTCGTGAAGGCACACCGAGTGGGTTAAGTACGATATCTACAGGAGTACCATCCTCGAGGAATGGCATGTCTTCCTGACGAACCACCTTAGATACAATACCCTTGTTACCGTGACGACCTGCCATCTTGTCACCAACACCAATCTTACGCTTCTTAGCGATGTAAACCTTAGCCATCTGGATGATGCCTGATGGAAGTTCATCACCGATTGTGAGAGCGTACTTCTTGCGCTTGAGCTCAGCATCAAGAATCTTGTACTGCTTGAGGTAGTTGATAACGAGGTCACGAATAAGCTCGTTTGTATGTTCATCGTCTGTCCAGTTAGAGAGCTGAACAGCAGTATAATCAATGTTGCCGAGAGCACCAGCAATAAACTTAGCTCCAACAGGAATGATGTCAGCACCCATAAAGTCCTTGACACCGCATGAGAGCTTGCCGTCTGTAAGCATAAGGAGTTTGTCGATAAGGATTTCCTTCAATCCCTCAACCTTATCCTGGAACTCCTGATCGTACTTAGGAAGAATCTTCTTATCCTCGGCCTTAGAAGCACGAGTCTTCTGAGCCTTAGAGAAGAGCTTCTTGTCAATAACGACACCAGAAAGTGATGGAGTAGCCTTGAGTGAAGCATCCTTTACATCACCAGCCTTATCACCGAAGATTGCACGGAGGAGCTTCTCCTCTGGAGTTGGATCCGATTCGCCCTTAGGAGTAATCTTACCAATGAGGATATCGCCTGGCTCAATGCGAGCACCAACACGAACGATACCATTCTCATCGAGATCCTTAGTTGCCTCTTCACTGACATTAGGGATATCTGCTGTGAGTTCCTCTACGCCACGCTTTGTTTCACGAACTTCGAGTGAATACTCATCAACATGCACTGAAGTGAGAAGGTCTTCACGAACAACACGCTCGTTGAGCACGATTGCGTCCTCATAGTTATAACCCTTCCAAGGCATGTAAGCAACGAGAAGGTTGCGGCCAAGAGCAAGCTCACCAGCTTCAGTTGCATAACCTTCAGTGAGAATATCACCCTTCTTTACTCTCTGACCACGGTCACAAATAGGACGGAGGTCAATTGTCATATTCTGGTTAGTACGACGGAACTTAGGAATCTTGTACTCCTTGAGAGCAGGCTCGAAGCTTACAAATTCCTCGTCCTCAGTACGATCGTAAAGAACACGGATTGTTGTTGCATCTACATATTCTACTACACCATTGCCTTCTGCAGTAATCATTGTGCGTGAATCCTCACAAACCTGCTTCTCGATACCAGTACCAACGATAGGAGCTTCAGTACGGATAAGCGGAACTGCCTGGCGCATCATGTTTGATCCCATGAGGGCACGGTGTGCGTCGTCATGCTCAAGGAATGGAATAAGAGCTGCAGCGATAGAAGCAATCTGCTGTGGAGCCACATCCATGTAATCAACCTCTGTTGGTGGAACTACTGGATAATCAGCATCCTGACGACACTTAACGACCTTGCGGATAAAGTGACCATCATCTGTAAGAGGAGCATTACCCTGACCGATAATCTTATTCTCTTCCTCTTCAGCAGAAAGGTAAACAATGTTATCAACATCGATGTCAACTCTTGGAGTTTCTTCATCATGCTTAACAACACGGTAAGGTGTCTCTATGAAGCCAAGATCATTAATCTTAGCATAAACACAAAGAGAAGAAATCAAACCAATGTTTGGACCTTCAGGAGACTCGATAGGACACAGACGACCATAGTGAGTGTAGTGCACATCTCGAACCTCGAAACCTGCACGCTCACGAGAGAGACCGCCAGGACCGAGGGCAGACAAACGACGCTTGTGAGTAACCTCTGCAAGTGGGTTAGTCTGGTCCATGAACTGTGACATTGGGTTTGTTCCGAAGAACGAATTGATAACGCTGGAAATTGTCTTTGCGTTGATAAGGTCAGTTGGAGAGAATACTTCGTTGTCACGAACATTCATGCGCTCGCGGATAGTACGGCTCATACGAGCAAGACCACTTGCGAACTGGTTAGACAACTGCTCACCTACAGTGCGTACGCGACGATTAGAAAGGTGGTCAATATCGTCAACAACAGCCTTAGAATTTGCAAGCTCAACAAGATACTTGATGATCTCAATAATGTCTTCCTTAGTCAACACGCGGATTTCAGGATCAATAGACAAATTGAGCTTCTTGTTGATACGGTAACGACCCACATCTCCAAGGTCGTAACGCTTGTCTGAGAAGAAGATACCATTAATAACTTCACGAGCTGAAGCATCATCTGCAGGCTCTGCATTACGGAGCTGGCGATAGATGTAGTTTACAGCCTCACGCTCAGAGTTAGTTGGGTCCTTCTGGAGAGTATTAAATATGATAGAGAAGTCAGCTGTATTAGCATCCTCACGCTGAAGGAGGATTGTCTCTACACCTGAATCAATAATTCTTTCAATTACATCTTCGGTAATCTCGCTATCACGGTCAACGAGGACATCATTACGCTCGATAGATACAACTTCACCAGTATCCTCATCAACGAAGTCTTCATTCCATGAATGGATGACACGAGCAGCAAGCTTACGGCCAATAGCCTTCTTCAAGTTTGACTCAGTCACCTTCATCTCATCAGCAAGGCTGAAGATGTCAAGGATGTCCTTGTCATTCTCATAACCGATAGCACGAAGCAGAGTTGTTACTGGCAACTTCTTCTTACGGTCAATGTAAGCATGCATAACATTGCTAATGTCAGTAGCAAACTCAATCCAAGAGCCCTTGAAAGGAATGATACGCGCAGAGAACAGCGGAGTGCCATTTGCATGCACGCTAGAGCCGAAGAACACACCAGGAGAACGGTGCAACTGTGAGACAACGACACGCTCGGCACCATTAATGACGAAAGTACCGTTGTCGGTCATATAAGGAATAGGACCAAGGAATACATCTTGAATTACAGTGTCGAAATCCTCGTGCTCTGGGTCAGAACAATAGAGTTTGAGTTTTGCTTTCAATGGCACACTATATGTCAATCCACGCTCCAAACACTCCTCAATAGAGTAGCGAGGTGCATCAATATAGTAGTCCAAGAACTCAAGAACAAAGTTGTTACGAGTATCTGCAATTGGGAAATTCTCTGCGAACACCTTGTAAAGACCATCATTCTTACGCTTCTCAGGTGGAGTGTCCAACTGAAGGAAGTCACGGAAAGACTTAAGCTGCACATCCAAGAAATCTGGATAAGGCATCGGGTTCTTTACAGTGGCAAAGTTTACTCGGTTATTGATGATTTGAGACATTATATATAAAATTTGAAATTTACTAGAAGTATACTAGAAAGTCTAGAAAGCCTTGATATCTAGACCATCTAGAAGACTTTAGAAAATCTAGAAATATAGTTTGTAGCCTGATAGACACAAAAAGGTTAAGAACCCCCAACCTGAGGATTCTTAACCATGATTATTTGTTGTCGGAAATTACTTAACCTCAACCTCAGCGCCAGCTGCCTCGAGAGCAGCCTTAACAGCCTCAGCTGTAGCCTTGTCAACACCTTCCTTAACATTGCAAGGAGCAGCATCAACGAGGTCCTTAGCCTCCTTAAGACCAAGACCAAGAGCTTCCTTAGCAGCCTTTACTACCTGGAGCTTAGCAGCACCTGCGCTCTTGAGAACAACATCAAATGAAGTCTTCTCTTCAGCAGCAGCAGCCTCGCCACCACCAGCAACTACAACAGCTGCAGCAGCAGGTTCGATTCCATAAGTCTCCTTAAGTTCATTCTTAAGATCAATTACTTCCTGTACTGTGAGCGCAACGAGCTCAGCAGCCATAGCTTTAATATCAGCCATTTTGTCTAATGTATTAAGTTGTTAATTTTTCTTGTTAATTATATTACTCAGCAGCCTTTTCTTCGCGGTTTTCGAGAGCACTAATCACATTCATGATTGGTGACTCGAGAGCAGCAATAACATCTGCAATGAGTTCGTTCTTGCTCTTGAGAGCACAGAGAGTAGAAAGGTTCTCAGCACCAACATAAACCATACCTTCTGCGAAAGCAGCCTTGAGAGCAGGCATGTCATGGTTATTCTTACCGAATTCCTTAATGACACGAGCAGGCTTGTTAGCAGTATTACAGAACATAATACCTGTGTTGTTCTTAACAGCTGGCTTGAGAGCATCGAAATCTGCATTGCCAATCTTGTCAAGTGCCTTGATGAAGAGAGTATTCTTTACTACCTTAAGCTTAATGTCGTTCTTGAAGCATTCGCGACGAAGATCGCTTGTAGCCTGTGAGTTAAGAGCAGTAACATCTACCACATAGAAATGTGCGTATTCGTTGAGAGTCTGTTCGAGACTTTCAATAAGTAAGCCTTTATCTTCTTTCTTCATGATTCTGATCTTTTTAATTATTCAACAGACTTAGGGTCAACCTTGACACCCTTACTCATTGTACTTGAAAGATAAATGCTCTTGATATAAGTACCCTTTGCAGTAGAAGGCTTGAGCTTGATGATTGTGTTGATGAACTCCTGAGCGTTCTCAGCAATCTTCTCAGCAGAGAAAGAAACCTTGCCGATAGATGCGTGAACGATACCAGTCTTGTCAACCTTGAAATCAATCTTACCCTGCTTTACTTCACGGATAGCCTTAGCAACATCCATTGTAACAGTACCACTCTTTGGGTTAGGCATGAGACCACGAGGACCGAGGACACGACCGAGAGCACCAATCTTACCCATGCATGAAGGCAT
>JAGHVC010000233.1 GCA_018064505.1 Candidatus Minthosoma caballi | reverse complement strand
ATAGCATCCTGAGGAGTGACCTTTATTACAAGGTCCTGTGTTCGTTCTACAATAATTTTATCAGGTAATGCCAAGGTGAGCACATAAGTCATCTTGCCTTTCAAGCTATTTATGCCATAGTCAGCGAAGTTGACATCCAAAGGCAGGTAGTTGTCATGCCTGACTTGCAGATTCTTTGAGCCTTCGGTCATGTACACCCAATATTCGCCACTATTGTATGGAGCATTGCCCACGGTGTTGCCACTGAACTTTGCACCTTGTGTGGCAAGTTGCACCTTTACAAGGGCACAAGCATCGCCGTTGCCATCAAGTCGCAATTGGGAGCTGCCAGAGATGTCATTGGATGCAAAATAGAAGGACTTGACACTCAACTCTTGGGCATAAGCCGATATAAGGCAAATTGTAAATAATAATGTTGATAATACTCTTCTCATTATTTATGTTGTTTGCTTTTTCTGATTTTATCTTACCACACCAGGTTTACCATTTTTGTTCATCAATGACATCTCCTTCCACATCAACAATGCGCCAATGAGTGATGTTGCGAGCTTCGGAGGAAATGCTCACGCCGCATTTAGTCACCCTTCTTCCATCTGCCTCGTATGGGATGCTGTAGCCTTTGTCGTCTATCTGTGCTAGGGCATTGTCAACAGTGTCATCGACCTTGAGCTCGAGGACAAAGATGTCGGTTTTTGTCTTTATCACCACATCAGCACGACCGAGAATGCTCTTCACTTCGGTGTCAACAATGGAGTTGAGGATAGAGAACACCATGTACATCAGGAGCTTGTAAAAAGACTCACGGCTCTCCTTATCCTCCCATTCTTCCTTTGTGATGATGTCGTAAGGGATTTTTGCTATGTATGAGCGGAGTTTGCGGAGGGCTGTAGATAAGTCACACTCGATGATTGCCTCTGCCATGTTTGCAGCCAGGTTATTATTATCTGCTTTCGTCTTCTTCAGCACAAGAGGCATCAGGCCTGACACCATGCCACTGCGTACCTCCTTGTTTGGGAAATGCAGGATAAAAGAACGGAGTTTGGGGTTGTACTTATCAATACTGAGATAACCACTCTGATAGAGCAAAGGCATTGGCGTGTCAGCATATTCGCATGAAACATTGAATTCATCTTCCGCCACTCTCACACCATCATATTCCAAAGCTGTCCTGATTGGGTAATGCTGAAGATGTTCTATCAAGGCCGTCATAGTGCTTGACTCAAACCAGTAGTTCTTGGTGTCATTGTCGTTCAACGCCCTGAACAAGCTGAAAGGAGCATACACGTCTTTGCTATGCTCTGAGAAATGGTAGCCATCGTAGTTCTTCTTCAGCAAGGAGTATGCCTCTTCGGTAGTGATGCGGAGGTTCTGGGCGTATTCCTCCACACAAGGGCGAAGAGTGGTGTCAAGCTCTTCCTGGGTGATGCCGCAGATGCCAGAATAGGCATCAAGCATGGAAATCTGGTAGAGGTTGTTGAGTTCGGAGAAGATGCTGAGCTGGGAGAACTTGGTAACGCCGGTGATGAATACGAACTTCAGGAACTCGCCATCCATTTTCACCGTCTGGTAAAAGCCTCGAAGCAAAGTGCGAATACCTTCAAGCATGCTTTCATTGTAGAGATTTCGCATCAAAGGTGTATCGTACTCGTCAATGAGGACTACGACCTTCTTGCCTTGAGTGTTATAAATGTGGCGAATAAGCTGGTCAAAACGAGAACCGAAAACACTAATGTTCTTAGCGGTTCCATACAGTGTCTCGTATTTCTCCAGCATAGCATCAAGCACATCGGTCATTTCCTGGAGAGAAGTACAGTTACGCATCTCGCTCATGTCAAAGTGCAGTACAGGATATGTCTTCCACTCCTTTTCCTGCTCCATGATCTTCAGACCCTCAAACAGTTCCTTCTGACCTTTGAAATAAGCCTTGAATGTGTTGCACAGCAATGACTTGCCGAAGCGACGAGGGCGAGAGAGGAAGACATACTTATACCTGCTGATAAGGTCGAACACCATGTCCGTCTTGTCAACATAAACTTTGCCCTCTTCGCGGATTTGTGCGAACTGGTCGGTATCTACTGGATATATGAATCTGCCCATTGTCTATGATTTATAAAGCTAATTTTCAGCAAAGATACACATTATCAATGAAGATTCTTCGAAAACTTTAGTATTTTTTCCGCCTGACAGCGGATTTTATGAACTTTGTGGATTTGTAAACTTAGAGGGCTAAGCGCAGGCCAATGTAGTCACGGCGAAAGTCTGGCGTGGCATAGTTACGAATAGAAGAACGACAGTACCTAATGTAGTGATACCAGCTGCCACCGCGACATACACGGTCAGTACCACTCAAAGGACCTGAAGGGTTTAAAGAATTTGAGTTGCTATAATAATTTTTGTCGTACCAATCTTGACACCATTCATAAACATTGCCACTCATGTCATATAAACCTAATTCATTTGGCCGTTTTGTCTTGACCACATGGGCAGTACAATTATTAGAAGAGACTTCGTCATGAATAGCTCTATTTGCATCTGTTCCTTTGAGATATTTGTCACCACTATTTTTTCAATTCCAAGCAACATCATCAAGATTATTACAGCCACTATACATATAACCTTTTTGTTTTCTCCCACCTCGGCATGCATACTCCCACTCCGCCTCGGTAGGTAAACGGAAGGACTTACCGGTGATGGCGTTCAATTTCTGAACAAACTCTTGGCAATCATTCCATGAGATATCATACATCGGGTAATTTGAGCCTACACTCGATGTTTTCCACCCATGCTCATTTGATATTTGTTCTACTGTTTTACCCATGACTGCCGCCCAAAGTGCTTGGGTTACTTCGGTCTCACCTATCATGTAGTTTTTCACGGTTACAGAGTGAGTGGGTTTCTCATCAGGTTCTATATCGCTGCCCTGTTCTGATGTCGCACCCATGATGAAAGTACCTCCCTCTACTGGTATCATGGAAAAGTTTACACCTTTAACAGTGAAGGTCTGGACATTGCCACTGAATGAAGATGAGTTTTGATTTGCAGGTTGCGCAGGTATTTGAGTCTTGGCTGCCTGTTGAGGTTGCGTAGTGACATTCTTTTTAGGTTGAGCAGCAACATTATTCTTATCCAATTCAACAATCAACTTACCAGGCACATCGGCAGTGAGTTTTATTTCGCCCTGTTGCTTCATGTAACCAGTCTTAGTGGCATTGTAACTATGGTTGCCTATTGGTAGGCGAAGTGATGCTTGCCCTTTCTTTGTCTCTACCACATCGCCATCTATCAATATAATGGCATCGTCAGGTGTCACTCTAATTATGAGATCTTGCTTGTCTTGATTCTGATTTTGAGGCAACACTAATGTCAGCACATAAGTATTCTTGCCCTTCAAGCTATTTATGCCGTAGTCAGCAAAATTCACCGAGAGTTTTATAAAGCTATCGTGCTTTATTTCCAGATACTTGGAACCTTCGGTCATATAAACCCAGTACTCACCTTTATCGTACTTCACATCTCCGCACACATTGCCCTCGAAAGATGCACCTTGTGTTGCTAGCAACACTTTGACAAGGGCACAAGCATCGCCGTTGCCATCAAGTCTCAATTGCGAACTGGCAGAAATGTCGTTGGAAGCAAGAGAGAAGGACTTGACACTCAACTCTTGGGCATAAGTCGATATAAGGCAAATCGTAAATAATAATGTCGTTAATATTCTTCTCATTTTATTTTATTTGTTCGATTCTCTTATTCTGCTCTCTCTCGGAGCGACTCCGTTACGCCCCTCCCCTGAGAGCAGCATCAGAGAATCTCATTAGCTTAGGATTTTCTGAACAAGGTCGTTACTCGGAGAGTACGAGGCGGAGACCCAGATCGCTGCTGCTGTGGCCGGGCGTGCTGCCGCCACGGAACGAAGAGCGACAGATCCAAGCATTGTTGTACCAGCTACCACCACGGCGCACACGGCCAGAGCCACTGGCAGCGCCTGTAGGATTCGTCTGCGAGCTACTGCTGTAACTGCCTTTCCAATCAGAGCACCATTCCCACACATTGCCACTCATGTCGTAGATACCAAGCTCGTTTGGCGATTTTGTCTTTACATCATGAGTGGTGCCGCCACTGTTGTCTGCGTACCATGCCACATCGCTGAGGGTATTACTTCCGCTGTACTTGTAGCCCTTGCTTCTGTTGCCGCCTCGGCAAGCATACTCCCACTCAGCCTCGGTAGGTAGGCGGAAGCGCTTGCCAGTGAGGGAGTTGAGCTTGTCGATGAATTTTTGACAATCTTTCCAACTAACACACTCTACAGGACGATTGTTGCCCTTGTGCTTTGACGGATTCTTGCCCATCACTGCTTCCCAAAGGGCTTGGGTAACTTCTGTCTCGCCTATCATGTAGCTGCGCAAAGTGACAGAGTGGGCTGGTTTCTCATCATCATAGGCATCGCTGCCCTGCTCTGCCGTTGCCCCCATGGTGAATGTGCCGCCTTCAACGGGTATCATGGTGAAGCTCACGCCTTTGACTGTGAATGTCTGGGCATTGCCACTCAATGATGACGAGTTTTGACTTACAGGTTGAACAGGTGTTTGAACCTGAGTCACCTGTTGAGGTTGAGTAATGACATTATTTGCAGGTTGAGCAGCAACAGCATTATTCCTGTCTAACTCAATAACGAGTTTGCCGGGAGCATCTGCAGTGAGTTTAATCTCGCCTTGTTGTTTAGTATAGCCAAATTTAGTGGCATTGAAACTATGGTTGCCAAGAGGAAGGCCAATTATTCTTGCCTGCCCATTAGTGGTTTGCACCACATCTCCATCAATCAGAATAATAGCATCCTGAGGAGTGACCTTTATTACAAGGTCCTGTGTTCGTTCTACAATAATTTT
>JAGHVC010000079.1 GCA_018064505.1 Candidatus Minthosoma caballi | reverse complement strand
TAATTACCAACGGAGCCTTTCTCCTTCCCTTCTTCTGCTATCTCCTCCCCTCCTTCACTGGGAGGGGCACGGGGGAGGGTCTGGGTCTTGATCTGCTTTGTCTTTACTCCTTCACGCTCAATCCATCAGCTTCGTTCACGCTCATGTTCTTAATCACATCGCGGAGTCGCGCACCAGGAATGAAGCGTATGTGCTTCTTCTTGATGGTGTTGGCATTAGCGTCGTCGATGGTCTGAGTCACGCACACTCGCAAGTTAGGCGAGAAAGTGCCAAATTCGCCGAGCGAGACTGAGTGGCCAAGTCCGAGGAACACCTCCATGCGGTTGAGCAATCCACGCACCACGGCAAGAGCTGCGGTGTCGTTCACGCCTTCAGCATGTGCCACATCTTTCAAGAGCTCATCATAGCTCACCTTTGGCATTACAATCTTTGCGATTTTGTACACCTCAGGCTTTTCTTCCTTGTAGTTCAAGGTGATTTTCTTTTTTCTGTAAATGATTCCCATAGTTGTTTAAGGGTTTAAGGGTTTAGGGGTTAAGGTTTTAAGGGGGCAAGGGGGAGGGTCTGGTTCTCCACCACCATCCTCACCTCCTCTCCCCTCACGATGCCCTCTCTCACTGCCTGATAGAGCATGTCGCGGCATCGCTCCTTGTCGCAGAGGTTGCGCTGGCTGGGGTCGGGATTGCCATCGGAGAATCCGAGCAGTATGCGGTTGAAGCGGCGGTCGTCGTGCGAGGCAAGGTCTACGCACACCTTCGTGCTCCTGTGACCCACGGCGCCGCACACACGGTAGCAGAGAGGGTTGCCCGGGTCGCTCGCCACTCGCAGCTCAAACTCGCCTCTGGGCATGCACCAGTAGGATGAGCCTGGCTGCTTCTCGTTCTCCCAGTCCACATAGCGCAGCTCCCTTGCTTCACACTGGAGGAGCACCTTGTCATCGTTTGTGAGAAGCGTGAAGTGCGACTTTGTCACATTGTAGTCGCCGTAGTAGCGTTGCAGGATGGCTTTCATAGGGGTGTGTGTGTGTCGTCGTGTGTTTGTGTTTTTCGTTAGTATCAGAATCGTTATGATTGCATTGCGATTGTCGGTTGTGTCACAAAGCAGAAATCGGTTGTGCCGCATTGCAAATTTCGGTTGTGTTCGTCTGGCATTCAGCTTGTTATCCAATGCCTGTGTGCTTTTCCTTTGTTGATACAAAGTTACGAAAAAACTTTGGATTGTGCAAGTGTTTTGAGGATTATTTTTGCTTAAATAGTGCATTTTTGATATGTATTATCCAGTATCTCTGTGGAGGGGGGGAATCTTTGTTATAGTGGGGGAGATTTTTGAATTTAAAATGTAAGGTAATTCGCTGATATTCATCTTGCTGTATGTATTGAGGGGGAATATAATAAGGAAAAATGACCAAAAAGTGTATGCGCGTGCGTGTGTGCGCGTATATATAGTTTTGGCGTTTTTGGGGGCTAAGATTCCCCCTCGTATTGGTAATTTACTGATTATCATTTGATTATCGGCTTTTTTTGATTTTAGAAACTCACCTCTCCCAGCTCGCTTTTCCCCCATCAGAAGGGTAGGATACGGCTGATGCGGTCGGCGATGATGCGGTCGGCAAAGTCGAATTTGCTGTCGGCATTGGTGTTGAGCAGCTGCGAGGCAGGGCAGATGACGAAATGGGCGATGTGGCGCATGTCGTGAGCGCGTTGTGTCCAGAGGTCGGTAGCGTTGTAGTCGGGAATGACGATGACATTGCGTCCCTCCAAAGGCTTTGCCACAGAGGGTTTGAACTGCCCCATGTTGCCTGTGGCAAGCCATAGATAGGAGGGAAATTCGAGAGCGCCGATGATTGCGTTCTTGGGGCTTTCTACGAGACAGACGGTGGCTTGCGGATGCTGTGGCAGGAGGTGCTCGCCGAAAAGACAATCGGTGGTGTAGCGAACTTGGGCTGGCAGTTCGCCTCTGCGCTGAAGGATGGAGGCGAGCCAGAAGCAATGTGACTTGTCGTTGTGGAGGAAGCGGGCATCCATGATGTCTGTGACTGGATAGCTCTGCACCTTGACATTGACCACCTTGCCGTCTGCCGTGATGGATGGAAACAGCACGTCGTCGGGGCGTGACAGCTGAGTGTATGTGCCCAGGCGGTAGAGCTGCGTGACTCGCTCCACATCAGCTTGTGGGTATATGCTGAGCAGGCACTGGCAGAAGGAATTAGCGGTCGAGATGCGTGAGCGAACGAACGATGCAGGGATTTCGGCTATGGCTTGCTCGTTATCCGACGAGGAAGCACCTTGAGGCGCATTGTCAATGATGTTTGCGATGCTGCATAACTGAGCGAATGACTTGCGAGGATGGCGCTTATTCTTGTTCTGCTTCGTGACATTTTCCATTTCATCTACAGGTATGGCAAAGCGGTCACTGAGCCATTGGCATGCATCTGTGAAGGAAAGCGAGAGGCGCGCCATGGCGTAGTCGATGACCGACAGGCGCTTGCAGCACACATGGCAGTAGGCGTGGTTATCGCCACGGTCGTGATAGATAGTCATGGAGGGCGTGTGGTCGTCATGCAGAGGGCAAAGGGCAGTTTCGTGGCTCCCGATGCGGCGTGTGGAAGCTCCTGTGGATGCAACGACAGAGCTGAACGGTATGTCGTTCAACTCTGCCGTTCGGTAGCGTGTGCGGTGCTGTGGATATGTGGCGTTGCTATTCATTTGCGATGCTGATATTGTAGTATGCCTGATTGTGGTGCATGACAGGCTCTCCGCAGAAGTTGCGCAGTATGGTTTGAAACTCACGAGTCTTGCCCACAGGCTTAAAATCTTCGTCCATCTGGCAGAACTGCTTGTAGCTGGCATAGAGCTGAGAGAGCGGTATGCAGCTGGTTGCAGATGGCTGGTAACGGCGCTCTGTGAGCCACAAGAGCACGCTGTTGAACTGCAGCTGATAGTTGCGGAGGGCGCAGTCGCAGAGTGGGCTTTCGGTGAATCGCTTCGTCTGCAGGAGCCTGCCCAGAGCGGCGAGCACGAGATTGAGGATGGCTGGCAGTTCGGAGTGGCATATCTGCTTGTCGAGGTCGATGATCTTCTTGTCCTCAGGCACTATATAGTTGAATGGCAAGAGGCGTATGCGTCGCCAGTATGCGTTCGAGTGCTCAGGCTTAGGCAGTTCGTTGAAGCTTGTGATGAGCTTTGCGTAGTGCTTCATGCTGAATGCATCTACATACTTCTGATGCACCTCCACGGGGTCGCCAGATGCGAGAATCTTAAGTGTGGTGGTGCATATCTTCTTGGCGTCAGCCTCCGAGCTGATGTTGGCGCGCTTGTCGCGAAGCTGGAGACGCGCATTGGCATCGTTGGTGATGGAGGAGAGCGATGCGAAGGAGCAGTTGGCAGAGCCAAGCAGAGCGGTGATGATGCTGAGCACCACCGACTTGCCGTTGCCGCCAGGACCTGTGAGGACGAGGTGGGTTTCGAGTCGCAGATTGCGAGTGAGGCAGTAGCCGATGTACTCGTAGAGGAACTGCTGTGCCTCATGCTCTGGCAGCACTTCGCCGATGAAGCGCGTCCACAAAGGGCAGTGAGTGGCAGTGGAATCGTAGTTGTAGGGCAGTACGAATTTGAGGTAGTCCTTGCGTCGGTGCTCGCGGAAGAGTATGCCATGTGAGCTGACCTCGAGAGTGCCGTTCTGCAGATTGACCAGCACCGTGCTTTCATCCTCCTCGTCCTTCTCATGATGTCGGGACAGGCAAAAGAGAATCTGCTCGCGCACGGCGTTCATGAACGAATGGTCGTGGGCATATACGGACGGTATCTGCATTCGCTCGGCACAGTTGCGGCAGAAGTCTATCATGGCTTGCTCGTCAGCAGGCTTCCAGTGGGTTCCTGAATAGACAAGGGCATGTTGCTGGGCACGATGACGCTGGCTGTATTGTTCCACATAGATGTCGTCCTTGGCTGCGTCGGTCACAGCCTCGCACATCGCCGACTGGAGTGCCTGAACGCGCTCGTTCCTGTTCTGCTCCATGATGTCGCTGATGGTGCTTTGCGGCAGTGCCTGCACCTTTTGCAGGATGGCATCCAGCACCTCTGCCACCGACTTGCCATTGGCAGAGAGACTGTCCAAATGGCGCGAGAGGCTGTTGAGGCTGTTTGCCATGACTAATGCCGCAGATGTCTGAGCGTCTGCGGCATTAGTGATAGGGTTGATGTTGTTGGTTTCTGTCATTGCTGATAGTATTTTATGGGACACTAAATTGTTTTAAACGCGGAGGACACAGAGGACTCGGAGATTTTAACGTTCTATAAGTCAAAGTGCAAAGAAAAAAACTCTGAGACCTCTGCGTTTAGTGACTTTATCAGTTACTTCTCCATGTCGCCGAAGATAGCTTCGAGAGCTGCCACGAGCTCAGCCTTCACCGTCTTCTTGCCCACAGCAGCGAGGCGGTCGCCAGTGTAGTTGAAAGTGATGCTGTACTTCTTGTTCTTGTTGTTGAACGAAGCACGAACTCCGAGCAGAGAGCCCTTTGTGAGCTCAGAGATGTCGCTTGGCTCTGGCGCCTTGCCGATGCTGATGTTGAGAGTCGTGTCAGGCTCAGAATACTCAATCTTGCCTGTGATGCTCACGCCCGACTGGAAGCGTCCGAATGGGTCGGAGATGTGAACCAAGCAGTTGTTTATCAAATGTGTTGGTGTTGTAGCTGGTGCTATTCTTGTTGTTGCCATAATTGTATTGTAGTTATCGTTATCATCTTTCTATATCTTATAATCGATAAGGACTGGCATTGTGTTCTGAGGATGAACAGAGCTGTCCTTGTAGGTGATTTCCTTCGCATCGAAGAGGAGAGAGAACTCGTGAGGCTGACCGTCCATGAGGCTATCCTTGTCGTTGAGGAAATGGTCGAGGTTGCTGCCTTTGATGCGGAACACGATACGAGAAGCTCTGGTTGGTGCATCATCAGGCTGAGCCACTTCGCCCACAGCGTCCATGTACTGGTAAGGAGTGCCGAGGTACTCCCCCTGAACGATGTCGTAGATCTTGGTTACTTTGATGAATTGTGTAATCATGTTTTTTGGTTTTTAATAATTAATAATGAGAAAAAATCAAGTTGTTTGAAGTTTGTTTGAAATGTGGTGGTGATCTCATAAGCGGTTGTTTTGTTTTTGATGGTGCAAAGGTCAAGAGGACTAAAAGGACTGCAAAACAATTTTCATGTTTTTTTGAGAAATTATTTCTTCGGGTGCATGTACCGCCTCGTTGTTTCATAATTCAGCTTGCCATGATACTTGAATCTCAGAGCCTTAGCAATGTCGGAAAGGGTGCCTACCAGTATCTCCTCCTCCACCATTTCATGTACACGCAGAGCAATGAACTGCTTTCTGTCCTTCTTGCTCGCCATTGCCGCAATAGCATCCGCATTGTGCTCCTTCCAATATCTGCGCGCAAATCTTTTTATGTCCTTCTCGCTCTTGCCAGTGGCGATGAACTCCTCGCACCGCATCACCACACTCACAAAATCGCCGTAATGTTCGAGCGAGTATGCCTCTACTTCGCCCTCCAGCGACGTGCGAAATGCCTTATCCACTGCCTTGTGAACCGCAGAGTTCACCCTTGCCACGATGGTGATTCTCACCTCGTTGCCTACCACTTCTTCCTCGTAGGAGAAAGTCTTTGATGTCTTCTTTGCCATCTTCGTTTCCTGATGTTTGAGGAAACAGGATGGTGACGTCACATAATCTCAACCTGCTTGTTTCTCCGCGGTGCAGGGAGATACCCGTTTCGGGGTTAATGAAATGGGGGCAAAAAAATGCACCCACAGCCTCGTTGTGAGGTTGCGGGTGCAAAGGTAATGAGGTACAATGAGACCTCAAAAAAAAACACGGTGCAGATCGGTGCAAACCGAGTGCAGCTTTTAGATGTTATCCTTTCTGTGCCCAAGAGGGTTTAAATTCCTTAAAGAATTCTATCAATGGAGTTAGTTCTGCTTGTGTGTAGTACGCATTCTTTTGCCTCGTGTCCGTATATTGATTATACGTCTTTCTACTGCAATACTTCGTTCCGAATTGCAACTCAAAACGCTTCCATTCTCTAAACACTACACCTGCTTCTATTGCAGCATGCACATACAGCATAGCATCTTTGTCTTTTTTCCCCTCCATAAATTCCTCAAGTCTCAATACTAACTCAAATGCTCTCCAGGGATAAACGCATATTATTGAACAGAAATTAGGGCTCCATTGTTCAGTCAACAACTTCGGCGGCGTATGAAACATTTTCACGAAATCAGAAATACACATTGTTGTATGGGCCGAGAAATGATCAATGGTTGCATCTATAATTCGTAAGAATTCTCCATTTAAAACGCCAAGAGGAACTGATCCATACAAGTGTTCAATACGTTCTGTCAAATGTCTAAAGCAAATATTAAGCAACACTTCCACAAGTTTGTTGTCATCTGATTCTAATTCCGCCAATTCATCTTTGAACTCTTTATAACCACCCTCATCATATCGGAAAAACTGATGGATAGACGATTTGTCTAACAATGGGATTGTCAGATAAAAGTATTGTTCAATGGCCGTATTCGCGAGTCCACTAATATGGTTCGAATCCGTTTCTTCTTGCCGCAAATTGTCAGCCAAGAATTGATTAATCACTCTCTTTATTTTAATATAATCTATCAAAAAAATACGATTCCTATAATAATCAGACTTCATTGTATCTATTTTTTTTGAATATCGGAAATGAATAGTGCCATCACGAGAAGGATATGCATCAAAAGGGATTATCATAACAAATGGTGGCTTGGGAATATAGTTTTCTCTCATGAATTTACGTATTAATTGAGTT
>JAGHVC010000070.1 GCA_018064505.1 Candidatus Minthosoma caballi | reverse complement strand
TTTTCAATAGCTGCAAGCACCTCAGCGAGTGTTGCATTTTCGTTTGCGTAAACTGCCTCAGCAGCCTTTGTGTCAGCACCAAGCTGCTTACCATCTTCAATCACAGCAAGAAGGTCAACCTTTGCTGCAGCAGCTTCTGCTGCGTCGAGAGATGCAGGATCGATTGTATAGAGAGAAACCTTATCAAAGAAAAGGTGTGGCGCAGTGCCTGATCCAACATTACCTGACTGATGTCCAAGTGAGAGCTTGCCTGAAGTCTCTGCATCAAGCCTGAACACGATTGTGTCGTTCAGCTGAACTCCAACCTCATACTGCTTGTTTGATGCGAAATACTCAACACCAGCATCAGTGATGAAGCCGTTGAGGTTCTTTGTCAATGCTCCTGCACCACCTGTGTTCATTACTGGAATGACAATCATGTAAGCACCTGCAGGAAGTGTGATGTCCTGAGTGTACTGGAGTGTTGCACCCCACACTGCAAGCATGCCAAGAGCCTGCTTGCCAGCAACTGTACACTCATAATCATAAGGAGCGTAAAAAATAGTGGTAGTGCCTCCACCCAAACTAATTGTAGGGTCTTCGCTATCCTCTTTGAGGTACTCGAACACACCTGCAGCACGAGCATCACCAGACACCAAAGATGGGTCATTCTTGATGTTGTCGGTAGGATTTGCAGCAGTCCATCCGGCGAGAGGCTGCTGACCATACATTTCAACGCCTGGCTCTTCTGCACCAATGCCATTGTCAGTCATATCCTTACTATAAGTACGGATAGTGTTTGTCACAGCAGCATCTGCAGAGAAGTCAGCATTCTTAATCTTTGAAGATACATCCTCAAGGACCTTGTAAGTCTGCGCATTTGCAGTGAAGCAAACTGCAGCAATCATGGCAACAGCCATAATTGAGTAGAATCTCTTCATGTGAAATTAGTTTTAGTTAATAAATTAGTTATTTGAGATTGTTTTAGATATTCATTCAATCAACAAACTGCTTTTATCATCAAGTAAGTTTTGGAATGCAAATAAACGAAATATTCAGAGAAGATGCAAAATTTACTGCAACTTTTTGCATCTTTTGTCTCAAAAAAGCCTTTGTGGAATAAACATACTACATAAAAACAGGCTTCTCAGAATGATGGCTTGCAACACTGACTACAAAACCCGAAGAGGGATTCTCGCGCGTACATAAATATATATTATGCATAAAAAGAATGTTTTTTATGTCGTCGGTGATACCATTGCCTGTGAGTTTGAAAGCAGCTTCTTTCTGTGTCCAAAGACGGGTGAATGCCAAATCTGCATCTTCTGCAGACAGTATTGACTGCATTTCTTCTTCGTTCATTGTGTGGCGAGCGAGCTGCTCCCTGTAACGGCCTGTGCATTCTATATCCACTCCTACCTCGCTGTCAGACACAGCGCAAGAAATGCCGTGCTTGCAATGACTAAGATTGAAATGAATGTGCGGATAACCTTCGAGAGTCGGTTTCCCATGCTCACCTATGATGAATTTCGGCTGTACTTCTATTCCAAACTCTGCTTTAATAGACTGGCAAAGAAGCAGATAACTAAAAGCGCACTCTTTCCTACCCTGTTCATGCTTGAATCGGAGAGCCTGCTCACGACGCCATTCAGGCAATGAATTGATAGCAGAATCAATGTCTGCAGAAGAAATATTGCTAAGCTCTAATGTGAATACTTTTATCATAGTCGCTCACCGCAATGCTTGCAGTAGTTGGCTTTAAGATCTGTTCTCTCATTGCATCGTGGACAGCGTCCATTCTTGCCTCGCTTCTTTGTCTCGTCAATCATTGTGGCACTGACAATACCTGTAGGAATAGCAATGATGGTGTAGCCAAGTATCATAACAAAACCAGACAAGAATTGCCCAACTCGGGTGACTGGCGTGATGTCGCCGTAACCAACAGTGGTGAGAGTGACGATTGCCCAGTAGATGCTTGTCGGTATGTCGGTAAATTGAGTGTTTGGCAACTGTCCTTCAACCATATACATCACAGTGCCAATTATCGTAACAAGAATAAGCACAAAAAGGAAATACACCATTATCTTGTTGAAACTCAGCTTTAAGCTTTGCAAAAGCAGATAGCCTTCGTTTATGAAAGCAAAGAGACGCAACACTCGGAATATTCGTATGAGACGGAATGCCCTGATGATGAAAAGATACCTGGTGCTTGCAAGGAATGGAATCAAAGAAAGGTAAAGCGGAAGCGTAGCCAACAAATCGACAATTCCAAAAAAACTGAAGATATAATCTTTTGGTTTCTCTGAGCAATAGACACGAAGAATATACTCAACGGTGAAAAAGAAAGTAAGGACATACTCCATAACGGTGAGCACATCTTTGAACACAATAGCAATGGTACGATTTGTCTCAAGAAACGCTACAATAAGACTCAAAGCTATCGCTATCATAACAATGATTTCAAAAACTCGTCCTGCCTTTGTCTCTGGATTGAACAACATCTTCAGAAACTGCAGTTTACTGTCTATCTGAACTATTCTCTTTTTCATACTTTTTCTTTCTCGTTCTCTTTTCATGCTACAAATTTACGAATTGTGTCAATAAATTATATAGCAAATTGCAAATAAAAGATGTCACAGAAGGGTATTTTCTTCGTTTTTATGACTTTTTAATAAAAAAAATAATAAAAAGTTTGGATTGTGAGAAATTATCCATAACTTTGTGCCTAGACTTTTGTTAAAACTTTTTTGGTACCTGTTATAATCAAATCTTATGAATGAGGCTTGCGACTTCTCTATGTTTGCAAACGAAATGGCTCCTTTCTCGAAAACTGGCTATTTTAAAGTGAACCTTTGCGACGACTCATGCTATGCCAACGATGAATGGTATAACTGTTTCGGAGCAGAGCCAGGCATGAGAATTGTCGATGTGCTGAACCAATTCCCTTATGTTCATCCTGTTGACCACTACAGCTTAGGCTCTTTCCTCGAAAATGCGAAAAGAGGCTATGAAAAGAAGTATATGGGATACATGAGGGTGCGCATTCCTGGCAGAGATGTTGCTTGGAAATGGTATCAGGTGCACATGATGGTGACAAAGTTTGCTCCAGAGGAAAATGTTGTCGAAGTGCTTGGCACTCACTATGATGTTTCCGCTTTCATGGGAGACGATGACCAGCAAATGGGCGTCATGAGCCACATGTCTGATTTGCTGCAGTCATTCAACACTATTCCATGGACTTTTGATTTCCGTACAAACATTATCATTTCAAACCGATCATTCGTTGACCGCAAGTATGGCTTTAATGCGGCGAGCAAGCAGATGAGCTGGGATGAGTTCATGACATCTATAATGCCTGAGTTCTCGGAAGAAATGAATAAGTTCAAGGATAGAATGCACTTAGGTGCCTCAGCACGAGGCGTGATAGAGGTACAGATGCGCCTTGGCGAAAAGCTTGTGCCTACATGGGTTGAGTTCCGCGCTATTGCCCAAGAATATGACGAGCAAGGACATGTCTCTTCTGCAGTGGGCACCATCACAATCATACAAGAACGCAAAGAAGCTGAAATGGCCATGCGCGATGCACAATTGAAGGCAGAGCATGCCAATCAAGTGAAAACAAGCTTCTTGGCTAACATGAGTCATGAATTCCGAACTCCACTGAACAGCATCCTTGGCTTCAGCACTATTCTTGCTCATAGCGACACCATAGAAGAACGAATGCAGTGCCTTGGAGCCATTCAAAATAGCGGCTCAATGCTGGTGCAGATCATTGAGGATGTAATTGAGTTCTCGCAAATTGAAGCTGGAGAAATTGTCTTGCGCAACGACAGAATAAATCTCACAGAGCTGATTAACAATGTCGTAGAGGAATGCAAGCCTTCGCGCAAAGCTGGAGTGGAAATGTATATAAATGCCCCAGAAGAGCCTATTCAGCTGCATGGTGACGAACAGAAGATTAAGCTTGTCTTGAAACACCTCATTGGAAACGCGTCAAAATACACTGACAAAGGCAGCGTGACTACAAATCTCAGCCACAATGATGAATACGCCATCATTGCTATCTCTGACACTGGCAGAGGTATGAACAAAGACTCCATTGATCATATTTTCGACCGTTTCTACAAAGGCAGCACATACATCCCTGGTACAGGACTTGGACTTAGCATTGTGAAAAATCTTATAGATATGTGGAAAGGGAACATCCGCGTAGAAAGCGAAATTGGCAAGGGCACAACATTCACTTTTACAATTCCTATTTATAGTAGCTTCGGATAGTCTAATAGTTCATTATTTTATCCCATTTGGTACTAAAACTGCAATTTATCCATTAACAAATATTCACTTTGCACACCATTTTTTACGGTGTGCATTTTTTTTGCCCTTTTATTACACACTGGGGCAAGGTGTGTGTAATTTGCTAATAATTATATGTTTTTTATTTGTCCAAGCCGCTATTTGAGCGTAATTTTGTGCCCGAAAATCGCGCATCACGCATTGAGTGTGCATTTTTCAAACTTATAGACAGATAAGAATAGCTGACACAATTATTATATAATGGAAAAGAATATTTTGCTTGAGAGATTCCTGAAGCAAACAACCTTTACTTCACAGGAGGATTTTCAGAAGAACTTTCAATTCATAGTTCCTGAAAATTTCAATTTCGCCTACGATGTCATGGACGAATGGGCTGAAATAACACCAGACCGCCTGGCTCTGCTTTGGTGCAACGACCAAGGAGAGGAAAAGCGATTCACATTCACAGACATCCGACGCGAGTCGAATAAAGTGGCTTCATACTTGCTTTCTCTTGGCATCAAGAAAGGCGACTTTGTCATGCTTATTTTGAAGCGCAGATACCAGTTTTGGCTCACAATGCTGGCGCTTCATAAGATTGGCGCTATTGCCATTCCTGCAACATTCCTCCTCACGAAGAAGGACATTATATACCGTGTCAAGAGTGCTGACATCAAGGCTATTGTCTGCTGTGGCGACGAAGAAATCCTTCGCCATGTTAATGAGGCTCATGCTGAATGGCCAGCTCTCAAGCATCGCATCAGCATCGGACCAAACATCCCTGAGGGATGGGACGATTTCAATGCAGGAGTAGAAGCTGCCGCAGAGTTCAAATGCGAACAGCGACCTACAAAGCCAGAAGACTCATTGCTGATGTATTTCACAAGCGGCACAAGCGGTCAGCCAAAAATGGTGCTCCACGACCACACTTACCCTATCGGTCACATTGGAACTGCTGCATATTGGCACGACCTTCACATCGGCAGCCTCCACCTCACTGTGGCAGATACAGGCTGGGCTAAAGCAACCTGGGGCAAGATGTATGGTCAATGGATTGCAGGAGCAACTCTGTTTGTTTACGACCATGAGAAGTTCACCCCTGCCGATATTCTCGGCAAGATTAGCGAATACAAGATTACAAGTTTCTGTGCACCTCCAACAATCTATCGTTTCATGATTCGTGAAGATTTGTCGAAGTTCGACCTTTCTTCACTTGAACATGTAACAACTGCTGGCGAGGCTCTGAACTCTGCCGTTTACGAGAAGTTCCTCGAAATCACAGGACTTGAAATCAAAGAAGGCTTCGGACAGACAGAAGGCACTTGTCTTCTTGCTACTACTCCGTGGATTCCTACTAAGCCAGGATCTATGGGTATGCCAATGCCTCAATATGACATTCATCTTCTCAAAGCAGATGGCACAGAAGCTGAGACAGGCGAACAAGGACAAATTGCTATTCGCACTGACAAGAGAACACAAATCGGCCTTTTCCGCGAGTACTACCGCAACCCTGACGCTACACTTGCTGCTTGGCATGACGGTTTCTATTACACTGGCGACTTGGCATACCGTGACGAAGACGGCTACTATTGGTTTGTAGGACGCGCTGACGATGTAATCAAGTCTTCAGGATACAGAATCGGTCCTTTCGAAGTTGAGAGTGCACTGATGACCCACCCTGCAGTTGTTGAATGCGCCATCACAGGAGTGCCAGACGACATCCGTGGCATGGTGGTGAAAGCAACCATCGTGCTTGGAAAAGAGTGGAAGGACAAGGCTGGCGAGGCACTCATTGAGGAACTCCAGAATCATGTGAAGAAGACTACCGCTCCATACAAATACCCTCGCGTAGTGGAGTTCGTCGATGAACTTCCAAAGACTCATTCTGGAAAGATTCGCCGTGTTGAGATTCGCGAAAAGGATGCTAAAAAATGAGCGAGCAAGAATACATTCAGCAAGGAAAAGAAGCTTATGCTCGTC
Source organism: Candidatus Minthosoma caballi (assembly GCA_018064505.1). GTDB lineage: Bacteria > Bacteroidota > Bacteroidia > Bacteroidales > Bacteroidaceae > Minthosoma > Minthosoma caballi. The sequence goes on along the minus strand of JAGHVC010000070.1, from coordinate 3,570 downwards.
AAGACTGGAAGACTTGCTTGGATTCATATACAGAAGCAATAAGACTAAACCCTGATTCAGAAGCTGTCGAGCTAAAAAAGATGGCAATGGCAATCATCGAATTCTATTGCAAGGATAGGTTTAATCCGTAAATAACTAAATGAATAATGAATAACGAATAATGAATAATTTTGGTTACTCAAGGAATGCCTTCTTGGTGTGCTAAACTAAAATGAATTATTCATTAAAATACAAATATAATATGGCAAAAATGAGAGGCGCTATCGTAGTTGACATCGAGCGTTGCAAAGGATGCAACCTCTGCACGATAGCTTGTCCATTGAATCTTGTCACACTTAGCGCAACAGTGAACCACAAGGGGTATAACTATGCGGAGCAGACAGATTGGGAAAAGTGCAATGGCTGCACAAGCTGTGCCATTGTGTGCCCTGATGGTTGCATCACTGTGTACAGAAAAAAGGAGGAGTAAAGATGGACGAACAGAAGAAAGATTATGTGTTGCTTAAAGGCAACGAAGTTATTGCTAAAGCCGCAATCCGCTACGGATATGACGGTTTCTTTGGCTATCCTATTACACCACAGAGCGAAGTGCTCGAAACTCTCGCAGTAGATAAGCCTTGGGAGACAACAGGCATGGTTGTGCTTCAGGCAGAAAGTGAGGTTGCATCTATCAATATGCTTTACGGCGCAGGCGCAACAGGCAAGCTTGCATTCACATCAAGCTCAAGCCCTGGCATTGCATTGATGCAGGAAGGCATCAGCTACATGGCAGCCTGCGAGCTGCCTGGCGTTATCGTCAGCGTTGGCCGCGGAGGTCCAGGCCTTGGCACTATTCAGCCAGGACAAGCAGACTACAATCAGGCAGTGTATGGCGGTGGCAATGGCGACTACAATCTCATCGTGCTTGCACCAAATAGCGTTCAGGAAATGGCTGACTGCATGGGCAAGGCTAAGGAGCTTACTTTCAAGTGGCGCGTTCCTGTCATGATTCTCAGCGATGGTGTTATCGGCCAGATGATGGAGAAGGTTGAGCTTCCTCCATTCACTCCACGCCGCACCGAAGAGGAGATTCACCAGCAGTGTCCTTGGGCAACAAATGGCATGGGACTGAAAGGCCGCAAATACAACTACCATTCGTCGCTTGAGTTCGACCCACTGGTAATGGAAGACCGCAACCACAAGATGGCAGAAAAGTATCGCAAGATTGAGGCAGAGGAAGTAGATTATGACACATACAAGGCTGATGATGCTGAGTATCTTATCGTAGCATACGGCATCTCGTCTCGTGTGAGCATGAAGACAGTTGACACACTTCGCGAGCAGGGTGTTAAAGTCGGCATGCTTCGTCCAAAGACTTTGTGGCCATTTCCAAACAGAATCCTCAATGAGAAGGCAGAAAACCTCAAGTGCATCCTCTGCGTCGAGCAGAGCGAAGGACAGATGATTAAGGATGTCCGTCTTGCAGTAGAAGGTCAAGTGCCAGTATATCACACAGGTCGCTCTGGCGGTATGATTAGCTCGCCTGCAGATGTTGTCGATGCATTCAAAGCAATGGCACGCGAAAATATAAGTAAGAACTGGCCTAAGGGCTATTGGATTAAGTAAAAGCCCCCTAACCCCCGAAGGGGGCAGCCATGCGGAAAGTTTTCTGATGGTTGTTTTTAGGGGACATTTTAAATAAATAATAATAGGTCATTCACCCCCAGTCCGAATGGCCGCCCCCTTCGGGGGTCGGGGGGCTCTATACATGACAAAGGAAGAACTCATACAACCCGAAAATAGGATCTACGGCAAGCCAGCGCTGATGAACGATACTCCTATGCACTACTGCCCAGGCTGCAGCCACGGCGTGGTACATAAGCTCGTTGCCGAGGTCATCGAAGAGATGGGAATAGAAGAGGACACAATCGCAATCTGCCCAGTAGGCTGTGCAGTGTTCGCCTATCGCTATTTGGACATTGACTGGATTGAGGCAAGCCACGGCCGCGCTCCTGCGTGTGCAAGTTCCGTGAAGCGCCTTTGGCCAAAGAAGCTCGTATTCACATATCAGGGAGATGGTGACATGGCTTGTATCGGCACAGGCGAAGCCATCCATGCAATGAATCGCGGCGAGAACATCGCTATGATTTTCATCAACAACGCAATCTATGGCATGACAGGCGGTCAGATGGCTCCTACCACACTCATGGGCATGAAGACAGCAACTTGCCCTTACGGCCGTCAAGCAGACTTGCACGGATACCCACTCCACATCACTGACATTGCAGTGAATCTCGAAGGCACATGCTATGTGACTCGCCAGGCAGTAAACACCGTAGCAAACATCCGCAAGACAAAGAAAGCCATCCGTCAGGCATTTGAGAACTCACTCAACCACAAAGGATGCTCCGTTGTAGAAGTTGTATCCACTTGTGCCTCAGGATGGAAGAAGACTCCAGAGCAAGCAAATCAGTGGATGACAGAGAACATGTTCCCATACTACCCACTTGGAGATTTAAAGAATACAAACGAATAAAACGATTCCAATTATGACAGAAGAAATAATCATTTCAGGTTTTGGAGGACAGGGAGTCCTCTCGATGGGAAAGATTCTGGCATACGCTGGAATCATGGAAGGTAAGCAAGTGAGCTGGATGCCAGCTTATGGCCCAGAGCAGCGTGGCGGAACAGCAAATGTCACAGTCATTGTCAGCGACGATGTTGTAAGCTCTCCGATTGTAAGTTACTACGACACAGCTATCGTGCTCAACCAGCCATCATTGGAGAAGTTCGAGCCATTTGTAAAACCAGGCGGAACAATAATCTACGAAGGCCACAGCGTTTTCCAGGCTCCTAAGCGTGACGACATCAACATCTATCGCATCGACGCCATGGAAGAAGCAGCTCGCACAGGCAACAGCAAAGTCTTCAACATGCTTGTTCTTGGCGGCTTGCTCAAGGTGCGTCCTATCGCCACTGTCGATGATGTTGTCAAGGGACTCCACAAAGCACTCCCTGAGCGTCACCACAAACTCATCCCAATGAACGAAGACGCTATTCGCCGCGGCATGGAAATCATCCAGAAGGTGAAATAGTCCTCCTTTTCAAAGATAACAGCAAAGAGCCAACCGATGTGCATATCGATTGGCTCTTTGTTTTTTTGTTTTCTAAATGCAAAGTAAACGAAAAGAATTAAAACAAACATTTGCTTGACAAATTGAATTTTAGGAGAAAAGAGTCAATCAATGCATGTACAGGCTAAGCTAATTTTATCAATAGCTCACCCCAAGTCGTTCAAGATTTGCTTTTGCATTGCTTTGTCCTTGCGCAGCAGCTTTTTTGTACAGTTCTATAGCTTTTTGCAAATCCTTATTTACGCCCTGACCATCTTCGTAACAAACGCCTAAGTTATTTTGTGCAATTGCATGTCCTTGATTCGCGGCTTTTGTGTACCATTCTACTGCCTTTGAGTAATCTTGGGATACGCCTTGGCCATATTTGTAACAGTAGCCTATGTTACATTGTGCGCCGGCACATCCTTGATTCGCGGCTTTTGTGTACCATTCTACTGCCTTTGAGTAATCTTTGGAT
>JAGHVC010000243.1 GCA_018064505.1 Candidatus Minthosoma caballi | reverse complement strand
ACATTATTCATTATTCACTATTCATTATTAATTATTAATTATCTTGTGAAAGGAGAAATAGTATCATTAGGGGTTGCATTGTCTTGGACAATCACAGCCCTTTTGGCAGAGGTGGCCAGCAAGCGCATCACGCCGCTTGGTCTCAATGTCATTCGAATGCTCATGTCGCTTGTGTTGCTTGCCATTGTGATGTGGGTGTGCATAGGCAATCCATATCCTGTAGATGCAGATGGCGAGACATGGCTGTGGCTATCATTGTCAGGTTTTGTGGGATATGTGCTTGGCGATTACTGCTTGTTCAATTCTTACATACTCATTGGCAGCCGTTTCGGCCAGCTCTTCATGACGCTTGCCCCTGCAGCTGCGGCAATATTCGGCTTCATACTCTTGGGCGAGCAGATGTCCTTGCTTGCCATTTGTGGCATGCTCGTGACAATGTTCGGCATAGGCATGAGCGTTCTATCGAAAGGCGAAAAACGCAAGGTGAGCATGAAGCTGCCTCTAAAAGGCGTTCTTTTTGGCATCGGAGCAGGATTAGGACAGGGCATTGGCTTAGTATTGAGCAAGGTAGGCATGACGCACTACGAAACCATGATACATTCCCAGGAAGTGCTTGACCTCATGCCATTCTCCAGCACATTTATTCGTGCGGTGACGGGACTCCTCGGTTTTGGCCTTGCGATGATAATCTCTGGAAAGACCAAATCCATAGCAGCTTCAACACGCGACACACAAAGCATGCTATTTGCTCTTGGAGCAACAGTATTCGGTCCTTTCGTGGGTGTAAGCCTTTCACTCATGGCCACGCTCTACACCAGTACAGGCATTGCTCAAACCATCATGGCAATGACTCCTGTATTCATCCTTCTTCCAAGCTGGTACTTCTTCAAGCAGAAGGTGACTGGCATGGAGATTGCAGGAGCAATTATTGCAGTGCTTGGAGTTGCATTGTTCTTTGTATAACTTAATATGAATTAATGCCTTGGGCGTGAAAAATGAAAATAACCTTTATGAAACGAATACTACTTTACTTATTAATTGCAAACTATTATTTTTTGTCCTTTGCTCAAGATCTCACTCTTCGCTACGACCGTCCTGCCGACTACTTTGAGGAAGCGCTTGTGATAGGAAACGGCACTATGGGCGGCATCATTTATGGCGGCACTAATGTGGACAAAATATCACTCAACGACATCACTCTCTGGACAGGAGAGCCTGAGCATGGCGTGTATTCACCTGAGGCATACAAAGCAATTCCTGATATTCGCGCAGCTTTAGACAAGGGCGATTACAAGCTCGCAGACGAACTACAGCGTAAGGTGCAGGGACATTTCTCGCAAAACTATCAGCCTCTTGGCGAATTGCAGATTCAGTACGCAGACACAACAGAGCAGATAAGTAACTATCGCCGCTGGCTCGACATCAGCAATGCCACCGTTCACACAGTCTATCATCGTGGCAAGTATCAGTATTCAACAGAGTATTTTGCTTCAAATCCCGATTCAGGCATTGTAATCCGTCTCACTACAGACAATCCTGCAGGAATAAATGCTCGTTTCTCTCTCTCTTGCCAGTTGAGAAACAACATCTACACATCATCTGGCATCAAAGGCGATGGCTGCCGACTCATCAATGATGGATATGCAGGATATGGCTCGTTGCCAAGCTATTACGAGGCAAACGAGAAGTATGCTTACGACGAGAATCGTGGCATTCACTTCCGCACTGAGGTTGAGGTGGTTAGCAGCAATCTCAGCCCTAAGGATAATGGAATAGAGGTGCGCGCGTCAAAAGAGGTAATCATATATGTTGTCAATGCAACTTCTTTCAATGGATACGACAAAGATCCTGTGAAGGAAGGTCGTGATTATAAGTCAATTGCCGATAATACCCTTAGCCATATCACTTCTCTTGCATATGATAATTTGCTTATAAATCATATCAAAGACTACAAGAGCATTTTTGACCGTGTGTCGTTGAAACTGAGTAAGGGCGGGGTGGCTTCTTCGCTGACGACCGACAAGCAACTCCTTGAGTATCTTGACGAAAGCAAATTCAATCCAGAACTTGAAGCGCTCTATTTCCAGTACGGACGCTACCTGCTCATCAGTTGTTCGCGCACTCCAAATGTGCCAGCCAATCTTCAAGGTCTTTGGAACGAATACATCCTTCCGCCTTGGTCGTGCAACTACACCAGCAACATCAATCTTGAGGAGAACTACTGGCCATCAGAGATTGCAAATATGCCAGAAACTCACATGTCGCTTCTCACCTTCCTAAAGGAATTGCAAGGCTCTGGAGAACAGACAGCTAAGGCTTATTACAATGTGGACAAAGGTTGGTGCTTGGCTCATAATACAGATATCTGGGCAATGACAAACCCTGTTGGTCTCAACACTGGTGATCCTAACTGGGCAAACTGGAACATGGGCGGAGCATGGGTGAGCACACACATTTGGGAGCACTACATGTTCTCGCTCGACAAAGCATTCCTCGAGGAGTACTATCCCGTGCTGAAAGGAGCTGCCGAGTTCTGCCTTGGATGGATGACAGAAAAGGATGGCAAGCTCATCACCTCTCCTGCCACATCTCCTGAGAATATTTATGTGAATGATGACGGCTATCATGGTCGCACTTTCTATGGAGGCTCTGCCGACATAGCCATGATTCGTGAATGCCTTATTGCAGCCAAAAACTCTGCTATTGAGCTTGGCAAAGACAAAGACTTCGTTGCTCAGATTGAAGCCACACTTCCTCGTCTCATGCCATACAAGATAGGCAAGCGTGGAAACATACAGGAATGGTACTACGACTGGGATGATGAAGACCCTCACCACCGTCATCAGAGCCATCTCTTCGGCCTCTTCCCTGGCCATAACCTTGCAGATGGCACAAACTCTGAAGCTGACCTCCTCAAAGCTGCAGCTCGCACTCTTGAAATAAAGGGAGACCAGACAACAGGCTGGAGCACAGGCTGGCGTGTCAATCTCTACGCGCGCCTTGGCGATGCCAAGAATGCTTATCACATCTATCGCAAGCTGTTGAGCTACATCTCTCCTGACAAATACAAAGGTCCTGACGCTCGTCGTGGCGGAGGCACCTATCCAAATCTTCTCGATGCACATTCACCATTTCAGATTGATGGCAACTTCGGTGGTTGCGCAGGTGTGATTGAAATGTTGATGCAGAGCAAATATAAGGTTAGAGGTGAGAGGTTAGAGGTTAGAGGTGAGAGGTTAGGGGTTAGAGGTGAGAGGTTAGGGGTTAGAGGTGAGAGGTTAGAGACAAAAGGAAAGCCAATGCCTTCCATCACCCTTCTTCCAGCCCTTCCTGCCAACTGGAAAGATGGTGAAGTCAGAGGCATCCGTGCCCGTGGCGGTCTCACTATCGACATGATTTGGTCGGACAGCAAGGTAACTTCCCTCAAAATTTCATCCCTCCGCTCATGTAAACTCACTCTCACCATGAATGGAGCAACAAAGATTGTGAAGCTAAAGAAAGGGATGAACATTGTGAAATAGGGGAGCATAAAAAGCAAGCAGATGGAAGAAAAAACAAGAGCCAGTCGGATTGGAAATTCGATTGGCTCTTGTTTTTGTTTACCTGTGGTTTTCCTGCGGTCTTAATCAATACCCCTCATTCTGATCGCATTCAGAGTTTCTTCTCAACTCTTCCAGTGGAATAGGGAATGTCATTCTCTGAGGATTGAAATCAAATGTGCGCTCAGTCCAAGGAGTGTCCTGTCTTTCATTGGAGTTGATGGTTCTCTTTGGATAGTTGTGCTCAATGTGATCCTCCAGATAGCCAGAGCGCTCCATGTCAGGACGGAGGCATGGCTCGCTGTTGAACTCCTTTCGGCGCTCCTCGTTCACAGCCACTTTCCATGCAGGAGAGCTGAATCCTTTCTCAGCCTTCAGGGCAGTGTAGTATGTCTTTGCATCGGCAACCTCTACAGTCTTCTCATTGAAAGGAATAGGGTAGGTGTCGTGCTGCATAGAATACGCTCTGTACAAGCGGTTGAGCTCTGGCAGATACTTTCCTGTGAGTTCGTCAGCTTTGCCGACCTCAAGGTTGCCAAACGCACGGTTGCGCAGCTTGTTCACGATGTCCCATCCTTCTTTTTCGTTACCAAGGTTGAAGAGACACTCAGCATAGTCGAGCATCACATTTGGCAGACGCTTCCAGTAGATGTTGGCAGCAGCGTGCATATTGACACTCCAAGCGTTGTTAAATGTACTTGCGTTGCGCCAGTATTTCATGCTCCAGATAGAAGGAGTAGAGAGTGCACCCCCGCAATTGAAGTGATTGTAATCGTCACCATAAATAGGCTCCTTCAAGTAAGGATGATAGCCACGATTTATAGCAGAATATCCAATGCCAAACTTTTCCATGTATCCATCAGGAATGTTGCCCGTCACGCACGAGGCATCGCGGCGCTTGTCGCCCATCTCAAAGCTTGTGTACCATTCCCATGATAGGTACAAGCTTCCCCATCCTCCATTTCCAGGGCATGCAGTGTGGAATTTCATAAAGCTATATGGCTTTTCCGATTCCCATTCTGCGTTTTCCAGAATCTGGACAAGTATAGCCTCCTTGTTCCATTTGTATTCAGCATTTTCAGGAATAGCATCCCAAAGCGTTGTGAACGACTCGTTCAGCTCATACTCACCGCTTTTCACCACTTTCTCCAGTGCATCAGCAGCCAGTTTGTAGCATTCCTGAGCCGCGTCAGGACAGCGGTAAGCCTTCCACATGTACGCATCGCCAAGGTAAGCCAGAGCAATGCCTTTGTTCATGGTGCCATTTCTGCCATAAGTTCTTGTTGTCTCTCTTGGCTTCCAGTCGAGCACATCAGCAGCCGCCTTCAAGTCACCGATGATGTAGTCCCACATATCAGCATAGCTTGCTGCGCGAGCCCTCTTAGTGCCAACAGTGTCGTGGTCTTCGCCAGTGTCAAATATCATCACCCTGCCGAAAGAAGAAGCAAGCTGAATGTAGAAGAAAGCACGGATGGTGCGCACCTCAGCCACTAATTGCTCCTTGCTCTTTCCATCAATGCACGAAGCGCTCATGAGGTCAGATATAGCCTTGTTGCATTGGAAGATAGAATAGTAGCTGTAGTTCCACAAGCTGGCTGTGAGTACTTCCGATTCTTCATCGTAGCTCTGGGTGTTCCAGTCCTTGTCCCATCCCGTAGCCTGAGTGTCGAGAGTAGGGTGGCTGTTGGTCAGTATCTGAGGCTTGAATCCCCAATCGCCGCCATAATTGTTGTCGGAAGAGCTAAAGCAATTCATGTATTTATAGATGGCAGCAACCCTTTCCTTTGCAGTTTCTTCGCTGGTGATGGCAGTGAGCTCCAGTGTTGAAAGACCAGGAGACACATAGTCTTCCCACACCACACTGTCGAGCTCTGAAGAGAAGTATGAACTGTTCGAATAGTTTTTCTTGTATATTTTTATGCCATTTTCACCCAGATGCTCTTCATCGTCGCTGTTGCTGAACAGCTCAATTCTTTCGATGTCGTCAAGGTAGTATAATGTACAGTATGGATTCCCATCAGTATCCGTCTGGTATATCTTCATCACGATGTGGCACATAGCAGTGGCGCACACCAGCAAGCACAATAAAAGTGAAATCAGCTTCTTCATCTCTTCATGAATTTATAGGTTGTCACTCCGTTCTTAATCACATACACTCCGTTGTCAAGGTCGCGGAGCATGAAAGAAGCCTTCTGGCTCTCGTTTGGAGCAATGCGGCGAACGAGGCGTCCGTTCATGTCGTAGATCACCACATCGCCTTTCACATTGGCAGCAGTCACATTCTCCACAGCCTGAGGCACCTCTGCCTCTCTCTGGTCGAAGCTGCTGATGTCCTCCAGGGCATACTCGGCAGTCATTTCCTCAGTTTTAAGCACTACGGTCTTTTCCTCGAAAGTCATTACGACCTTCTCTTCCAGCTGGTAAGTCACCGTTGTTCCGTCCTTCAGGAACAGCACCAGCTCATAAAACTGCTTATCAAGGGCGAAGCTTGGCACCGCGCCCACCATCAGCAGAATAGCAAGTAAAAGTTTCTTCATAATAAAAAAATAACCAAAATTTAACTTAGTTCAGTTTCTCATGCAAATATACATGTTTTCACAACATAAAACAACGGAATTTCTTTTTTTTTTTGCTAAAACTCAAAAAACGCAATATTATGCTCTGTGACATACAAGGCAAACGGAGCGTGACATACAAGGCATACGGTGCGTGTCGTATAAGGTAAACGGTGCGTGACATACAAGGCAAACGCAACGAGACGCATAAGGCAGATGTCACACGGTGCTCCATTAGTGTGCTCATCATGTGTTGAATGCACTCCGCATGACAGCCTCTCGACACGCTTTAAGCGGTGTGACTCACACCACTATATGCGTTGTGACTCAGCCCGCCCTATGTGGTGTGACTCACACCACTTAAGGGGTGCAATTCCCTTGCAAGCAAGAGTGTGCCAATCCAGTATTCAGTGCAATAGAGCATGTGCTGCAAGTGATATGCA
>JAGHVC010000188.1 GCA_018064505.1 Candidatus Minthosoma caballi | reverse complement strand
AATCAAAACTTACTTATTAACTATTTTATTAACTAATCATTATATCTATTCAAAACTTGTTATCGAATCTCAATTCGTTCAATGACAACACCTGGATCAAGCGGTGCAATCTTGATTCTATGTTTTCCGTCTGCCTTTGATACGAATGGAAGAGAAAGCTTCTGCTTATTCACTCTTGTCTTTTCCCATTCATAGTTCATGTCATGGTAAGCATCAACTACATACTTGCTTGCCTCATTGATGTTGATGACTTTCTTCTCGCCACCGTCAATGCTCACTTCCACTTTCTGGCCACGGCCACTATTGAATGGGAATGTTGTTGCAAAGCAGATAGTTACTTCTGCCTTGTCTGCATTGAACTTTGAGAATTCATACTCAACATAGGCACCATCTGTCTTTTCCGTGTAAGGGAAAAGGGCGATTGCTGATTTATAAATTCCCATATCAGGAATCACCTGCCATGTTGCTTTATTGGTATTTGCAGCCGATGCAGAATTAGCAGTAACGCTAACATACTCATCTGCTTCAATCACAATTGCTTCCTCTTTCTTCGCAACAGGAGAAGCGTCTGCAACATTTTGAGCATTCGCATCAATGCGAGTCACTTTTGGACAAATCTGTTCACGAGGATCATTCCAAGAACGGTATCCAATATGAACCTGACTTGCAAAATGATTCCACTTTCCATTATTTATATTATGATACTTATTTGAGAGTTCGCTATCACGCTTGAAATACATTTCCACCTTGTCAGCATAAGCATTAGCCCTCTTGTCATTGCGAGCTGCATAATACTTGTTCATTGCAACAGAATAGTACATTTTATACAAGTTTGCCATTGCCTGAACAGGATACAATACCAACTGATAATATGCATCATGAGCCTCCTCTGGGAGCATTGCATTAATGTCAAGGGCATCGCTCTCAAGCTGAACATACTCACTCAATCTTGCATCCCACTCACCATTGCTGAGATTATATGTACGGTCGTCAAGCTGCTCAGCAGTGCGGCGATGGATATACTTGCCCTGAAGATTCAGGATTCTTGCAATCTCTTCTGCCCAAGCACTTCCAAACTGCTGACGGCAGAATTCCTCTGTATATTCTTGCAGGTTTGAAGCATTGAACTGTGAAGGATTCCATGCCATCTTGAACCAGAAATCTATAGGGAATTCCATTGGTTTCAGGTCGCCTACATTCAGAATCCACAACTTATCCACTCCATAAGTATATGTGAGCTGAAGTTGTTCCCACATTCTCTGCACCTGAGAGATATTGATCCACTTAGAATTGCGTGGTGCACCTACATAGTCAACATGGTAATACATACCATAGCCACCAGGATGACGCTTTGCCCAAGGACTTTCTGGATGTGCTTTACCGTCAAGTTCAGGAAGAATGCGCACATTACCCCAGTTGTCATCACACAACAGAAGTATCACATCATCAGGCACTTTCATTCCCTTCTCGTAATATTCCTGCACCTCCTTGTATAATGCCCACACCTGCGGAGTTTCTTTAGCTGGCTTGCCAGTAGCTGCAGCAATCTGTTCACGCTGATTCTTTACAATGCGCTCAAGCAAAGCTACATCAACATTCTCACCCATTGGCTCATCACCATTGCCACGCATGCCAACAGTAACTACATCCTCAGTGTTTTTCAATCTTTCCACGCCACTCTGCCAGAACTCATCAAGCTCCTTCTTGTTTGTGTCGTAGTTCCAAGCACCACGACCCTTCACTCTTGTCCATTCCTTATGAGCTCTTCCCATAGGTTCATGGTGACTTGTTCCCATCATCACACCCATGTCATCAGCAGTTTGCATATTGATCTCATCGTCAGCATAGAAAGCTGCATCCCACATAGCTGGCCACATGAAGTTGCCTTTCAGACGAAGAACGAGCTCAAACACGCGTGAATAGAATTCGTGGTTGTAGCCACCAAAATTCTGCTTCACCCATCCTGTGAGGGCTGGGGCTTCATCATTCAGGAAAATGCCACGATACTTCACTGCTGGTTCCCCATCAGTATAAAGTCCTTTATTTATATATAATGTAGAATGCTTCTGAACTGGAGCATCTGCCCAATAATACCAAGGGCTAACTCCAATCTGCTGGCTGAGCTCATAAATGCCATAGATAGTGCCTCGCTTATCGCTACCTGCAATGACCAAGCCCACACCATCTATATAAGTAATGATGAATTTCTCGTTCTTGCCTTTCAGTTCCTTGGCAATTGCTGGGTTCTTCTTAATTGCCTTGTTGATTGCTGCACTCTTGCCAATAGTACCAATTGTAATAGCATAGTTGCTGCGACCAGTAACTTTCTCCAAGTCAACCTTAAGATTGTCAATAGCAATCTTCACACCTTTCCAATCTTTTGCGTCGTATACAATGTTGCCATTCACTTCAGACAAACACACATTATCTGTTTTTGGCTCAAAAGACACAAATTGATCTGCAGCATGCATTGCAGACATGCAGAACATCAAACACAATATGGATAAAAGTTTCTTCATTTGCTAATTATTTTTCAAGTGCAAATTTACTGCTTTTATCACAAACTCGTTTTCGATGCAATTTCTTCTTCTTTTGAATGCGTTACATTATAAAATACGAATGTAACATTTATTTCAGCGTATGTAACATTCCGCTGTAAAACAGCAAGGTAGGGCTAATAAAAACAAAAAAACCGCGGCTTTCCCTAAGGAATGCTGCGGTTACTTGTCTTTCGAAGAGACCGTAAGAAAAGTAATTACTTACGGAGACCGAGAGCCTTAACAATTGCACGGTAGCGCTCGATGTCCTTCTTCTTAAGGTAAGAAAGGAAACGACGACGCTGACCTACGAGCTTCACGAGTGAGCGGTTAGTAGAGTAATCCTTGTGATTAGCCTTAACATGCTCAGTGAGGTGCTGAATGCGGTAAGTAAGGAGTGCGATCTGGCTCTCGCAAGAACCTGTGTCAGTAGCAGAAGCACCGTACTGTGCGAAAATTTCTGCCTTCTTTGCTGAATCGAGATACATAATTAAATGTAATGTTAAATGAATAATTAATATAATTGCGTTGTTCAACGAGCGGGTATTCTATCAGCCGAATTGCCTACTCATTGAAAATCGAGTGCAAAGTTACGCCTTTTTTCTCACATGCAAAAAGTTTTTGGCATTATTTTTCCGAATTCAGTTTCAATCAAACCATATTTCATCAGGTAACATATAAAAACACCTATAGAACTTCATAGCATGCGACTTGTCAGCATTGCATTATAT
>JAGHVC010000242.1 GCA_018064505.1 Candidatus Minthosoma caballi | reverse complement strand
GTTTTGTCGCAGAAACAAAGGTAACAATTTGGGCTGACTCCACAATTATGGAATCAGCCCTTTCTTATTTCTCTTATTAAAACTTTTAGCGGACAGTAATACTTGAAAATATTGCGTTTTGGGGATGAAATGGGGCGAAAACGCAGATGTTGGGGAGTAAAATGTTGGGGAAAGAATAGAAAATGTATGGTTTGAGGGAAGCTTGGCGCTTTCTTTCTGTCAGACAGCGTCCGAAGGACGGTGGCACAAATACATGCCTTGCACCTCTTTGGGCGTATGCCTTTTACCTCCGTGAGCTCGCAAGGCGTAGCTCCGTGGACTTATGCCTTGTGTGTCTCGTGTGATACAAGGCATACGGCACAGACGATACAAGGCGCATTGTTTGAGCGATACAAGGCAGAAGGTGGGAAGTCTCCGCCTGTCACGCCTTATCGCTTATCGGGCAAAAGCGATATGGCTTGCAAGGCGGAAGCGATAGGGCGTGACGGGCAGAGGCTTTTGAGGTTTTTTATTTCTGAATTGTGAACTTTGTGACGATAGGCAGATGGTCGCTCGTGCCACCTTTGTACACAGGGCCAAGGAAGGTGCGATGCGGTTTTATGCCACCGTTTGTTTCGTCTGTTTCTACGAGAAATGGTAGGGTAATGGTGTGAGAAACAGAAGGATGAAGAGAAGTGGTGTGGGTGATGATGTGGTCAATGACTGACCAGTTGCCTTGGTATTTGTAAGTGCCGGGACTCAGCTTTTTCGATTGATCAGTGAGAGGTGATTTTCGAGTGAGAAGCTTCAGCTGAGGAGATTTTGGTTCGGCATTGAAGTCTCCCATTGCAATGATGTTGGGATGATGGCGAACGGAGATGATGGAATCTATGTTTTCCTTCAAAAGATGGGTCACTTGTATGCTGCGTTTCATGGCTGCTGCTCCGCCAAGTTTTGATGGCAAGTGTACTACATACGCATCGACGGTGTCACCATTGGCAATGATGCCTGCCACACGCAGGATGTCGCGAGTCGGATGCTTGGGCAGGTGAGGCCTAATGTGCTGAGTTTCTATAGGATGAAATGTGAAAGGAGAGTAGAGTAGGGCAACATCCACTCCTCGCTCATCTTCCGAATTTGTCATAATGTATTTGTAGCCCATATTGACAAGTTTGGTGCGTTGAGTGAGGTAAGTAAGCACTGTGTCATTTTCCACTTCGCATAGAGCAACAAGATCAACAGGGCGATTCTCATCTGCAGCAGCAATCACCTTGCCAATGTTGCGAAGTTTCTGAAACAGCTTCCATCTGCTCCATTTCCTCTCACCGTCAGCACAATACTCATAGTCGTTTTTGCCCTCATCGTGAATGGTGTCAAAAGCATTTTCGCAGTTGTACTCCATCACTGTGAAGGCATTTTGTGACCATGCACTAATGCTCACGAAAAATAAAAGCAGCAAAAGGTTTCTCCCAAACATCTTAATCTTTAATATTTATCCCTTACCCTCTCCATCCGCATGGCTCCTCCTCCCCTCCCAGAGGAGGCCGGGAGGGGTCTCTTTAACCTTTATCCCTTAATGCGCTTCCAACCAATTTACACCCCATCCGCAATCGGCAAACAATGGCACTGAGAGCTTTACGGCATTCTCCATCTCACTGATAACCAGTTGCTGAAGCTGTTCCTTTTCTTCAGGAACAACAGAGAAGTTGAGTTCATCATGCACTTGCAGAATCATCTTTGAACGGAGGCCTTGCTGACGAATCTTGCGGTCGATGTTTACCATTGCCACTTTGATTATGTCGGCAGCAGTGCCCTGGATAGGTGAATTGATGGCGTTACGCTCTGCGTATCCACGCACCACGGCATTGCGAGAGTTGATGTCTGGCAACTGACAGCGACGGCCGAAAAGTGTTTCTGTGTAGCCTTTTTCACGCGCCTTGAGAATGCTCTGATCCATATATGCTTTCACGCCTGGATAAGTGATGAAATACTCATCAATGAGTTGTTTTGCCTCGCTTCGGCTCACATCCATTCGTTCTGCAAGGCCAAATGCGCTGATGCCGTAGATGATGCCGAAATTGGCAGTTTTTGCCTTTCGGCGCATATCGCTTGTCACATCTTTTATGTCAACTTTGAATATCTTTGCAGCTGTGGCTTGATGAATGTCATGGCCGCTGTTGAAGTCGTTTACCATGTTGGTGTCTTGGCTCAAATGAGCCATGAGTCGGAGCTCAATCTGGCTGTAATCGGCAGAGAAGAAC
This sequence comes from Candidatus Minthosoma caballi, assembly GCA_018064505.1. GTDB lineage: Bacteria > Bacteroidota > Bacteroidia > Bacteroidales > Bacteroidaceae > Minthosoma > Minthosoma caballi. Next base: position 2,464 of record JAGHVC010000242.1, on the reverse strand, counting down.
TCTTCTCCTTCGTCAGGAATAAATGCTTTGCGAACTTCCTTTCCGTTTTCGTCACGAATAGGTATGTTCTGCATGTTAGGATTGCTTGACGAAAGACGACCAGTGGTCGTAACAGCCTGATTATATGATGTATGTATATGACCAGTGCGAGGATTGACGAGCTGTGGCAAAGCGTCAATATAAGTGCTGAGGAGCTTCTTGTAGCCACGGTAATCGAGTATCTGCTCAACCACAGGATTCTTGCTTTTCAATGCCTGCAATGTTGCTTCGTCTGTCACATACTGTCCCGTCTTTGTCTTCTTTGCTTTTGTGTCAAGTTTGAGTTTGTCAAAGAGAAGTTCACCGATTTGCTTTGGTGAAGAAATGTTGATTTCCTGACCAGCCACTTCGCGAATGTCTTTCTCAATGCTGTTCATTCGCTCTGTGAAGATTTTGGATGTCTCTGCCAGCGAAGCTTCATCAATGCGTGCGCCGTTTCGTTCCATTCTTGCAAGAACAGGCACGAGTGGCATTTCTATTTCGCTAAATAGTTTATAAAGCCCTTTCTCGTGCAATTCTTTTTCAAGCACATTTTTCAGTTTCAGAGTGATGTCGGCATCCTCTGCTGCATAGTCGCACACAACGGCAGGCTCAATGTCTCTCATTGATTTCTGCTTTTTACCGGTGCCAATGAGTTCATCAATGTGGATTGTCTTGTAGTTGAGATAAATTTCTGCCAGGTAATCCATGTTGTGTCTCAACTCTGGCGCGATGATGTAGTGAGCAATCATTGTGTCGAACATCTCCCCTTGCAGTTCGATGCCATAATTGCTAAGCACCATCATGTCATACTTTATGTTTTGCCCAATCTTGAGTATTTTGTCGTTTTCGTAGAGAGGCTTGAACTTGTTAACTAATCTTAACACTTTTTCAAATTCCTCACCTTCCCATTCGTCATGAGAAGGGATAGGAACATAAAATGCCTCACCTTCTTTTACTGAGAAGCTCAAACCGACCAATTTTGCTTGCATTGCATCGACAGAAGTGGTTTCTGTGTCTAAACAGACAAAATCAAAAGTCAATAAATTTGCAATAAGTTTGTCTGTTTCTTCTTCCGAATCAACAAGTTGGTAAGTGTGAGGGGTGTTTTTTATGTCTGCGAGATTCGCAAAAAACAAATCTCCTTGAAGGGAAGGCGAAGAATTGGCCTCATTTTGGGCGTCAAAAAGCGATGGTTGAGCAGGTTTTGATGGACCTCCGAACAAATCGCCGCTGAAAAGGTCGCCTTGCTTGCTGTTCTTCGATTTGCTTTTCTGAGCAGGGTAGGGAGCTATAGGATCGGCAGCTCCGAATATTCTTTTTAATAATGTGCGGAATTCGAGACGCTCAAAAATTTCTTTTAATGCCTCTTCATCAATACTTTCTTTCTTGAGGCTTTGAAGATCAAGAGTGATAGGCACATCTGTTTTTATTGTTGCAAGGAACTTTGACATTTTGATGTCTTCAACATTCTCCTCGACTTTTTTCTTTAGCGCACCTTTGAGTTTGTCTGTGTTGGCAAGAAGCTCCTCTATGCTTCCAAATTCATTTATGAGTTTCACAGCTGTCTTCTCACCTACGCCAGGGCAACCTGGGAAATTGTCAGCAGAGTCGCCCATCAGGCCGAGCAGGTCAATCACCTGGCTAGTTGAGCTGATGCCGTACTTCTCAGTAACTTCTTTTTCTCCTAACACATCGAATCCACCGTCATGACGAGGCTTATAAATCTTCACATTACCTGCAACAAGTTGTCCGTAGTCCTTGTCAGGAGTCATCATAAATGTTTCAATTCCTTCGATGGATTCGCTTTGTTTTGCTAATGTTCCAATCACATCGTCTGCTTCATATCCGCTCACTTCAAGGATAGGAATGCGGTATGCTTTCAGAATGTCTTTGATGATAGGAACCGCAAAACGGATGCTTTCTGGCGTTTCTTCTCGCTGTGCTTTGTATGCAGGAAAAGCCTCGTGACGGAATGTTGGGCCATGAGGATCGAATGCTACTCCTATGTATTCTGGAGCTTCCTTCTGAAGTATTTCTTCCAGGGTATTGACAAATCCAAGCACAGCCGAGGTGTTCTCACCTTTGCTGTTGATTCTTGGGTTTTTGATGAATCCGTAGTATGCTCTGTATATTAGCGCGTAAGCATCGAGAAGAAACAGTTTTTCCATTACTATGTTGTTTTATTTATTATCCTTATTTTGCTGTAGTGGTTAAAAAAGAGTGTAAACTTACGAAAAGTTGGCGTTTTATTCAAATATTTATTGGAAAAACACTACCTTTGTATTCGATTTTTTCAGATAAGTAGGTATTCATAATTATTTTTATAATATATGTACTCTATTTGGAAGCAGATTTTGTTTTTAGTTTGAATAAGTGTAGCGGGCTACATGACTGAAAATAAAAACAAAAGATGCGACAAAGAGAGGCATATATTACAAAAATC
>JAGHVC010000076.1 GCA_018064505.1 Candidatus Minthosoma caballi | reverse complement strand
CTCCATATCTTTTCAGATTTGTTGCAAAAGTACGCATTCTCAGCGATACTACCAAAATATGAATGCTATTTTTCGTTTTCAACATGTCAAAGAACTAATGTTCTATTTTGAAAAAAGGAGAAAGAGACTATACCTAAGGGCGTTTTTTTGATTGTGCCTCATTTACCCCTTTATTAGTTCTTTACAGTTCCTTGATTATTGATTAGTGTATTTATGTGAACATCGCCATTGAAGACGATGGTCTTGCCATCAATGCTTTCCACGAAGTTATCCTCATTATCAGCCCATTGGTCGCATTGCCTCATCACGATTTCCAACGCCTCATCTGCTCCATCTGGTGGGTATTTGTATTTCTTAAGCAATCGCTTCACCAGCACTTTCATCTTCGCCCTTGCGCTTGCCTTATGATTCCAGTCAATAGTGCGATTCTTGCGAAGCGCCTCAGTCAACTCACGAGTCAGAGCCACGAGCTGGTCGTTGTCGTAGAAGTCCTTCACAGCCTCAGGCAAGCACAGAGCATCGTAGAACGCTTTCTCTGTGGTGGTGAGTCCAAGAGCGTTGCCCTCTTCCTCCTGCGTCCTGATAGCCTTAGCCATTTCGAGCAGTTCCTGAATCACTTCCTCGTTAGTCAGCATGCCCTTTATGTATCGGTTCAGCGACTCGTTGAGCAAATCCGAGAACTTGTTGCTCTGCACCACATTCGTGCGCTTGAAAGCCCTCAGCTTGTCCTTCAAGAGATTCTTCAGCAACTCTATGGCAATGTTCTTCTGCTTCATCTTCGACACCTCATCCATGAACTTCTCATCGAACAGCGAGAACTCCGTCTTGTCATCTCCGAAAAGGTTTATCACCCCTTCGCTCTTGATGCTCGCTTTCAGCAGCTCATTGATGCGCTCGTTTATCTTACGCTTCGAAATCTTGTTCGGGTTAGCATTGTCGAAGCGTATGAGCATCACCTTCAATGCGTCAAAGAAAGCCACCTCATGCTTCTCGTCCACTGTTAGCATGCTTCGGCACAGAGTCACAGCGTTTCTCAGCAACTGAGCGTGCTTTACCAAGTCCTTTCTCTTCGACTCCATCCTTGGGTGAATCATGAAGTTGAGAGCATCCGTCAGCACCTCAGCCCTTCTCGCATCTTCACCATACAGGAAATCCTTATACACGAATCCATGTATCTGGTCTCGGCAAATGTCCAGTTCCTCTTTGAACTTCAGCAAGGCAGTCTTGGCAATGTCAGGGTCACCGAATCGCTTCTTATCTCGCTGAGTGTAGTCGTTCATCGCATTCTTCAATGCCTGAGCAATGCCAATGTAATCGACAATCAATCCACCCTCCTTCTCAGGGAACACTCGATTCACTCTCGCTATTGCCTGCATCAGATTGTGACCACTCATCGCCTTATACACATACATCGTAGCCATGCTCGGAACATCAAAGCCAGTGAGCCACATATCCCTCACGATGGCAATCTTCATCTCGTCATTGTCATCCTTGAACTTCCTTGCAAGCTCCTTCCTGTAAGCCTCGTTGCCCACAATGTCGTGCCATTCCTCAGGGTCTTTGTTCGAGCCTGTCATCACCACCTTCACCTTCTCTGTCCACTCTGGGCGAAGCTCAAGAATCTTCTTGTATATCTTTATTCCCACACCACGAGTCAGAGCCACAATCATTGCCTTTCCTGTCAGTTCGTTGGCTCTGTTCTCCTCATAGTGCTTCACAATGTCACGCACCAGCGAGTCAATAGTCTCATCAGCACTCAGCACAGCCTCCAGACGGCTCATGTCCTTCTTTGTGTGCTCCACCTGCTCGTCTGTTGCTCCCACTTCCACCAGTGCGTCAAACTCCTTGTCCAGTTCGTCCAGCTTGTCCTTTTCGAGGTTCAGCTTTATCACTCTACTCTCGTAGAAGACAGGTCGAGTAGCACCATCCTCCACGCTCTGCGTCATGTCGTAGATGTCGATGTAGTCACCGAACACCTCCGTTGTGTCCTTATCCTTCGTTGAGATAGGAGTGCCTGTGAATCCGATGAAGCTTGCATTAGGCAGAGCCTCACGCATCTTCAGCGCCAAGCCCTTCTTCATCTTCTCCTGCTTGCTGTCCCACACCTCTTCGCCATACTGCGAGCGATGTGCCTCATCCGTCATCACGATGATGTTCTTTCTCGTTGAAAGAGGTTCGTCATAGTCGTTGAACTTCTGCAAGGTAGTGAAAATCACACCTCCAGCCTGTCTGTCCTTCAGTTGTGCAATCAAGTCATCTTTACTCTGCACATTCGTAGGGTTCAGTCGCACAAAGTCCTTGCATCTTGCAAACTGACCAAACAGCTGCTGGTCCAAGTCCTTTCTATCTGTCACAACAAGGATTGTCACGCCTGGGAAATGCTTCACCAGCAGATGGGCAAAGAACACCATGCTGAGACTCTTTCCGCTTCCCTGAGTGTGCCAGAACACACCAATCCTTCCGTCGCTCTCCACAGCGCGAATAGCCCTCTGCAAAGCCTTGTTCACAGCGAAGTATTGATGATAGCCAGCAAGAATCTTTCCTGTCCTTCCCTCCCACTTGTCAAAGCAGATGAAGTTGTGAATCATGTCGATGAAACGCTCTTTCTTGAAGATGCCCTCGAAGAAAGTGCGATAGTCAGCAATGGCAGTTGACTCATAGCTTCCATCCTTTGTCTTCCACTCCATGTATCTCTCCTTGCTTGCTGTCAGCGTTCCCACACGAGTGGTCAGCATGTCAGAGATTACATTGAAGCAGTTGTATGTGAACAAGCAAGGGATAGCCTTTTGATATTTCTTTATCTGGTTGAAAGCATCATCCTCGCCCACGCTCTCGTTCGATGGCGATTTCAGCTCTATAACCACGAGTGGCAAGCCATTCACGAACACCACGATGTCGGGACGCTTCTTCTCATATTCCTCCACAGTCCACTGGTTAACCACATGGAATGTGTTGTTCTCCACATTCTCAAAGTCAACCAACTTGCACAGCACATTCCTGTATTCATATTCCGAATGGCTGCCCCCTTTGGGGGTTAGGGGGCTTCTATCCTCCACAGGCACACCGTCTTGCAGATACTTCATGAACACCTCGTTCTGTTGCAAGAGATTTGTTCCCTCAATCTGCCTTATGGCTTTCAGCAGTTCGTTTATTCCATACGAGGACACGCCCTTGTTGATGCGACTCAGAGCACCCTCCAGATACTCCTCATACAGAGGATTCCTGTAGTCAGCGCGCTCAATGTCGTACCCACAGCGATACTGATACCCCATCTCTTGGAACAGGGCTATCAGCGTTTGCTCGTATGAGTCTTCTGTGAAGTTTAGTGTGGACATGATTACATGATTTTTTACAAAATGTTTTTAATACTTACGCAGGCCATGTTTTTCTGGAGAGTGTCTACATGTGAATCCATGCCCATCTGTATTCGAACAATATCCTTCGTATGTACCATTACTGTGTTTTATTCCTTTATAACCAGAACAATTACATTTTTCGCATTCTGCTGTGGTTTTTACAAATGAATGGCTTTTGAACGACACATTACTTGATTTATGTTCAATATATCCATTGCCTTCACATTGACCACATAAAACGGTACCGTTGCCATTGCAACTAACGCACATTTTCGTATCATAGCCATACCCATTATACACGGTTACAAATGCAGAGCCTTCACAACTACTACATTGAATATATATGTTACCATGACAATTGGGACATTGAGTTATGTCAAATGTTTCTTCTTCATAGTAATCGTCGTCATCATTATTACTGCTGTAATAGCTACCATTTGAAGAACTTGAACCGCCACATGATACAAGCACAAGTGCACTAAGCGCTACAAAAAATAATTTTTTCATTTCAGAGATATTTTTTAAAGTTTATATTTCTATTTCTCCATTCATCAACTTTGGAAGAAGTGTGTCACGGAGTTGGGAGAGACGAAGGTTTTCTTCATTATAGTTATATATCTTATCTCGAATAGCATCAAGTTGGGTCGTTATTTTTTGCCTATCAGCACCGTATGGAACTTTAGTTGCAGAAAGGTCTTCAAAATTACCTTGAGGGAAAGTGCCAGAGCGAGTTTCTGTTTTATTTGTGAATTCAAGCCAAACCTTATCCCAAATAATATATTGGTAAAGAAGAGAACTTGAAATCATTTCAGGCTTATTTCTTATTATCATCAACTGAGTTGAAGCAAGATAGTTATTCGGATCAAATTGACAATATCCCCAATGCCTATTTCTCGGACGCACTTGTGAATACAAAATATCACCTTTCTTGAATCTCCTCTTAAAATGTCCTTTAAGATTGTTATTGTCAGATAATATGTGATGTTCAAAGTTTCCTTCTGTGACATCACTACTGTTTATTAACACAACTTTTCCCGCATTGCATTTCTGTGTATCATTAATGTTGTCGGCTAAGTCTTTTATCAATATCTCATCAGAACATTGTTCTAACCAAGACTTGAAGAGAACTTGTGCCATTTCTTCTAACTTAGCATTGATTTTGTTGTTCGTCTCAATTTTGGAGTCGAGAGAGGAGAGGATGGAGGCGATGCGATGTTGGTCAGTTTTTTCTTTTGGAATTTTAATATCCCAATTTGAAAATGTAGATTTGTTTACAATTGGTACAGCCGTTGAAGTCTTACTGATAAAATTTAATTCTTTGCCCACTATAGTCATCAAATAATAGACATAATCAGCATCAACATCTTCATTTGTGATTATACTATTTATCTGCTGATTTGTTACAATAGGTCTGTCCGTCAACACGACCTTCCCCAAATCAGAACCTATACAACTCACGCAAATTGAATTTTTAGGAAGCAAACTGTTCTTTACTTCTTTTAATCCAAATTCTGTTATTGTTTTGGCAGTTAAGGGCGCGGTTTTATTAGACATGTCATCTGATGGAGAAAGAAATGAAATGTCTCCACCATAATTTTCGGGGATAGATGTCTTAGGTGTCTTACCTGTTACTATCTTCCCTAAATCTCCTATTGTGCATTCTTTCCACTCCATCATAACCTATCCTCCAAATCTGCAATTTCCTGCTTTAACTTACTGATTTTTTCATCCTCAGTAGTTACATGTGTCAAGAACTTATTATGATATTTAAGTTCCTTTTGAAACTTAATCTTATCAATCTTCTGCTCTTTCTTGCGTATGCGCCTCTTGATAAATGCTTTATCGTTTCTTACAACAAAATATGCTGCGATTACAGATGCAATAGTGCCTATTATTGCTATTATAAGCTCCATACCTAACCCTCCACTAAATCTCAATGCCAATACTACTCAACTGCACTCTTATCTCTTCCTCCTGTTGATGGCTCTTCTCAAACAAGTCGTGAAGCTCGCCCGAAAGTCTTGCAACCTTCTCATCAAATGGCTCGCCATCTTCCTCTACCTCTGCAATACCAACATAGCGACCAGGAGTGAGAACATAGTCCTGCTTTGCGATGTCTTCTGTTGAGACAACAGCACAGAAGCCCTTTTCGTCTTCAAGCGTTCCGTTCTGGAACGCCTCGAATGTGTCTGCTATCTTAGCAATGTCTTCTGCAGTTAGTTCACGAAGTTTACGAGTGACCATGCTACCAAGG
>JAGHVC010000045.1 GCA_018064505.1 Candidatus Minthosoma caballi | reverse complement strand
AGCATTATTTGGCGTTAGCCTGTAAACCTTAGCGTGCTTCTGTGGGTTCGTCTTCATTGGGTCTATGAATTTCTTAAGTCTCGGTATTTGCTGAATAAATTGGTTTATTCTTGCTACATTATTTGGTGTTAGCAAGTCACAATCATAGACATATTGAATAACCTCAAAATTAGGTTTTATTCCTGTCTTTATCTTCTGTCCATTTGCGTCTTTCTTGAATATACCCATATTAACGGCAGTATTACTATCGCTGTATCCTTTTGAAGAAGACATAAAGACAATGCTTATATTATAACCAAGATGTGGTACATATTCTGCTTTTTCATCCCAAGTCCACAGATGTGTACCGTGGTTTGATATTCTAATTTGTAACGGTCGCTGATTAGCAACCGTGTAAACTCGATAATAAGACGAGTCATGTTCATTGGCTTCAAAACCATTATTATCTCGAATTATTGATATTGCGCTATTAAAATCAATCATAATTTTTTTATATAAATATTGGGTATTCAGAAGATACACATTATCTTTGTAAAAAAAATAATAAAATTATGGAAATAGTATCATTTAAGGACATTAGCGAGGAAAGGCTTATTGATTTTGCCAAGTATATAAATGGAAAATATTATTGCAATTATGACAAAGATTTGTCATTTATTCTCCTTGATGAAGAACAAGAGTTGATGGGATTTGTACTATTAAGGAACAATTCAATACCAGATGCATATACAATAGAACAAGAAGTCTACACAAGAGAAAATGGTGTTGAGATTCTTCAAATCTTTTGCTGTAATGCATCCAATGAACCGCAGTTGTTAAAAGAATTAGTAAACAGGGTAACAATATGGGCATACAATGGAATGGCAGCATTTAATTACATATGGTCAATAGAACTTAATAATGCAACACATTTCTATGCGGATGCATTAAACGGAGATATACACAATGCTATAATCTCGGCAGATATAAGACAGCAATTGCTATATTCCCTAATCCCTAGAGAGGAAGAATAAGAATAATACAACTTTCTTGATTTCATTTCAATTCTAATGGTAAAACAAAAATATCAGACTACTATTATGTAATCTGAGATTTTTTTTGACATGTATATTTATACACTATAATGCATAATATGCAATTTTTATATTCACGGGTCAAGTTCTATATAGTTACCAAATTAAAAGCGCTAGCCTTACACACTAATCTTCCTGAAAATTGAAAGTGTACATTTTTGGATAAAAAATGCAAAGAGTAATATTTAGATTTATGATAACTTTGCATTGAAATTAATGAATTTATATATAATTATGAAAAGAAAATCATTGTTATTAATTTGCATGATGGCAGTTATCTCTTGTTTCGCAGCAAAGATCACGCCTGCTCAGCAGCTTGTGCAGCGCATGCAGAAACTGCAGAAGCATGGCTACATGTACGGACATCAAGATGATCCTTTCTACGGCATCTCTTGGCAGTGGGAGATGAATCGCTCAGACACGAAGGAGCTGACTGGCGATTTCCCTGGAGTGATGGGATTTGACCTCGGAGGCATTGAGATGGGTGATGCGAAAAACCTTGACAGCGTGCCTTTCATCCGTATCCACGACGAGATCATTGCTCACCACAAGCGAGGCGGCATCATCACTATCTCTTGGCATCCACGCAACCCGCTGCTCGGCACTACTGCTTGGATTGAGAGCGATGTGAAGGCATACGACGCTGCTGTTGCTGCTCTGAATGGCGTTGGCAGAAGCGACCTCGTGGCTCAGATTGACAATCCGAAATCAACGGTTGCCTCCATTCTTCGCGGTGGCAAATGCTACGACAAGTTCCAGCTCTGGCTGAAGCGCGTTGCTGACTTTATGCTCACTCTCAAAGATGAGAAGGGCAATCCTGTGCCAGTAATTTTCCGCCCATGGCATGAGTATAATGGCGCCTGGTTCTGGTGGGGTAAGGACAACTGCTCAGCTCAGCAGTATAAGGACTTGTGGAACATGACTCAAGACTATATGAACGAGAAGCTGCCAGGCTCAATCGTGTGGAGCAACTCGCCTAATCTGCAGGGCACGCACACTCTGGCTGAGTTCCTTGAGCGCTGGCCTGGCGACGAGCGTGTTGACATTCTCGGAGAAGACGCCTATCAGTGGGGAACAGAGGAGGACTTCAAGAAGGGCTTGGATGCCGACTTGGCTTTCATGACAGAGTATGCAAGTCAGCATGGCTTGCTCCTTGCGCTCACTGAGTGCGGCTACCAGAACTCGCCAGATGCCACTTGGTGGACAAGAGTGCTGAAGCCTATCATGGACAAGTATCCTGTGTGCTACTTCTTGCCTTGGCGCAACTGGCCAGCAGAGCACTTCGGAGCAGCTAAGGAGCTCGGCACTGCCGATGATTTCTTGAAGCTCTACAAGGCAAAGAACACGCTTTTCCTCAACGAGATTAAGAAGGTAAAATAAGAATCAAGTATCGCTTGATTTTAGAAGTTAATAATTTCGCAAATAGAAAAAACAGATATGACACCGGAGTATAAAGCAAAAATCGAGGCACTTCGTGCTCATCACGAGGAACTCCTCGCTCGCCCTAATGAGAAAGAAGAGTGGGGCAACGGCATCTATGATCGCTACAAGAATCCTATTGTGACTGCTGAGCACACTCCGCTGGAGTGGCGCTACGACTTCAACGAGAAGGACAACCCTTACCTCATGCAGCGCATCATGATGAATGCTGCGCTCAACAGCGGAGCCATCAAGTGGAACGGCAAGTACCTGCTCATCGTACGCACCGAAGGAGCTGACAGAAAGTCGTTCTTTGCTGTGGCAGAATCGCCAAACGGCATTGACAATTTCCGCTTCTGGGACGAGCCAATCACTATGCCAGAGGACATCATTCCTGCAACCAATGTTTACGACATGCGCATCACAGCTCATGAGGATGGCTGGATCTACGGCGTGTTCTGTGCTGAGCGCCACGACGACAGCCAGCCGGGCGACCTCTCGGCAGCAACAGCAACTGCAGGCATTGCACGCACAAAAGACCTGAAGACCTGGTATCGTTTGCCTGACCTGAAGAGCAACAGCCAGCAGCGCAATGTGGTGCTTCACCCAGAGTTCATTTACACAGATGAACAAGGAAAAATTGTGAATGGCAAATCGTCAAATGGCAAACGCCATTATGCGTTCTACACTCGTCCGCAGGATGGATTCATCGACACAGGCTCAGGCGGCGGCATCGGCTGGGGACTTGTGGATGATATTGAAAATGCGGAAGTTACATCTGAAAAAATCATCAATGCCCGCCGCTATCACACCATCATGGAGGTGAAGAACGGCGAGGGTCCTCATCCGTTTAAGACCCCTAAGGGATGGCTGCATCTGGCTCACGGCGTGCGCGGATGTGCAAGCGGATTGCGCTATGTGCTGTACATGTATATGACTGCGCTTGAAGATCCAACAAAGGTGATTGCTCAGCCAGGAGGATACTTCATTGTGCCTCAGGGTGGCGAGTACATCGGTGATGTGATGAATGTGACATTTGCCAATGGCTGGATTGCAGATGGCGGCAAGGCCGACGCGTCGGGCTTTGAGCCAATGCATGACCTCGACGACCGCGTGCTCATCTATTATGCTTCTTCCGACACTCGCATGCATGTGGCTGAATCGACTATCGGCAAGCTCATCGACTACTGCATGAACACTCCTGAGGACGGCTACACAACTGCTGCTTCTGTGGAGACAATCAAGAAGCTTGTTGCAAAAAATAAGGAAAACCTTAAGTAATTATTCTATTTTCAGAATCGAATTAGAGATTTAGAACTGGTTTTTCGTCATAATTCATAAGAATTGTGTATCTTTGTATTCAAGTTTGTGATAGGCACAAACTGATACGATGAAAACCTAAGTTCTAAATTTCTAATTCTTGATAAATAACAATCATGGTTACACTAAAAGAAAAAATCGGTTATGCTCTTGGTGATGCAGCAGCGGGTGGCATTACATGGAAGATTATGTCTATTGCCTTCCCATTCTTTTTCACCAATGTTTTTGGTTTGTCGCTGGCAGACACTGCTGCGCTCATGCTCATCGCTCGTATGTTTGATGTGGTGACTGACCCTCTCATGGGTTCCTTGGCTGACCGCACTCGAAGCCGCTGGGGCACATACCGCCCTTGGCTGATTTTCGGCTCAATACCTTACGGCATCATTTTCGCAATGCTTCTCTTCACTCCCGACCTTGGACCTGACGGCAAGCGAATCTATGCCTACACTTTGTATCTGCTCATGATGGCTGTTTACACAATGGTGAATGTGCCTTACGGCTCGTTGCTCGGCGTGATGACAGACGATGACAATGCAAAGAATCAGTTCTCTTCTTACCGCATGGTAGGTGCTTATGCAATGGGCTTCGTCACTCTGTTCTTCTTCCCTTATCTTCAGAAGATGGTGGGCGGCTCTGACCAGCATCAGTATGCAGTGCTCGGCGCAGGCTTCGGCTTGCTTGCAGCTCTCTGGACACTCACTTGCGGCCTTCTCACAAAGGAGCGCCTCAAGCCAGCTCGTGCAGAAAAGTTCTCTTTCAAGCAGTTCATCGACCTTTTCAGAAATAAGCCTTGGATCTACATCACATTCATTGGCATCTGCACAAACTTCTTCAATGGCTTCCGCTACGCTGTTGCCAGCTACATGTTTGAGTACTGTCTGAAGGGTGATGTGACTATGGAAGGCTTCATCATCAACTACACAGTGTTCATGGCATTCGGCGAGGTGACTTGCATGATCTTCGGTGGCGTATCGCCAAAGTTCACAGAGTGGGTAGGCTCAAAGCGCATGGCATTTGTTTATTCTTCTATCATCTGCTTCGTGCTTTCAGTAGGCTTCTTCTTCGTGCCAATGGATCCTTCATGCATTTGGGTGATGATTGCTCTCGTGATTCTCACATCTGTGGGAGTAGGCTTGTATTCTCCGCTTCTTTGGTCTATGTATGCCGATGTTGCCGACTATGCAACACAGAAGAACGGATCTTCATCAACAGGTCTCATTTTCTCTTCAGGCACAATGTCGCAGAAGCTTGGCGGCGCAATCTCTGGCTCGCTCATCGCAATGCTTCTCGGATTGGCTGGCGCTAACATGATTACTGACGAAATGGGCAACTCTGTCATCGATCCAAATTCTGTCACTGACTCTGTGCTCTCAATGATCTGGTCGCTCTTCTCACTCTTCCCTGCAGGCATTGCATTGATTATGGGCGTCTTGGCATACTTCTTCCCACTTAAGAAATAAGGTTTTTGAGGGAAACAACAGGGAGTTAAGCAGGTGCAGGAGTTAGCAAATGTGCTATGTTTTAGATTTTGTTTTGGATTATAAAATCTTATACTAACATCCTTACTAAAATACGCTCAAATTCTTCGCTTTTTTGAACGATTTGTTGAGGATCGCCCTATGGGCTCGACATCTAAACAAAAATCTTTACAAAAAACATGTTACAAATAAACTTGTTTAGCTTACCTTCTTAATATCAACAAACGAATGAACTCATCTTTTAAAATAATGAAACAAGAAATGCAAGAGGTGTTGGAAAACAACATCCTTGCATTTTGGTTAGAAAATATGCAGGACACAGAGAACCGCGGCTTCTACGGACAGATGCGCGGCGATGGCACATTGGTGAAGACTGCCAACAAAGGCGGCATTCTCAATGCGCGAATCCTTTGGTCATTCTCTGCTGCGTATAGGGTGGTGGGCAAGCCTGAATATCTTGCTGCTGCCACTCGTGCCAAAGACTACATCCTTGAGCATTTCATCGACAAGGAGCATGGTGGCACATACTGGGAACTTGACTATCTTGGCAATCCTGTGGATACAAAGAAGCAGTTTTATGCTCTTGGATTTACTATCTACGGACTTTCGGAGTATGCTCGCGCCACGGGCGACAAGGAAGCGCTCCGCTACGCCATTCAGCTTTATCATGACATTGAGGAGCACTCGCTCGACACAGTGAATAATGGCTACATCGAGGCTTGCACTCGCACTTGGGGCGAGATTGCCGACATGCGTCTTTCTGAGCTCGACGAGAACTACCCTAAGTCGCAAAACACTCATCTTCACATCATTGAGCCATACGCAAATCTCTATCGCTGCTTCAATGAACTTGAAGCTAAGGGAGTGATTGGCGAAGCTTATGCAGAGGAGAAAGCGCAAGTGGAGAAGTCGCTTCGCAACCTCATTTCTATCTTCACAGATAGGATTCTCAATCCAGAAACGCATCATCTCGACTTGTTCTTCGAGAACGACTGGACACGAGGCGCAGGGCAACTTGAGAGCTATGGCCACGACATTGAATGCTCTTGGCTGATGCATGAGGCTGCTCTCGTGCTTGGCGACAAAGAGGTGCTTGAGAAGGTGGAGCCTATTGTGCAGCTTGTGGCAAAGGCTTCGGAGAAGGGCCTCAATGATGATGGCTCCATGATTCATGAGGCTAATCTCGACACAGGCCATGTGGACACCGACCGCCATTGGTGGGTGCAGGCTGAGAATGTTGTAGGTTTTGCCAACATCTATCAGCACTTTGGCGATGCTTCAGCAGCAGAGAAGGCTCTCAATTGCTGGCAATACATCAAGGACAATCTCATTGACAATGAGGGCGGTGAGTGGTTCTGGAGCCGCGACCCGCAGCGCAATATAAACCGCAAGGATGACAAGGCTGGGTTCTGGAAGTGCCCATATCACAACAGTCGCATGTGCCTTGAAATCATTGAGCGTTTCTGATATTAAGTAACTCGTAATAAACAACTTATTAAGAAACAACTTATAATATATTAAACTCAGAGTTCTCAGAGGCCTCAGAGTAATCGTTTAATCCAAATCTAAAACTCTGAGTACTCTGAGTACTCTGAGAACTCTGTGTTTTTAAGCTCTAAATAGGGAGCTGGCGCAACTCATACCAACTCCCATAAACATCATAGATATGAAGAAACTTTTCCTTTTACTCGCATTCTTTGTCTGTGCCATCATCTCAAATGCGCAGTCAGAGTCGCGCCGTCTTTTCACCGAAGGATGGAAATTTCAGCTTGGAGATGTAAAGGGTGCATCGGCAGCTAAGTTCAATGATGGAGAATGGAGAACTCTCAACCTGCCTCACGATTGGGCTATTGAGGGCGATTTCAGCAAGGATAATCCATCAGGCACAGGCGGTGGCGCTCTCCCTGGCGGCATTGGATGGTATCGTAAGACCTTCATGCTCAACAAGGAAGAGAAAGGAAAGCGCATTCGTATTGATTTTGATGGCGTTTACATGAACGCTACTGTTTATGTGAATGGCAAGGAGCTTGGCACCCGTCCTTACGGCTACATCTCGTTTGGGTATGACATCACTGACTATCTTGATGGCGACATCAACACTATTGCAGTGAGGGTTGACAATCAAGAGCAGCCAAACAGCCGCTGGTATTCGGGTTGCGGCATCTACCGAAATGTGTGGCTCACAGCCACTTCTAATGTTCATGTGGCTAAGGATGGCACTTACATCATAAGCAAGCGCATCAATGATGTTCGTGCAGCTGTTCATATTGAAGCAAATATTCAGAACGACGGAGGCAGCACTAAATTCCTTGTTTCTCATGAGGTTAAAGACCCTCAAGGTCATGTAGTTGCAAACACGCCTCGATTGGAGATGTCGGCAAAAGCTGGCGAGACAGTGCTTAGCACAGCCGACCTCCCAGTGCTCAATCCGCAGTATTGGGACACAAGCTCTCCTGCTCTTTACACTGTTCAGACAAAGATTTTTGACAAGTCGCTCAAGGTGATTGAGCGCTATGATACTCGCATTGGCATTCGTGATTTTGAGTTTACTGACAAAGGATTCAAGCTTAATGGCAAGCCAATGCAGATTCAGGGCGTGTGCAACCACCACGACCTCGGATGCCTTGGCGCTGCAGTAAACACAACTGCTTTGCGTCGCCAGCTCACCATACTCAAGGAAATGGGTATCAATGGCATACGCTGCTCTCACAATCCACCAGCACCAGAGCTTCTTGACCTCTGCGACGAGTATGGATTCATCGTTATGGACGAGGCGTTTGACATGTGGCGCAAGAAGAAGACTCCGCACGACTATGCGCGTTACTTCAATGAGTGGCATGAGCGCGACTTGCACGATTTCATAGTTCGCGACCGCAACCACCCGTCTATTGTGATGTGGAGCATTGGCAATGAAGTGCTTGAGCAATGGAGTGATGCAAGTGCTGACACTCTTTCGCTTGAAGAAGCAAATCTCATTCTCAACTTTGGACATTCTGCCGATATGCTTGCTTCTGAGGGCGAGGAAATGTCTGTCAACTCTTTGCTGACTAAGAAGCTTGCAGATTTCGTTCGCAACCTCGACAGCACTCGCCCTGTCACTGCAGGGTGTAATGAGCCAAATCCAAACAACCACCTCTTTGCTTCGGGTGCGCTCGACATCATTGGCTTCAACTATCACAATCAGAATATTCCTGATGTGCCAAAGAACTTCCCAGGCATGCCTTTCATCATCACAGAGAGCGTGTCGGCTCTCCAGACTCGTGGCTACTACCGCATGCCGTCAAGCGAGATGTTTGTATGGCCAGAGCGTTGGGACAAGCCTTTCTACGATCCTTCTTTCTCTTGTTCAAGCTATGATAATTGCCACGCTCCTTGGAGCAATACTCACGAAGAGAACTTGATCGTCATGAAGAAGTATCCTTGGATTGCAGGACAGTACATCTGGACAGGATTTGACTACATAGGCGAGCCAACGCCATACGGCTGGCCAGCTCGTTCCAGCTACTTCGGAATCATAGACTTAGCTGGTTTCCCTAAGGATGTTTATTATCTCTACCAGTCAGAGCTTACAGACCGTGATGTGCTTCATCTTTTCCCTCATTGGAACTGGCAGCCAGGTCAGGACATTGACATGTGGGCATACTACAACAATGCTGATGAGGTGGAGCTTTTTGTGAATGGAGTCTCGCAGGGCAAGCGCTCAAAGACAGAGGATAAGCTGCATGTGGTGTGGAATGTGAAGTATCAGCCGGGCGAAGTAAAGATTGTTGCTTACAAAGATGGCAATGCTGTGCGTGAGCAATCTATTAAGACTGCTGGAGCTCCTGCAAAGATTAGGCTCACTGCAGATAAAGCATCTATTAAGGCAGATGGCAGAGATCTTGCTTATATAACTGTTGAGGTGGTTGACAAAGACGGAAACCTTTGTCCTAATGCAGAGAATCTTATAAAATTCGAGCTTGATGTCAGCACCGCTATTGCAGGCGTAGATAATGGCTCTCCAATTTCTTTGGAGCGATTCAAGGACAATAAGCGCAAGGCATTCTATGGAAAATGCCTCGTTGTTTTGCAGAATACAGGTAGTGATGGAACTTCAAAACTCACTGCAACAAGCGACGGATTAGAGTCAGCAGAGATTGTTGTGGAGAGTGCTCGATAGTATGATTTTTGGGGGTTAAAAGCCCCCAAAATATTGCAAAAAAGGCACAAAAAAAGGGATGCCGCTGCATCCCAACCTTGTTAACCTTAAATCTAATACTATGAAAAACAC
>JAGHVC010000137.1 GCA_018064505.1 Candidatus Minthosoma caballi | reverse complement strand
CTTATTGAGTAGTTATCAACAATCTTATTAACAACTATATATTTCTATAAGTTTTATTATCTAAGCATTTCAAGAAATTTGCTTTTCATCTCAGCTTTTTCTTCTTCAGAATGTGAAGAAAGATAAGTATTGAGTATTTCATCAAATGCTTTCTCAGCTTTCATTCTCATTTGAGCTTTTCCAGCACGGAGACCTGATGAAAGTTCTGTTTTAGGAAGCAGTTGCCTGTTGAAATTTCCGTCGCTCATAGTAGATAATATATTGTTATTTAGATAGTTTAAAGTTATTAACAGTGTGTTGATAACTAATAGTAAGTTTAATAATTATTAGAATGGGAAGTTCATACCGAGGCTTACTCCACCATTGCCAGAGAGAGGAATGCCTTGCTTAGCAAGCTTTCCAAGAGTGTGATCCATTCCGAGGAAAAGATTGAAACCTTTTGGATGGAAGTCGAGCAACCATCCGAAGCTTGCGCCGTATGTTCCTGCTGCTACATTAGCACTTGCTGTGAATATTTTGCTTGGAGCAACATTAGCGCTTACACGGAATTCTGTCCAACTGTATTTTCCAGCCATGCGAGTGCTGTTGAGAAGACCAAACGAAAGCTTATCGTAGAAGTCGGGAGTGTATTGAACACCAAGATTCATTGTAGCTGCAAGTCCTTTGCTTCTGCTTCCTTTATCTCCCATATCATGAAGTTCATAGAGATTAGCAAGTCCTTCGCCAAGACGGTCACCTTCATTTTCGAAAGAATGCTCAGCTTCATCGTCCATGTTGAAGATATAATCGTTAGTGTTGATAGTTTGATCTCCACGAGTAGAAGCTACCATATTATTGCTATAGTTGATGAAGCCTAAATCGAGCAATGCAGCAGAGAACTTCCAATTATTGTCAAGTTTATATTCAGCTCCAAGGTCAACAGCAAGACCGAAACCATTCAATCCAAATCCATCTACATCAATATCGCTAACATATTCATGCTCAGTTTCATGTCCATCAGCTCCACGCATTTTTTTCTTCTGTTCGTATTTTAAGCCTTTTATGCTTGATTGCACTTCGGCATTTACAATACCAGTGTAGCCATTCTCATTGAGTGTGAGTTGAGCTTTATTGAAGTTAGCATCTACATTAGCCAAACCGAAAAGCATCTTGAATTTGGCACCAATGCGAAGATTGTCATTGATTTGATGGCTGTGTCCTAATGCTAATTCAGTGTAAGCATCAGCATGGGCATTGAAGTCACTTATGTCATAAGTTTTGTTTTGAGGTCCTTCCTTAGCAAGTCTAAGAATAGATCCAGGCACAATCAATCCCACATTTTCTCTCACATTTATTTCAATGGTATTATATCCTTTCATTCCCTTGAATCCTGTGCCAAGAATCTGAAGCTTTCCACTTTCGTTTATTCTATTCTTATTATTTACTCCTGAAAGGAACTCGCTTGTACTCACGCTTGGATGGAGGAAAGTTACGGTGCGTCCATTCACATTGTAGAAAATATTATCAACACCTATGTTGCTTCCCATATTTACACTAAGATTACCAATGCCTGGCATAGCAATGTAATTGTTCTCATTGCCAAAAGCAGGATTTGATTCATGACGATAGAGGTGACCATCAGCAAAGTAAGCAGAATTAAGGTTTTGAGCCATTGTAGCTGATGAAACCATTGCAGCAACTGAAACTGCTATAATTGTTTTTATATTTTTCATATTGATTTCTTAAGTTATTAAGTTTGTGGGGTTAACTTTTTATGAGAGATTATTTTCTTATAAAAAGCATTTCTCATTCTTTATTCAATTACTACAATTCTTTTTCGTAATATCCGTTAATCTTTGCTTTGAAGTTATCCATCCAAATCTTCATTTGCGGAGCAAGAGTTTCATTACCCTTCTGATTCATTACGGCTTTCACCATAATTCCGTCAAGATGAGTGATATTGCCTTCAATAATTACCTCAGCAGGTTGCTTCACTGCTCCTACCCCAACAGTAGCCCATGTTGAAGTAACGCCTTCAATGACTTTGCCATTAATGTTGATAGGAAGTGCAGTTATCTTAATGTCGAAAGGCACTTCAGTTGTAGCATCAAAGTTTACTACAAGCTTTTTGATAGTGATGCAATCCACATCCTCATCGTTCCATCCATCTACGGTGTCAGTATAAACAATCTGCGATTCTTCAGTAAGCTGCAAAGGAGCATAGAAATCATAGTTGCCTATCACAGTTCCCAATTCTTCGTCAAGTTCGAAATCAACCACTTTCTGCTCAGGCATCTTTGGATTAGCAGCATCCACATTTATTATATTAGGAATACCACCCTTATCGTTGTTTTCGTCAGCCTTTTCATTAGTAATGAGAATTCTGCCTAAAGAAGAGAACTTCACATGCTCAGGAGCAGTGTATCCGCTGATGATTCTTTCAGGCATCTTAGGAGAAAGCACAAACTCATTCACTTCCTTTGCAGGAATAGGAGTTGTGAAAGTCTTATTATCAATCTCTATAGTTTTAGAATCCTCATCGCGATGAGAAGTCATCTTGAATCCTGTCTGCATATAAGAACCATACTTATACATAGGATTATTAAGAGTTATGTAGAGCTGTGGATTGTCAAGCACAAGCTTAGTGCCGCTCTTATTAATCAAATCAGGAACATCAGTGATATTGATAGGATCAATGTTGAACTCATCCACATCATACTCAATGTTGCCAGTGAACTTAATCACTTTGATGGCTTCCATTTCAGGCGAAGAACTGAACTTAATCTTAGCAGGAAGATTCTCATCAGCATAAATGTTCACTCTGCCTTCAGTCACTTCCAATGCCGACTCAATTATGAGGTTGTGCTTCTCATAGTCAATCTTCACATCACTTCCAGCCTTCTCAATGTCGATAGCAGAGATGTTCATGCACAAATTTATCTCTCCATTAGCATCAGGCACGAGCTGTTCTCCACTCAGATCAAGCACGCCAGTATTGATGTCATACTTTCCATTGTCAGGCACAGCAACCAATCCCTTAGGATACTTAATCTTCACGCCTTCAATCTTCAATTTTGAATACAAGCCTGCATTCATGCCCTCAATCTTCACGATGTTGTTCATCTTTGTATCCACTCCAAGCATCTCAATCTTCTTGATAGACTTATCAAAATCATTAGCCTCCGACTTAAAGCTTGTAGGATTCAGTTTAACATCATAGTATGCAGCAATACCGCCTGGCACATAGCTGGCAGCATTACGCAAATCCACCAAGTCAAGTTCATCGCTCATAGGGGTGATATTAGGCTTTGAAGCAGTGAATGAGCTAACCTCAATAGGGTCAGATTCAAACGAACCGCTCTTCTTGATAGCATACACAAGCTTAGTGCCTCCCTTTCCGTCAGGCACCTCTTCTTTCACCAATTCGCTATCGTCATCAACATCTAAAATTTGGTCGAGCGTTATATACTCCAAATTCATAGGCACAACCAAATCGTTCACCACGATTCTTGAAGTAGTGTCAATGTCACTCAGATCATAGTCTTTATCAACACAAGAAGATAAAATAAACAGGGATGAAGCACACAGTCCCATCAGTGCATAATTGTAGAATTTCATGTGATTAAATTTTAAAATTAATTTGTTATGAGTTTATTGGTATGCAGTGTGTGTTTTATAAACACTTTTTTCATCGATTAGATAATGCAAATATAATTAAATTACAATTTCCTTAAGCATTGTTAATGTTAAAAATACATCATTTCTTTAATAATAGTTCAAAATAGGCTAAATTTGCAAGAACTTTGGATAGTTTTATTAATATAACTCAAGTTTCTTTGCAAGCAAAGCGCTAAGCGATGACGCAAGTGTTTGTTCTATGATTTTTGTTAAGATTTTAGTTTAGATGTCGAGCCCATAGGTCGATCCTCAATAAATCGTTCTAAAAAGCGACGAACTGGAGCGTATTTTGGTAAGGATGTTAGT
>JAGHVC010000018.1 GCA_018064505.1 Candidatus Minthosoma caballi | reverse complement strand
CATGCACCTTTTTCTGTTTTTCTTAAATATGTTGCAAAGATAGCGAGAAGTTTTAAACACACAAAACTTCTCGCTATCTTTTTGTCATTTACGATGTCTCTGTGGGACAGCACAATATGTGCATGTTATGCTCCACATCATACCGTCACCCTATTTCTAGAATATATTTAGGCTTCTTGCCTGTCATTAGTAATTCTTTGCGAGATTATCGCCTAAGAACTTTCTCCACACTTCCGTCACCGTTCTTTATAATAACAACACCTTTCATGTTGTGAGGAACTCTATTTCCCTTCAAATCAAAATATTGAGCCCCGTCACCTGCATTATAGGCATTCACTGGGAGTATTGCGGCTGGAATATCTTCTATCATGAAATCTTGCCACACCATTGTCGTTCTGTAATCGTTTTTGCTATTGGCTGGCACTTGCAATTTGCAGCTTTGAGCATTGGTATTGCTGAACGACTCTAAATCTACGAGAGGAGGTTGAGGACTAAGGCATGCAACTATGCTCAAAGCATCACAATAGCCAAACGCATAGCTTCCTATTTTTGTCACCGCAGGACCGAGAACCACCTCTTGAAGTTCCTTGCAGCCGTAGAACGCATAGCCTCCTATGTCTGTGCCTCCCCCTGCCGATGCATCTGCACCACGCGTCACTTTCGCTGTGCAAATCTCCGCACGCTGCAACGACACACACGACTGAAATGCTGTTGAGCCTATCGTGCTGACCGAAGCTGGCACATTAATATCTACGAGGGAGCTATCGCGGTCAAAAGCTCCCATATCTATCGACACCAGACATGAGCCGTGCATTGGCAACTCGACCGTCGAGAGATTCTTGCAATAAGCAAACTCGTATGGAGAAATATGAGAAACAGCATCTCCTATCACCACTTTCTCCAAATTCTCCGAGTTTCCGAATGGTGAATAATAATGTCTAACGAAACTCAGGTTCATAGTGGCTCCGCACAAGTACTTTATGTCACGATTAACATACGCCTCACGAATCGGAGCTTTTGCAAACTGACCTGTTACCACGCTCAGGCTTGACATAACAACAGGAGCTTTACTGCTTGGAACTGGCGCCCTGATAATCCAATTGCCAGTAGCATTGAAGTTATCTCCAAATTCCAAAGGTGTCTCGCCTTCTTCTATTCTAACGCTTGTGAAGCTTGTGCCAGCGAATGCATCCCACCCCACCTTAGTCAATGTGCCAGGAAGCGTCAGTTCGCCATAAAGACCTTCACATCCAGAGAATGCTTTGTCGTCCACGATAGAGAGTTTTGAATCGATATTCATGTTGCCAACCAGCTTTTTGCAATTCATGAACGCAGCTTCGCCAATAGTTTCAAGTTGCTTTGGAAGTCTCATTTTTCCTTCAAACTCGCCATTCTCAAATGCGCTTTTACCTATCTTTTCAAGACATTCAGGCAGGTCCAGTTTTCCACCTTTTATCGCACCATAGAAAGCTTTTTCTCCTATCTCCTTGAGTTTGCTTCCATCTTCAAACTCAAGTGATGTGATTGTTGCATCCATGAAATGCTTGTCTTCGATTTTTATGATTGAAGCACCAATGGTTAGCTTGCCGTTGAGGATGTTACCAATGCCAGGTAAAGCCAGCGGCGTATTGACATACATGTCATAGCACCTTACATTATGAAACGCATTTAATGAAAATTCTTCCAGCGAAGACGGCAAATAGAGAGGCGTATTCAGGCTTGTGCAATTTTCAAAGGCATATTCTCCCACCTTGCGCAATGCAGCTGTAAACAGAAGATGTCCCTTCATATTCCTGCAATCAGCAAACACCTTTCGTCCAATACTCTCAATCCTTATTCCTGGTTCAAAGATTAATGTGTCAATTGGTGCATTCTCAAACAGATAGTCTGTCAGGTTTTTAACATGAGATCCAAGCGTAAGCTCAAAATTGCTGTTTCTCGTATTTTCATTGTCAACAATCTGCCCGAAAGGACAAGCATTATCATTACCCGTCAGGTCATAATAGACTTTCTTAAGCCCATAGCACCCTTCAAACGACCCAGTTCCAAGCGTCTCTATATGATTGAGCAGCGACAAATCTGTTAATCCAGAGCAGCCAAAGAATGCACGATTTCCTATCTTTGCGACAGATGAAGGTATGTCTAAATCTGTAAGCAGGATGCAGCCAGCAAAGGCATCTTCGCCTATACGATTCACCATGCTAACAGCTTCCCATGTTATTGAATTTGGGCCTGAAGCGTAACTATTAAATTTACCTTCCTCTAAGCTTCCTTGCGAAGAAGTGTAGAATAGGCCATCGCCTATTTCTGTCACTTTGCAGCCAATCACAAGTTCGTATCCTTTGTCTTTTCCACTGCCATCAAACGCCATTCCGTCAATCTGCGGTTTTACGGCATTCCACACAACCTTTTTCAATTGCTTGCAACCAGAAAAAGCATCTTTCCCTATTCTCTCAAGATTCTCTGGCACATACACTTCTGAGATGCTTGTGCCATAAAATGCTGACGACCCAACAATTTTCATTGTTTCAGGGAGAGCCACCTCACCTCCCAAAGTCGGTACACAAAAAGCTGATGATTCTATCTCTGAACAGATGCTGCCATCCTCAAACACAATCGAAACAGGATACGACTCATTGAATTCATTGGCGTATATCTTTTTCACATGCTTTCCGATTGTCAAACGCATGCCTCCTGACTCCTTAGCAACATTCACAAATGGCTTGATTGCAGTTCTTCCGCTGCCAAAATTATCAAACGGAGAATCAAAATACAATTCTTTCACACCCGTACAACCGGAAAAAGCACTCCCCCCTATATCTGTGACATTTTCTTCAATGCGAATGTCCTCAATGGTGCTGACATTCTCGAACGCAGAGTACCCTATCGACTGCAGATGCTTTGGAAGATTGAGTTTTCCTACGATAGAAGTGCCACGAAAAGCTGAGGCTCCAATTTCTGTACACACACAGCCTTCTGCAAAGGTCAAGAACTTTGCATTACTGCCAGAGAACAATGATGCCGGTATGTTTTTCACATCTTTTCCTATGATCACATCAAAACCCTCTACGCCAAAATTACTAAACACATTCGAAACTTTATCCGTTATATTAGCACAATTGTATTCCAATGCTGACACATTTATACAATCACGCAATATATAGCTATTAATTTTCCCAAGAGACAGAGGCAATGACATCGTGCCTGTAATACCCGAGCATTCGGAAAAAGCGGCGTTTCCTATTTCCTCAACAGACGAAGGAAGCATGACACTGCCACCTAAGCCTGTGCTTTTCTCAAAAGCAGAAGCTCCCACCGTCTTCAGGCTTGTGCCTTGAAATTCAATCTCAAACGGGGTCGTTATCCATGAAAATGCATTGTATCCAATGCTTTCAAGACGCTCAGGAAATGTAACCTTACCATGAACACCTACTTGTGAAAACGCATTAGCGCCTATTTGTTTACAATTGCTACCTTCTTCAAATGACAAACTGCATTGATTAACACTTTGGAAAAAATAATCTGGCACTGATTCTGCTTCCTTGCCAACAACTATATCCAATATTGCCCCGTCTGAACTCATGTAGAACAGTCCTGTTCCATTACTCTCCAATTGCTTAGCACGGAAAACGAAGCTCCTGAGAGCACGCATATAAGAAAAAGCGTCGCGCCCCAACTTCTTAAGAGATTGCGGTATTTCCACAGATTTTATATTATAACACCCCTTAAATGCGGATTCCCCAACCTCTTCCAGCTGTTCCGGCAACACAAGCTCCCCTTGCATGTTATTATACAAAAAGGCATTGTTTCCTATGGACCTGATAGTGGATGGGAGGGGAAGAACAACCTCAATATCAGAACGATTCGAGAAAGCGCCATTCACTACTGACACAACTTTATATATATTGCCTTTGTATTCAACGGTTTCAGGGATGACTGTCTGCTTCACAGCCCCCACGAATGTTGTCAAATAGCCTTTGACCGCTACTTCTTCGGAATTAAGGATTTCATAATTGAGAAAATCTATTGCAAAAGTGGTCTGTGCTTTCGCTAAATTCACACTCAAGCATAATAACAAGAAAGAAAGAAGATGTAGTTTTTTCATAACAATCAAGAAATTATAACTAGATAAAGCTTATTCTACCAAAGCACATCGTCAACCGCATGCCTTGATGTTGCAAAGATAGCACTATTATTTACTTTTTCAATAATTTTTGGAACAAAAATCACTGTTTAGACCTCATTTCTTCATCATTTGCTGCAAGTAGCTTATCATGCGGTAAAAACCGTTGTCGTAGCAACTACTTTGCAACATCAAAACCTTGCGCCCGTCACGCTTGATCGCTTACGCCTTGTAAGCCTTATCGCTTATGCCCGATATGCGATATGGCTTCACGGGCAGAGACTTTTCAGCCTGATGTGCATCGAATGCTAAGGAGACAGGAAGCAATTAGAGGAATGAAATACTTGCGTTCAAATTTGCTTGTTTCAACAAAGATACCTAATTTTGCACAAATATTAATAGAAAAACTACTAACACCATGTCAGAGGCAAAGAAGGTGGCAAGCCGTGCGCCACACTCAAAAATGAATTACGCACTGCAATATCCTGAGAACGAGGGAGGTATGAATGAGCGCGTTAAGCGACTTCATCAGCAGAGCATTGATACTCCTGCCACTCTCACCATTGAGAGAGCGCTCATTGAGACTGCGTTCTACAAGGAGTTTTACGGAAAGATGCCGAACTGCATCCTTCGAGCAAGAAACTTCTATGAAATATGCAAGAAAAAAACAATCTATATTGGTGATGATGAGCTGATTGTGGGCGAAAGAGGGCCTGTGCCAAAAGCTGTGCCTACTTTCCCTGAGCTGACTTGCCACACCGTGGAGGATCTCCACACTCTCAATGACCGCGAAATGCAGCCTTACCTCATAAGCGACGAGGACATTGCCACTTACGAGCGAGAAGTCATTCCGTACTGGGAAGGACGCACTCAGCGAGAGCGCATATTCAATCATGTGAGCAAGGAATGGGAAGAGGCTTACCATGCAGGCGTTTTCACCGAGTTTATGGAGCAGCGCGCAGGCGGACACACTGCTATGGACGGCAAGATGTACCAACGCGGATTGCTCGACTGCAAGAAGATGATTGAGGACAATATTGCCGCTCTCGACTACATCAACGACCCTGAGGCTACTGACAAGCAACAGGAACTTGAGGCTATGGCTATCTCTTGCGACGCAGCCATCCTTTTTGCCGAGCGCCATGCAGAATTGGCAGAGAAGAAGGCAGAGGAATTAGGAGCTAGGAATGAGGAATTAGGAATTGACAGTGAGGAGAGGAAGGCAAATGAGCAGAGAATCTCCGAGCTTCGCAAGATTGCTGATGTTTGCCGCTGGGTGCCTGCACATGCTCCTCGCGACATGCAAGAGGCAATCCAGATGTACTGGTTTGTGCATCTCGGCACTGTGACTGAGCTCAACGGATGGGATTGCATGAACCCTGGGCATATTGATCAGCACCTCTATCCTTTCTACAAAAAGGGACTTGAAGACGGCACTCTCACTCGCGATAAGGCCAAAGAGCTTATTTCTTGTTTCTGGATTAAGTTCAACAATCAGCCTGCGCCTCCAAAGGTTGGTGTAACGGCTCTTGAATCAGGCACATACAACGACTTTACGAACATCAATATTGGCGGCATTGACAAATATGGCAACGATGCAACCAACGAGATTTCTTACATTATTCTTGAAGTGCAAGAAGAGCTGCACGAACTACAGCCAGGACTCTCCATTCATGTGAGCAAAGTGACTCCTGACGACTTCGTTCTTGCAGGAGCCCGTGTCATTCGTCAAGGACATGGCTATCCATCGTGCTTTAATCCAGACACTTACACGAAGGAGCTCGTGCGTCAAGGAAAGACGCAAGAAGATGCTAACGAGGGTGGAACTTCGGGATGCATCGAGGTTGGCGCTTTCGGCAAGGAGGCTTACATCCTAACAGGCTACCTCAACACTCCTAAGATTCTGGAAATCACGCTCAACAATGGCATTGACCCTATGAGCGGAAAGAAATTAGGATTAGAAACTGGTGATCCTCGCACTTTCACTTCATACGAACAACTCTACGATGCATGGCACAAGCAGATGGTGTACTTCGTCAACATGAAGCTTGCCGTCAACAACTACATCGAGCGCATGTTCTCTCTCTACGCCCCTGCAACTTTCCTTTCGCTCTTCATCGACGACTGCATCGCACGCGGACGCGACTATTATAGCGGTGGCGCACGCTACAATACTACATACATTCAGTGCACTGGCCTTGGCACTATAACTGACTGTTTCTCAACTATGAAGAAGCATGTATTTAGTCCCCTAACCCCAGAGGGGGGCATGCCATCCGGACCATTTGCTGGTTGCAAGACAGTTGGAGAAAGGATGGATCTCATTCTTGAAGCATTAAAATACAACTGGGGAGAAAGTGCGCCGGAAGGACACCCTCTTCAGGGAATGGGGGGCTTAAAGCTCCGCCAGTTCATCATGAACCGCACTCCATTCTTCGGCAATGATGATGATTACGCAGATGCTATTGCGGTGAAGGTTTATGATGACCTCGTGGAGGCAATAGAAGGTCATCCAAACACTCGCGGCGGCACAACTCAGCTCAACATGCTATCTACCACTTGCCACAACTATTTCGGTTCTGTGTGCGGAGCATCGTGCAACGGCCGACTTGCCCACTTTGCTATCAGCGACGGCACATCGCCTGCGCATGGTGCTGACACTCAAGGACCTACATCAGTTATCAAATCACTTGGCAAGCTCGACCAGACAAAGTCGGGAGGCACTCTTCTTAATGTGCGCTTCGTGCCATCATTGCTGAAACGCGAAGAGGATTTGAAGAAACTTGTTGCCCTCATCCGCGCATACTTCAACATGGGCGGCCATCATATCCAGTTCAACATAGTGGACACTCAGACTTTGCTTGACGCACAGCAATCGCCAGACGAGTACAAGGATCTTCTCGTTCGTGTTGCTGGCTACTCCGACTACTTCAACGACATGACTGAGCAGCTTCAGAATGAGATTATTGCCCGTACAGAAAACGAAGATTTCTAATGGCTCTCATCTTTGACATAAAGCGCTTTGCCATCAACGACGGCCCTGGCATTAGAACAACACTTTTCATGAAAGGCTGCCCTCTGCATTGTATCTGGTGCCATAATCCAGAGGGCATACCAGCCACTCCTGTTAAGCTGTACACAAAGAAAAAATGCATCGGCTGTAAAAGCTGTGTTGATGTTTGTCCTCAAAAGAATCTCTCTCTCACAGCTGACGGCATTCAGGATTTGGGCAATTGCACTTCGTGTGGAAAATGCGCAGACGAGTGCCCTACTCTTGCTATGCAAATAGCAGGAAAAGAGTACCAACTGTCTGAACTTATGGACATTGTGGAAAAGGAGCGACAAGTGATGGAGGAGTCTAATGGAGGCGTCACTATCTGTGGCGGCGAGCCATTCATGCACACTGATTATCTTTGTGAGTTGCTTGACGAACTTGGGGCACGAAACATACACCGCACCGTTGATACTACCCTCTTCACTTCTGCAGAGAATGCACAAAAGGTTGCAGGAAAATGCGATTTGTTTCTTGTTGATCTAAAGCACATGAATTCAGACAAGCATCATGAATACACAGGAGTGCGCAACGAGCAAATACTCAGCAACATACAGCTCATCAGCGAAATGAAGCATCCTTTCTGGATTCGCATCCCTCTCATCTCCGGCATCAATACTGACGAAGAGAACCTAAAAGCCTCTGCAGACTTCCTTGCCTCTCTTCCTACCCCTCCTGAAGTAGTGAATCTACTTGTTTATCATGACATTGGCAAGGGTAAGCACGACCGTTTAGGCACGACCTACAACCCAGAGGATATACCTATGTCGCCCCCATCGGAAGGCGAACAGCAACACGCACTTGAAATCTTCATTTCGCGCGGCTTGAACACAAAAATTGGCGGTTAATGTCATTATATCAAAGAAAAAGTGTAACTTTGCATCAAAAAGTTACAGAATAATGCGAATAACTATCAAAATAGGCAGTAATGTCCTCACTCGCGCAGACGGCTCGCTCGATGTCACTCGAATGTCGGCACTCGTTGATCAGATTGCTTGCTTGCGTTCTGAGGGACACGAAATAATACTCGTTTCTTCTGGCGCCGTTGCTTCTGGAAGAAGCGAACTCAAACATATTCAGCAAGATCTCGACTCTGTAGATCAGCGCCAGCTGTTCTCTGCTGTTGGACAGGCAAAACTCATAAACCGCTATTTCGAGCTTTTCCGCGAGTACGGCATCTCCGTCGGACAGGTTCTCACGACAAAAGAGAATTTCTCCGACAATGAGCACCGCACGAATCAGGAGAACTGCATGCGCGTCATGCTGGAGAATGGCGTCCTTCCTATCGTGAACGAAAACGACACGGTGTCTGTAACCGAGCTTATGTTCACCGACAACGATGAGCTTTCTGGCCTTATCGCCCAAATGACAAAATCGCAGATGCTCATCATTCTCAGCAATATAGACGGCATCTACACTGGCAATCCTACTGACCCAGACTCTCGACTCATAAGCATCGTGAAGCCTGGCAAGGATCTGAGCGACTATATCCAGCAGTCAAAATCATCTGCTGGCCGCGGAGGCATGCAGTCAAAGAGCAGCGTTGCATCTCACACTGCAGCTGCTGGCATCTCTGTCATCATTGCTAATGGCAAGCGCGACGACATTCTCCCACGATTGATGAATGACCGCGACAACACTCCATGCACTGAGTTCCTCATTTAAGCAACTATTTCCGTTCATCATGACAACACTTTTTCAGCAATCAAAAGATGCAAGTCTCTCGCTTGCACTTCTTTCACAAAACACTATAGACCAAGTGCTTATCGCTGTAGCAGACAAAGCTATTGCATGCACTGAGGACATTCTCGCAGCTAATGCAAAGGACCTCTCACGCATGGATCCTGCTAATCCAATGTATGACCGTCTGAAACTCACTGCAGAACGCATTGCTGGCATCGCTGCAGACACTCGCAATGTAGCCTCTTTGCCGTCTCCGCTTGGCAAAGTGCTCAAGCATACTGTATTGCCTAACGGATTAGACCTCAAGCGCGTAAGCGTGCCTTTCGGAGTGATTGGCATTGTCTATGAAGCACGACCAAATGTGACTTTCGATGTTTTTGCTCTATGTCTCAAAGCTGGAAGCGCTTGCATCCTCAAGGGAGGCAAGGACGCTGACGACAGCAATAGAGCCATCGTTGAGATTATCAAATCGGTGCTTCGCGATTTCAACATTGATGAAAATGCAATCACTCTCATGCCTGCTACTCATGAGGCAACTGCTGAACTGCTGCATGCTAACGGCTATGTGGACCTCGTAATACCTCGCGGCAGCAAACGACTCATAAACTTCGTTCGCCAAGAGGCTTCCGTACCTGTCATTGAAACAGGAGCAGGAGTATGTCATGCATACTTCGACAAAGACGGAGACCTCCCTAAAGGAGCAAAGATTATCAACAATGCAAAGACTCGCAGAGTGAGCGTGTGCAATGCTCTTGACTGCACACTCATTCACGAGGATCGCCTTGCCGACCTTCCTGCACTCTGCGCTCCTCTCACCGAAAGCAATGTAGTAATCTATGCAGACACGCCAGCACTTGCTGCCCTCTCTGGCTCGTACCCAGCAGAGCTTCTCAAGGAGGCAACAGAAGAGACTTACGGCACGGAATTCCAAGCTTATGCTATGGCTATCAAGTGTGTCAATTCGGCAGACGAAGCTATTCGTCACATACGACAGTTTGGCTCTGGCCACAGCGAATGCATCATCACAGAGAATCGCGCTACAGCAGATAAGTTTCTTGCTCAAGTTGATGCAGCATGCGTTTACCACAACGCACCTACATCATTCACTGACGGTGCTCAATTTGGTCTTGGAGCAGAAATCGGCATCTCAACTCAGAAGCTCCACGCTCGCGGCCCTATGGCTCTCGAGGAAATCTGTACTTACAAATGGATTATTGAAGGCGACGGTCAAACACGACCAAAATGACAAACACTAACAACATCCCCACTCAAAGCCTTGGGAGAAACAATAAAGAAAGCGACCATTCAGCACAAAGCCGAATGGTCGCTTTTCTTTATATTGCTATCTTCTTATAGTTTATTTAACCTCCTCAAAATCAACATAGGTTCCTTCATTCTTACTGAACATCTTACCCCCTGTAGAAGCACCGCCTTCAGCAGCACTATCCCCGTCCTTAGATGCAGAACCACCACTTGAGCCATTGCCGGAAGCATGTACCCTTTCAGTCTTTTTCTTCTTGCTTCCAATTCCTGTAAGTTTGCGGAATAGTTTCTTCACATTGCTGAAGCCACCAAGCAATTTGCAAAGCACAAAGATGCCAATGCCAACGATGACCAGCAAAACTACAAGTATTATCAATATAAAAGACAGTAAGAATTCAAGCATAACTTAATTTCAGAATTAATTACAAAGGAAGCCTATTCTTCCTATTAATCCTTCTTTGGCAAATAAGATGCCACAATAGACATTGCGACATAAAGTCCGATGCAGCAAGCTACACCGCGACAAAGCGACTGCCACACAAATCCTTCTGCTGCCCCCATTATTCCGCTGCACACCAATACAGCTACAGCGGCAATCAAGTAGATGTACTTTATCTTGTTGTCTTCCCATGACATGTTCTTGAACTTAAAAGCGAACATTGGCACCTCACACACTAACAGCCAGCATGCAAGCACCATAAACATAAACAAGAAGAAAGCATTGAATCTTGGGCTTGTGAGCCATTCTTCACTGCTGGAAATCAGCGCTCCCCAGAAAATTGCATTTGCAGGAGTAGGCATTCCGATGAATCCTGTGTGCTGGCGCTCGTCAATATTGAACTTTGCAAGTCTCAAAGCCGAGAAAGCTGCCATGATGAAAGCAGTGAAAGGCATTACATTGAAAAACACCTCGTTTGCCATCAACTCTGGATAGGCAACATGGTTGAACAATGTGAACATCATTGCAGAAGGAGCAACACCGAATGTCACACAATCTGCAAGCGAGTCAAGCTCCACGCCCAACTTACCACTCACTCCCAGCGCTCGCGCTGTCATTCCATCGAAGAAATCAAACACAGCACCCAATAAGATAAAAAGAAATGCAACCTGATGTCCGTGGTGAAAAGCGCAGTAAGTAGCAATGCATCCACAAATCAAGTTGCAACAAGTAATTGTATTTGGAATATGCTTTTTCATAAAAAACACTCTACAAAAGATTTAATTCATCTACTTCAGCCTTGCAATCAGAGTTTCATCGCCCACTGTAGCCTGCCCCATCTTCACCAGCACCTCTGTGCCAAGAGGCAGATAAACATCCACGCGGCTGCCGAACTTGATGAATCCCATGTGATCGTCGATGAAGCATTCATCACCCTCCTTTGAGTAAGTCACGATGCGGCGAGCACAAGCACCAGCAATCTGTCGCGCCATAACTTCCACGCCATGCGGAGTGCGAATCACCACCATTGAGCGTTCATTCTCTGTGCTGGCTTTTGGAAGATACGCCTTCATAAAATTGCCGCTCTGGTGTCCAACCTTCACAACTGTTCCCTCACAAGGCATCCAATTGGCATGCACATTTGTCAAGCTCATGAAGATGCTCACCATCAGTCGCTTATCATGGAAATACTCTGTTTCTTCCACTTCCTCAATCACCACAACATGACCATCAGCAGGCGCAACAACCGACTTTGTTGTAGGCCCCTGGAACATGCGAATTGGGCAACGGAAGAAGTTCAGCAAAATACCATACACAATAAGCACCACCGCAATGATAGCATAAGAGCCATACTGCAATGTTTCGCGCGACAACCATGCCAGCACGCACACTACAATGCCCACGCCACCAGTGAGAAGAAGCGTGTTGACTCCCTCGTGATGAATGCGGATTCTATTCCTGCGCTTATTATGAATTAGTGGTTTTTCTTTCGCCATGAACAAACAAGTAATTTCCTGTCGCTTTGCAAGTTTTCTCAATATTTGAATGCAAAGGTACATATATAAATTAAAAAAGACAAACAAAAAACAATATTTTTATGGATTTTTCCACAAAACTTTTGTTCAATCAAAAATAAAACCCTACCTTTGCATCCGCATTCTGAAAACGAGTGCTATCAGGATTGTGCTATGGTGTAATGGCAGCACTAGGGTTTTTGGTTCCCTCAGTCCAAGTTCGAATCATGGTAGCACAACCCTATCAATGCAACAGAGCATTGGTTTCGGACTTGTAGCTCAGTTGGTTAGAGCAACAGACTCATAATCTGGAGGTCCTTGGTTCAAGCCCAAGCTGGTCCACCCACAAAATCAAGCACTTACGAGCAATCGCAAGTGCTTTTTTCTTTCTCTGCGTAAACAATGCGTAAACAAACTGTTTGAGTTTATGCAAGTTACGTGCATGAATCTCAAATAAACTCTCTGATATTACGTTACAGCTCCTTTATATATGTATTTTGGATTGTCGATAAAAGGAGTGTTAACAGTATTACTCAAACTTTCTTTTGATGATAGCCTATCTGTTTTCTTGTTGATTGCAGAGTAGTTAAGAAAAAAGTCATGAAAATGGACGAAATGGGCTCACATTATTATATTTATGTCCGAAAAATGCTTAAATGTTATAGAAATATTGAAGATAGGAGCTCCTTTTGACATGTTTTTGAAAATAATTATTAATTTTGCTCGTCAAATTAAATAATTAAACATGGAAGTTAAGGATATTAACAGGCTGAAAGTCGTTCTTGTAGAGAAGAAACGTACTGCTGCATGGCTTGCAGGCGAACTTGGAGTATCTCCAGTTACTATAAGCAAATGGTGTTCTCAAAAGACCCAACCAGACCTAAAGACTTTGGCGAGAATCGCGGAGCTCCTTGAAGTTGACAAACGAGACTTGTTGACAGAAAATTGAGACATCTGTGGAATGGGGTCGGTCTACCATGACTCTATCGTTATTTTATCGTTCAACGCAGTAACGGACAAAAAAGACTGGAAACAGGTAGAGACCGCATAACTAAATTAACAAGAAAAATCAATCATAAAATGGCAAAGAACATCAAAAGCATAGAAGAACAAGTCGAGGATTGGTGCAAGAAACAATTCAAGGGGCAGAAGTACTATACAAAGACAGAAACTATCAATGCAGAAATTGCTTTTGCATTAGAGAACGCGCCAAGTAAACAGGGGGGAACTGGAAAAAACTTCCCAGACATTAAGTGTATGCTTGGGGGAGACAAAGGCGAGAAGATACCCGTCATGATTGAAGTGAAGGGAAAGAAAGGTGACTTGATTAAGACAAACGCCAATGGTGAGGTTGACAATTACAATAAGAAAGGCGATCCAAGTTACCAAAACATCTCCAAATATGCTGTCAATGGTGCAGTCCATTATTCTCATGCCATATTGAATTTTACAGAATCGTATAAGGAGGTTGTTGCTATTGGAGCTAATGGTTATGAAGAGGCTGGTAAAATAGTTTATGAGATAGATATCTGGTATATTTCAAAGGAAAACTTATTTGTTCCAAAACACTTAGGTCGTTTTGAGGATCTTTCTTTTTTGTTGAAAGAGAATGCAAATGGGTTCATTCAAAAGTTGCATGCGTTATCTCTGACTCCAGAAGAATTAGAGGAACGCAAATTGAAATTGGAGGATGAGATAGAAACAAAGCTCAAGGCTCTAAATCAAAGACTTCATGATGAACAGCAGATTGTTGTAAATAATCGAGTACAACTTGTAGCTGGTCTTATTATGGCTGGTCTTGGTGCGGAAGGGGTGCAACCGCTGCGTATAGAAGATCTTGCTGGCATGGAAGACGAAGAGAATAATGACGGACAGGTTGTGATGAGCAAGATCAAAATGTATCTGTCACACAAGAATCTTCC
>JAGHVC010000174.1 GCA_018064505.1 Candidatus Minthosoma caballi | reverse complement strand
CAGGATCGCTCTCGGTGAAGGCGGTGAAGCTGTAGATGCCCTTTGACTCTTTGTTGGAATTGTTCTCGTTTGTAAGGCCATCCTTGTTACAAGCCGAGAATGCCATTACGCCTGCCATCAGGGCAAGCAAGGTCTTCATTGTCTTTTTCATTGTTTCGTTGCTTGTTTTTGATGGTTAGTACTTAATACTCTTCGTCGAAGAAGAGTCTGTCTTTTGCGGATGAGCTGCCGAAGATTGGATCACCTTCTCCCAGTTGTTCTGGACTTGCGCAGATGATTTCCGTCTGATCTACCTCGATGACCTGGATCTGAGGTTTTTCGTAGTTTTTCTTTTTCATTGTGATTTTGATTTTTTAGTTATTATTAGTAATGTATATACACAAAAAGCCTGCTGCAAACACTCGCATAGAGTGCTCGCAGCAGGCCGTATAGTTTGCTGTAATTGCTTGAAATTAAATCACTTGCATTATCCCCCCCCTATAGCGCAAAACAAGCGTTCAGAAGACCAAATGCTGCCCTTGCCCATTGGAGAGAGGCTGAGGGAGAGGCTGGCTTCTGTGCGAAGTGCGTATGTAGGAGTTGTGTAAGGCATAATTTAGGTTATTAACTTGCTCTGGTTTGCAATAGATTTATTTTGCGATTCCAAAGTTACAGAAAAAAAATCAATACAACAGCAATTTAATACATTTTTTTTCACTTTGAGCCTAAAAAAACTCAAATTCCTCAATAATTGACTGCCATACGACACTAAAACAGCCTTTGACTCTTCACCCTTCATATTGATATAAATTCTACACCATTTCACTTACATGAGAGAATTTCGCGAAAAAGCTGTCACCTTGTCACTTTTTGAGATAAAGAATAGATAATCACATAGATGTGCAGTGACAGGTTGAGTGACAGGTTGAAAAAAAGTGACAGCTCAACCTGTCACTTTTGTTATTTAAGGTTTTGTTTTCCCACAGATGACACAGATGGCACAGATAAGTCTCGCTCTGTGAGACACCATCCAGATGGCTGTTCCAAAGGAACAAAATCTGTGTAATCTGTGTAATCTGTGGGACTTAAAATGTTGCGTTACGGCTGTGTCCATGCAGGGATACTTCCGTAAGTACTTGCATCTTTTTGCCCGTAAGTACTCGCGTCCTTTGCCCGAACGTGCTTCATGCGTATGCTCGTATATGCTTTTACCTTTTGCCCGATAAGGCTTTATGCTTTTGCTCGGTAAGGAAATGATTCCAAGCCTTGAAATGATGATTTCAAGGCTTGGAATGATGATTTCATGACTTGGAATGATGATTTCACGCCTTGGAATGACAAGGCTTGTTGGGGAATAGTGAAATAACTGCTTAGCTATTACACAATACAAAGATAATGTTTTCCCTTGAATTATGCAAGAATTACAACAAAAAAACTCGCCAGCAAAAAATGTGCTGACGAGTTTTTGTTAATGAAGAATGTCTTTATCTGTATGTTTAATTGACTTTACATAGGCATATCTATTTCCGTAGGGACCAATGAGGGTGTGTCAAAATGCTGGCACACCCTCATAATCTCAGATATAAAAAATCGATGACTTCGCGGTTTCCTGTAAAAAAGATCTCTTATATGTTACTAACTAACCATCCACAAACATCAGTTCGTTTAGTAAGTTCACAAGAACTCAGAGAATCAGATGTTTGCGGATAGTTTAGTTATATAGGTTTGAACGAACACTTACAATTTGCGGATGTAGGTGAAGAGGTAAGCAACACCGATTGCCATGACGAGCACAGCACCTGCCTGTCCCATAGCGTCGCTGGCAAAGCCCATGAAGAGTGGGAAGACTGTGCCACCGAAGAGACCCATGATCATCAATCCGCTGACCTCGTTCTGCTTGTCTGGCACTGACTGGAGTGCATTGGCGAAGCAGATAGAGAACACGTTGGAGTTGCCATAGCCTACAAGTGCGATAGCAGCGTAGAGCATCCACTGCTCAGTGCCAATCCACATGCCTGCCATAGAGAGAGCCATCATGATGACAGAGATGATGAAGAATGTGCGAGTCTTCAGCACACGAAGGAAGAATGAGCCTGTGAAGCAGCCGATGGTACGGAAGATGAAGTAGAGCGAAGTGGCGAATGCTGCATCGTTGAGATCCATGCCAAGGCGCTCGATGAGAAGCTTTGGAGCAGTGGTGTTAGTGCCTACGTCGATGCCCACATGGCACATGATGCCAAGGAATGAGAGCAGTACGATAGGCTTGCCAAGAAGCTTGAGGCAGTCAATGAAGCCTGATGCCTTGCCCTCGATTGGCTGTTCTGCTATTGGTGTAGCCCAAAGCACAGCTGTTGCGATGGCACCTACCACGAAGTAGATGGCAAAGAGGATGCGCCAGTCGTAGCCGAACGAAGGAATCACAGCTGTTGCGCCCCACATAGCGAGGTAAGGAGCAAGAAACGATGCGATAGCCTTGATGAACTGGCCGAATGTGAGTGTGGAAGCGAGATTGCCGCCACCCATCACAGTGGTAACCAACGGATTGAGCGAAGTCTGCATGATAGCATTGCCAATGCCGAGAAGCGAGAAGGCAATGAGCATGATTGGGAATGTCTCGCCGAAGAGTGGAAGAACAAGGGACACCACTGTCACTGCGAGAGACACGAGCACTGTGTTCTTGCGACCTATCTTGTTCATCAACATGCCAGTTGGCACACTGAACAGGAGGAACCAGAAGAACACGAGGGATGGGAAGATGTTAGCCACCGAGTCGGTGAGCTGGAGGTCTTCCTTCACGTAGTTGCTTGCTATGCCCACGAGATCGACGAATCCCATGGCAAAGAAGCACAGCATTACGCTGACGATTGCTACTTTATTGCTTTTCATAATTTATTTTTTTATCGAATCATCGATTAACCGATTAATCGAATTGACGAATTATTTTACCGTGATTTTGTCGAGCTTTGCCTTAGGGAATACGAGGTTGGTGAGAACCACCTCGCCGTTGTTGCCGAACACCTCTACAGAAGAGTTATCCACAAAGATGCGGAGCGAAGTGAGCTTGCGGTGAACAGGAGCTACGGTCTTCACAGCGAAGTCCTTGCTGAAATCCACCTGTCCGCTCTTGCTGCGGTCGAAAGTGAGAGTCATTGCCTTCTGATCGTAAGTGATAGTTGCCTCTTCACCCTCTGCGTTTGAGAGAGTGACAGTGCATGAGCCTTTTATCTTAATCTGCTTGTCAAGACCAGCCTTGTCATACTCAGGAGCAGGACGTGAGCCAAGGAAGTACTCATTGCCAACCTTGTAGAGGAATGGGTCACGCACAATGCTGTTGGCTGAACGATACTGCTTGGTTGGCACGTCGTTGGCATACTGCCAGTTGCTCATCCATGCAATCATTGGGTGACGGCCGTCAGGAGCGTTGTAGAACGACACTGTAGCGTAGTGATCCTTGCCGTAATCTTGCCAGAGAGCGTTGCCATCAGCATAGCGAGCTTCATTGTCAACAGTGAACTTGTGACCATCGAAATCGCCTACGAAGTACTGAGTAGCCGAACCGCCATAGATGAAGCCAGGGTTGATGTTGCAGAA
Source organism: Candidatus Minthosoma caballi (assembly GCA_018064505.1). Taxonomy (GTDB): domain Bacteria; phylum Bacteroidota; class Bacteroidia; order Bacteroidales; family Bacteroidaceae; genus Minthosoma; species Minthosoma caballi. Next base: position 1,848 of record JAGHVC010000174.1, on the reverse strand, counting down.
GAGAACCCACTTATATTTACCATTTACGGATTTACCATTTTCCATTACAGGAACTTTCATCAGGTCTGGGCATTCCCACACGCCACCATGACAGCCGAGTTCCTTGCCGAAGCGTGACTCTTCCTTCCAGTCCTTGAGGTTAGGAGAAGAGTAGAGACGCATCTCTTGACCGCTTGCCATGATGAGGTTCCAAGCCTTGATGTCCTCGTTCCAGAATGGGTTAGGATCACGGAAGTCAACAATATCGGCAGTGAGGACTGGGTTGCCCTCATACTTGGTGAAGGTCATGCCGCCATCGGTGCTGTATGCAAGTGCCTGAGCCTGAACATCACCCCCGAATGGAGTTGGACGGCTTGTGGTGTACATGGCAATGACAGCGTCTTTGCCGAATCCAGCTGTGTTGTCCTTATCTACCACGCATGAGCCAGAGAACATTGTTCCCCAAGCATCTGGAGCCAGAGCGATACCCTCATCCTTCCAGTTCACGAGGTCGGTAGATGTTGAGTGTGCCCAGTGCATGTTGCCCCACATAGAACCGTAAGGGTTGTACTGGTAGTAGAGATGCCATGTGCCGTTGAGGTAGAACATGCCATTAGGGTCGTTCATCCAGCCACGCTTAGGAGTGTGGTGATATGCAGGACGGAAAGGCTCGTTGATGAGCTGATAGTTGATGTCGTCATTCTGAACCATTTTGCTGAAACAGATGCAGCCTGTTGGCACATTCTGCACAACAACCTTGAACACCCCACCCTTCTGCTGATAAGGCTGAAGGTCGAGAGGCAGATAGTAGTCCACTGTCTCGCGAGCCATGCGCACATTCTGTTCCATGACAAATGTGTTGCCTGCAATTATCTGCACCTTGCCCTCTGGAGCACTCTCCTGAACAGGAAGCCAGAGATAGCGACCCTGAGCCTTAGGAGTGACGATGCTCTGCTCGCAAGCCTGAGGGGTGACGGTCTGAGCATTCATGCCTGCAAAGAATGAAGAGTGAAGTATGAAGAGTGAAGTATATATTTTAGTTGTAATTCTTTTTTTCATATTGTTAGGGAATTTAAAGGAATTTAAGGGGAGTGAATTCACTACTCTTAAATTCCCTTCAATTTAATACTGAGACACCTTGACATCGGTTACAGTAACGTCGTTGCCGTAAGTGTTGATGCTCCAGCAGTTCTTCTGGATACCATAGATGCGCTGAGTGCAACCGTAGTCGCCGTTGATGTACATGGTGACAACCGAGTTGTCGGTGTAGATATCAACATGGTAAGTGTTGTCTGTTGGACGTGGGAAGATGTATCCATCGGCACCTGGGATGAAGCCCAAGCTGAAAGGACCCTCCTGCTCGAAGTTGACCTTGCGACGGTCGTTTCCCTCTGGGTTAACCATGAGAGTGTAGCGCTTTGAATGTACTGGCACATCAACCTCAAGACCTGTATTCTTGTCTATCTCCTTCACATAAACATAACCAAAACAGAAGCTAACGCCAAAGCGGTCGCCATCGTTGGCAGTCTTGGCAGTGAAGGATATGTGGTTGTGGGCACCGAGACGGTTGTACGCAACATAAGTCTTGCCATCGTCGCCCTTCTCCGCAATCTTAACCTCGGCAGGCTTGTTGTACTTAGCATCCATTGCAGGAACCTTACCTATCGTAAGTGTACCGTCAGCATGCTGAATGAGCTTGTGGCAAACGAGAGCACCAGACCACTCTGGCTCATTTTTCTGCACTGTACCATCGTTTTCGTTTTTCGTTCCGTTGCCTACGTTGATGTTCTTGTCGTCGTTAGTCACACCCGAACGGTATGGACACCAACCCCAGATGTAGCGGTCGGTACCGTTTGAGGCAGTCTTGCC
>JAGHVC010000066.1 GCA_018064505.1 Candidatus Minthosoma caballi | reverse complement strand
GTTTACCGTGGTCGTATCAAGGAATATGTTGACAAGTATCCAACTGCTAAGTATGTAGAAGGTGCTAAGCCTTGGTTCGAGAAGGGCGCTCAGATTGCTCTCCCATGTGCTACTCAGAACGAGCTTAACGAGGAGGCTGCTAAGGCTCTCGTTGCTAACGGTGTTATCGCTGTTGCTGAGGGTGCTAACATGCCAACTACTCCAGAGGCTATCAAGGTATTACAGGATGCTAAGATCCTTTACTGTCCAGGTAAGGCTTCTAACGAAGGTGGTGTATCAGTATCAGGTCTTGAGATGGCTCAGAACTCACAGCGTCTCTCTTGGACTTCAGAAGAGGTTGATGCTAAGCTCCTCTGGATCATGGAGAACATCCATGAGAACTGTGTTAAGTACGGTACTGAGGCTGACGGCTATGTAAACTATGTGAAGGGTGCTAATGTTGCAGGCTTCATGAAGGTTGCTAACGCAATGATGGCTCAGGGTGTTATCTAATTGACAGCATAAGACACAAAATATTCTTAAAACAACCAACGGTGCATCGGGTTTCATAATCCGATGCACTTTTTTGTTTATGTATGTTGGAATGAAAAATTCAGCAGTGAATGTGGAGGTCGCATTCACTGCCGAGTTATAGTATAAACTATGTTATTTACAGTTTCAACACAGAGTTCTCAGAGGACGCAGAGAATCTCGAAGAGCTCGACGGAGTCAATCAAAGAAAAAAGATGTTTTATATTTATAACTCTGCGTCCTCAGTGTCCTCTGTGTTTCAGGACATTATCGAATGGTATGAACAATCTAAACTAAACTCTTTTCTGTCGGGGGAAAGGGGTTAATAGGGGATGGCTTCAATAAGTGAATCCACATTTTCTGGCAGTGTTGCCCAGCTTGTGCAGATTCGGATGGCAATGTGGTCATCGTCCATTCTTTGCCAGTAACTGACGAGGAACTTTTTGCTCAATTCCTCATATTGAGCATTTGTGACGATGGGAAATTGCTGATTTGTAGGGCTTTCCATCAAGAAAGAGAATCCGCGTTTAACAAGCACATCGCGTATTCTCATGGCTTGGTCAATGGCATGTTTTGCCATTGTGAAATAGAGTTTGTCGGTGAAGAGCGTTTCAAACTGAATGCCGAGCAATCGGCCCTTCGCTAACATGCCTCCGCCTTGCTTGATATTGTAGCGGAAATCTTTCTTAAGAGCATCGTTGGTGATTACTACGGCCTCTCCAAATAACGCACCTTGTTTTGTGCCGCCTATGTAGAAAACATCAGCAATTTTTGCAAGCTCTGGCAGGGTGAGATCAGACTCTGGAGACATCAATCCGTAGCCAAGTCGAGCTCCATCCACGAATAGTGGCAGGCCATACTGGTGACAAACATCGCGAATGGCAGTCAGTTCGGCCTTAGAGTAGATTGTGCCAACTTCAGAAGGATAAGAAACATACACCATGCCTGGCTGCACCATGTGCTCTGGCTCCTCGTCGTCATCGAAGTGTGACTTCAGCGCAAGGCGAACTTGCTCAGCATCAAGCAATCCGTTGTTAGTAGGCAATGCCAGTACCTTGTGGCCTCCATGCTCAATCGCACCTGTCTCATGCACATTGATGTGACCTGTTGTAGCACTCACTACACATTGGTATGGACGAAGTATTGACGAGATTACTGTTGCGTTAGCTTGAGTGCCTCCTACGAGGAAGTGCACATCAGCGTTAGGGCATTCGCATGCTTCACGAATCAGTTTGCGTGCATTTTCACAGTGAGGGTCAAGTCCGTAGCCAACAGTTTGCTCCATGTTTGTTTCTGCCAATCGTTGCAGGATTAGAGGATGAGCCCCTTCGTTATAATCGCATTGAAATTGTATCATTGTGAGTTTGTTATTGTTACTTGATTTTCGACTGCAAAATAACATCAAAAAGATGAAATAAACAAGAAAACCTGCAGTGTTTTTCCTTGTAGCGATGCCTCGTATAAGATTTTCTTCTTTTATGATTACGACAAAGTAGAAAAAAAGTGATTTCTATGTTGTTATTGTCCATATCTTTGCAGTCAAATAAAAGAAACTCATGAGCGATGACGATTCGCTTCGCTACGAAGACGATAAGTCAAGAGATTATTTACTCAAAACTTACAAACACAAAAAACTACCAATGTTATGAAGACAACATTTTATCATTGCAATGTATGCGGCAACATCATGGCAGCCGTAGTGCCAAGCGGAGTTATTCCTTTCTGCTGCAAAGAAGAGATGGAAGCTATGGAGGCAAACTCTACTGAGGGCAAAGTGGATTATCACATTCCAGTAGTGGAAAGAATAGATGAATGCACTATCAAAGTGAAAGTAGGTAAAGAGCCACATCCGATGACACAAGAGCATCACATTAGTTTCATTGTTGTTGAAACCTGTGACGGTGCGATGATTAAGTACATCGACAAGTGCCAGAATCCAGAAGCAGAATTCCTGTGCAAGGAAGAACCACAAGCTGTGTATGCATTCTGTAATTTGCATGGACTTTGGAGATGCAAGTGTAAATGCAAGGAAAACGCTAGCCAAGATAAATGTTCTCAATAAGTCATAAATATTTTTTCGTCATTTTCTTTGTAATAAATTTTCGTGTGTTGAGTGCCTGGCAGAAGCGTCTGCCGGGCTTTTTCGTTTAGCCTCTTTGCTATAAGTAAAACTTATCTGAAAAGTCAAAAGAATAATGTTGCTATTATTGTTTCTAAAGGAAGAAATTTATATCTTTGTCGCGATTTTTATTCATCTATAATAAGACACAACTATGGAAATACGACAATTAAAGTACTTTGTAAGCGTTGCAGAAACAAGCAGTTTCTCAGAAGCATCGCGTCGTTGTTTCCTCTCTCAGAGCGCAATTTCTCAGCAGATACGCGCCCTGGAAGACGAGTTAGGAACAACGCTATTCCTGCGCAATCCGCACAAGGTGACAATGACCGAGAGTGGCGAGGAATTGCTGCCTCTCGCTCGTCAGGCACTGAAGAGTTTTGAAACCTGCCGTGAGCACATCAACAACCTGCATGGTATGCTGTGTGGACAGCTCAACATAGGCATGAGCAGTTTTATTGAGCCATACATTCGCCAAGCCGCAATCATGATGCTAAAGCAGTATCCTAATGTACGGCTGAATCTCATGTATTTGACCACTCCAGAACTCAATCGCTTGCTGCAGAATCATGAGCTAGATGTAGCCTTTTCCATTAATAAAGCTAATATAGATGAAGGCATCGAGTCAACTCCAGCAATGACATTCCATCTGCGGGCAGTTATGCGCAGCACGCATCCGCTGGCAAGTTTAGAAAAAGTCAAGTTTGAGGATTTGCTAAATTTCAGCATCGTGATGCCAGAGATTGGCTCTCGTGTGATAAAGAGTGTGCGCAGATACCTAGATGTGGACATTGAGCGATTGAAAACCAGGGTGGTGGTGAATGATCCAAATGCAGCACTTAATCTTTTGCATGACACAAACTTCATTACTTTCCTTCCAGCGCGTTATGCTGACAACCGACCTATGATAGTTGCGAAAGAAATTGAAGGCCTTGAGATGCCGCTTCAGAGCTATGCTCACTGGATGCAAGACATTTGCCAAAAGCGCAGTGCAGAAGCTTTCCTCAAGATTATCAAGGAATACTCAGTTCCTTATTGCCAGAGCATGGGTTTGTGACGGTTTTCCTGCTTAGCATTATATGAAAATGTTGCGCCTTATATCATTTGTGCGATACAAAGCATTCTGCACAATTGATATAAGGCGTGTCGAGTGTGAAATGCATGGCGCAAACTCAAATCGCTTGCCCGTACAGATTCTCGACTCTCCCCTTATCACCACCGCAACGCATTGGAGAGCACACCCGCGTCTGTTGCCCGTACTGTGCATAAAACAACAGAGAGGTTTGTTTACGAGTATGAGTTTTATCTTGTTTTGCCCTTAAATTGTGTGAAATGTCAAGAATTATAACTAACTTTGCCCCGAATTTTTATTAACTGAAAGATAATGATGAAGACAAAACACATTATTACAATGCTGGCAATGGCTATTTCTGCTGGCGCTAATGCTCAGGGTATGGGCATTAAACTTGAAAACATGGATAAGGAGGCAAAGCCAGGTACTGACTTCTATCAGTATGCATGTGGTGGATGGATGAAAGCCAACCCTCTGTCTCCAGAGTATGCTCGCTTCGGCTCATTCAACACCGTGTCGGAGGAGAATAACAAGAGAATTCGCGAGATTATCGAAGGGCTTGCAGCAGAAAAGCAGGAGAAGGGCTCGCTTGGTCAGAAAATCGGTGACCTTTATTCTCTTCGTATGGATTCTGTACGACAGAACAAGGATGGTGTGAAGCCTGTGTTGGCAGACTTGAAGCGTATAGCAAAGGTTAAGAATACAGAGCAGCTCATTGACCTCATCATCAAGATGAATCAGGAAGGCATTGGCTTTGGCGAATTGTGGGGTTGGTACATTGGCGCCGACATGATGTCAAGCAAGGACAATCTGCTCGAAGTGGTGCAAGGCGGCTATGGCATTCAGCGCGACTACTATGTGAAGGACGACGAAGCAAACAAAAAGATACTTGATGCATATAAGGAGCACATTGTTAAGATATTCCAGATTGTAGGCGATAAGCCAGCAGTTGCTCAAAAGAAGATGCAGAATGTTGTGGCTATTGAGACTCGCATGGCAAAGGCTGGCAAGAGCAATGTGGAGCTTCGTGACCCTGCTACTAACTATCACAAAATGTCATTCTCAGAGTTCACAGCTCAGTATCCAAGCTTCGACTGGAAGAAGTATTTCGATGCTGTGGAGATTACAAACATCGATGTTCTTTCTGTAGGTCAGCCAGAAGCTCTTAAGGAGGCTTTGGCTGTGTTGCAAGACACTCCTGTTGAAGCTCTTAAGGATTATATCCAGTGGCATGTGATTGAGAGTGCTGGTGGCATGCTTGACGACAAGGTGTATGAGGAGGAATTTGATTTCCACAGCCGCATTATGACAGGTGCTCAGCAACAGCAGCCACGCTGGAAGCGCAGTGTGAATGCAGTGAATGGTGTGCTTGGCGAGGCCGTGGGCAAGATGTACTGCGAGAAGTATTTCCCTGCAGCAAATAAGGCTCGCATGGAGCAGCTTGTTAAGAACTTGCAGATTGCTCTTGGTGAGCGTATCGATGCTCAGGAATGGATGAGCGAGGCTACAAAGAAGGCTGCACACGAAAAGCTTGATGCATTCTATGTGAAGATTGGATACTCAGACAAGTGGCGCGATTACTCAGCACTGACTATTGATCCTGCAAAATCGCTATATGAAAACATGAAGGAGGTGAGCAAGTGGGCACACAAGGACATGCTTGAGCGCAAGTGGCATAAGCCTGTTGATCCAACAGAGTGGCACATGACTCCGCAGACGGTGAATGCTTACTACAATCCAACTACCAACGAAATTTGCTTCCCTGCTGGTATTCTCCAGTATCCATTCTTTGACATGGAGGCGGACGATGCATTCAACTATGGCGCAATTGGTGTTGTGATTGGTCATGAGATGAGCCATGGTTTCGATGACCAGGGCCGTCAGTTTGACAAAGATGGCAATTTCCGCGACTGGTGGTCAGAAGGTGATGGCGACAAGTATAATGAGCGTGCTCAGGTTATTAAGGATTTCTTCTCTGCAATCAAGGTGTTGCCTGACCTCAATGCTAATGGCGACCTCTGCTGTGGCGAGAATCTTGGCGACCATGGCGGCTTGAAATTCGCTTATGCAGCCTTCAAGAATGCTATGAAGAGCAACCCTCTTCCAGTGAAAGAAGGGTTCACTCCTGAGCAGCGTTTCTTCCTGGCTTATGCAGGCGTATGGGCACAGAATATCACGGAGGCAGAGATTCGTCGTCTCACAACAATGGACCCTCACTCGCTTGGCGAATGGCGTGTGAATGGTGCTCTTCCTCTCATCGACATGTGGTATGATGCTTTCGACATCAAGCCTGAGGATCCAATGTATGTGGCTCCTGAGAAGAGAGTAAAGATTTGGTAATTAATTTCCCCCTCAACATAATACAAGGATTATGCTTAAGAAACTGTTCTTCAGCGACCATTTCATGCTGTCGATAATATTGCTGAACACTATTGCAATATTCATTGGTGGTTATTTCCCCGACAACAATATGTTTTTTGTTGTTCTGGATATAGTATTTTCCTTTATTTTCCTTCTGGAAGCTATCGTGAAGATTGGCTCTCTGGGATGGGCTGGGTATTGGAAAGAGCTTGGCAATAAGATGGATTTCATTATTCTCTTATTTGCTTTGCCTACATTTGCAAGCCCGTTTGTAGATGGAAGCATGTCGATGAATGTACTGCTGTCGCTTAGGGCATTGCGACTCGTTAAGTCATTCAAGATGATAAGATTCATTCCTAATGTGGATCAGATTTTCAAAGGTGTGACATTAGCATTGAAGTCGTCTTTATTGATTATCCTTGTGTTTATTGTTTTTCTTTTTGTGTTCTCCATTTTGTCATCGACGCTGTTTGGCAGCTTTGCACCTGAGTACTTTGGCACTCCAGGTCTAAGCTTGTACAATATCTTCAGATTGTTTACGATTGAGGGATGGTATGAAATGCCTGACGCGATTGTTGAAAATAGTTCAGAAGGATGGGGCATTTTTGCAAGAGCATACTTTGCTCTCTTGCTGTTCTCTGGCGGCATAGTCGGAATGTCTATCATAAACTCAATATTTGTAGATGCTATGGCTGCAGACAATAATGATGGCGTGATGGAAAAACTTGAAAGGATTGAAAAACAATTAGAGGAATTGAAAAGTCAACAAAACAAATAAGAAATAAGGTGGTGCAGGGTTTTGTGCTCTGCACCCTTTTTATAAGGAATGAGTGAGCAAGCAAGATACAGTTGGCTGAATGCTGTTAAGGGAATTGTCTATCCACATGTGCAAGTAGATGAACGACGCAGAGACGAGTGCTTCTCAGGCAAATGGGTCGTCATAACCGGTGCGTCTCGCGGGATTGGCAAGGCTTTAGCTTATCGCATGATTGAGGCTGGCGCAAATCTGTATCTTATTGCTCGAAGTAAGGAGGAATTGCAAAAGATTGCTGCGGATGCTGAGGCGAGGGGGTGTGAGGTGATGTACAAAGCAATAGATTTGCGCAACCGTGATGCCTTGTCTTGTTTCTGTGAGGAATTAAAAGAACATTTGTCAAGCGTGGATTTCGTGTTTTGCAATGCCGGGAAATCAATCCATAGAACGATAAAGGATGCGGCAGAAAGATTGCACGATTTTGATCGTACTATGGAACTTAATTACCGTTCAATGGTGGCATTGGTTTTGACTCTTTTGCCGGCTTTGCAGAGGAGTGAAGGTACGGTTGTGTATTCATCTTCAGTCAGTTCGCTTTATCCTCCAGCTCCAGGGTGGTCGGCGTATCATGCATCGAAATGTGCAGCTAATGTGTGGTGTGAAACTGCTAATGTGGAATGGGGAAAGATGGGAGTAAAAGTGAAGGTGGCATATCTCCCGCTTGTGCACACCCAAATGTCGGATGCGACTGTTGCTTATAGAGAGATGCCAGCTTACTCGGCAGAAGAAGCTGCAGATATTCTGGTGAAGCTTAGCATGAGTTCACGCTTTTCATACAAGCCATGGTGGGCAAGGCTTTCTGCTCCTGTGGCAAATGCACTATCTCCAGTAGTTAGGTATTTTTATAAACGAAAACTGTAGCCAATGGTAGCGAGTATGCTGAAAACACTTGCCAAACTGCACTTCATCACGCCAAGAGGATTATTCCGTTTGGTAAGATGTTTTATGCGCGAGGGGATTACTTTGATGGCTATAGTACGCTTTGCTGCGAGCTATTATAAAGATGATTGCGCATTGGTGTTTAGAAGGCAGCGAAAAACTTATCTTGAATTGTATGAATTCTCAAGAAGGGTAGCGATAGTGTTGCAAGATGAATATGGAATTAAGCAACGCAGCAATGTTGGTGTTGTTTGTAAGAACAACATTGTGTCATCTGCAGTGCTGATTGCTTTGTCGCGCTTGGGTGCAAACATAAGATTGTTGAACACGGATTTATCGATGCAGAAACTTACAGAGATGCTTTCGCAAGGAGAGTTTGACTTGGTGATTTATGATGAAGAAATGGCAAACAGATGCTTGCCTTCAGTGTTGCCATGCAAAGGAGTTTCTACAGAGCAGCTTAGCAATTACTTAAATATAAATACCCTCACTGGGGAAAAAATCCTATCGGATAGACAAGACGCCGCTTCGGAAGAAAATGGAGCAGATGGCAAACTTTCTAAAGTATGGCGTGGTGGAAGTTTTTCTGTGTTAACTGGCGGATCAAGCGGAAAATTCAAGGAAGCAAGCAGAAGCAGCAGCATTGCTCAGTTCTTGCCTCCCCTGTATGCGTTGCTGAACAATATACGGATTCAAGACAATGAGAGCGTTCTCATAGCTCTGCCTTTCTATCATGGCTTTGGATTATCCACTTTCATTGTGTCGCTTGCGATGGGTAAGAAGATTTGCTTGATGAATCATTTTGATGCCAATGAGGCACTTGCCACTATTGTTGAGGAAAGAGTAGAGGCCTTGCCAGTAGTGCCAGCAATGCTATCGCGATTGTTGCAAATTGAATCTGCTTCCGATGGATTGCAGTCGGTGAAAAGCATTATCTGTGGTGGTGATAGATTAGATAAGAACCTGGTGGAAACTGCACAAAAGATGGCGAATGTGCAATTGTATAATCTGTATGGAACATCGGAAGCGGGCTTTTTCTTGCTTGCTACTCATGAGGATTTGCTGCGTTTTGACGACGCAACAATAGGTAAGCCTATTTGTGGAGTGAATTGTGAGGTTCGTGATGTGAACAATGAGGGGGTAGGCGTGCTTTGGGTGAAGACAAACTGGGCGATGATTGGCAGAAAGAATATTTGGCAAAGCACAGGTGATTTGGTTGCTCGTAATTCAGAAGGATTCTTTTTCTTCAAAGGCAGAAATGATAAGATGGTGGTGTGCGGAGGAGAGAATGTGTACCCGGAGAATGTGGAGCAAGTGTTGAATGCCCACCCCAGCATCGTAAACTCTTTAGTGTATGCTGTTGCTGATGTGCAATTCGGGCAAGTGCTGCATGCGCAAGTGGAGAAAACCAATGATTCCTCTTTGACGGAAGAGGAGATTCTTCAATGGGTTCGACCGCAACTCTCGCGAGCCGAGATTCCTCACAAGATTGTGTTTGGCGAGATTAAGATGCTCTCAACAGGGAAAAAACAGCCATTTTAGAATGATAATCCAAAATGGCTGTCTTTGTTGTTATTTACACATTACTTAACAACTGTAGTGCCTAATGCAAAGGCTTTCTCCATGTTGCCAGAGGTGTTGAACACATCTGCCTTTGCCGAGATGTTGTCAATGTAAGTGATGATCTGTGCCTCAGGAATGCAAGGCAACACAGGGCTTCCGTATTCCATCTGCCCGTGATGAGCAAGAATGCAGTGCACGATGAAGTTTATTTCACGCTTGTCTATGCCAAGCTCGCGAAGCAGATTGTTGAGGTAGTTTGCTGACATGTAGATGTGTCCCAAAAGATACATGTTCTCTTGTGTTTCGCCCTCTGTATTGTATTCGCACAGCTTGCCCCAGTCATGGAAAAGAATGCCGATGATAATGCGCTCAATCTTGATGTCTTCAGGGTATGGATAGACGGGATAAAGCCCTTCAAGCAAGTGCAGCATCTGGTAAGTGTGGTTGAGCAAACCTCCAGGGAAAGCATGATGAACGGAAGTAGCTGCAGGATATTTGCTGTATTTTGGGAATAGTTCGGAGGCATGCTTCTTGATGAACTCAATGAGCACTTTGTCGCTGCAGAATGACACGAGTTTGTCGATGCTTGCATCCCATAGTTCTCGCTTGATAGGGCGAGGGATAAGTTTGTAGAGAGGATGATCCTCTTGCGGAAAAGCACTTACCACCATGTCGAGGTTATTGGCAGACTTCTTTCCTTGATAGTCACGAATATTCATGAAGGTGACCAATTGCCCAACTTTAGGGCCTCCAGTTTTCTGTACATCGAACACGCAGATGTTCTCGTGTCCCTCGTTGTTTGCAATCTTCAGATTAACGAAAGGGGAACCATTTCGTGCCACAGAATCCTGTCTGCTGAGCACTATATATTCTTTTGCCATATAATCTTAAGTGTTGTTGTTAAGTATTGTTGTTAATGTTGCAAATTTAGTGAATAATTGTCAAATAGAAAGAAAAAGAAATCTTTTTTATTTGCAGGGAGATAATTAAATTGTAAATTTGCCACAATAAATATAAGATGTAAGTAAGTGAACAAAAGTAGCTTACTTTGTATTATTATGATAATTTTCTTACTTATATGAGAAGAATTGCCACATTCATATTGCTCGCGCTATCTGCTGTTTGCTTTGCTCAAACTGAAAAAGAGGGAGATTTGAAGCTTGAGAATCAGCAACCTCTGCTTCTAGACGAAAGCAGTGCGTCTTTGCCATATACAATTCAAAAGGATGATGCATTGAAGGATGGCGAAATCTCCAGCTTCAATGATAGCATTTGCATGCCTCCAATTGCCTTTGCCGAGAGGAATTGGATGAAGCCGACATTGTTCTCAGTGTGGAGGCCTTGGATGCCATTTGGAACAGGAGGATTGTGGAATCTGCACAAAGGCTTAAATGCGGAAATTGGAGCAGGGGTGATGGTGGGCTTTGGCAAGGACAATCCTTTTCATGGAGCATCATTTTTCAGCAATGCATCTATGATGTATGTGCAGCCGTTGAACGACAGATGGACGGTGGCTGTAGGTGGCGGACTTTCAAAGTTCAGGATGTGGAATGATGATGTATTCTCAGCACGAGTCGAGGCAATGGTAAATTATAAGATAAATGAGCGTTTGGATGCTACTGTGTTTGGAATTCACAATTTTTCTCCTTCTGGCGAGGAAAGGCGTTCATACATGCCATTTGTTGATCGTTGCTCTGCAGTAGGTGCTGCATTAAATTGGAAATACAGCGAGTGGGGCAGCATAGGCATCAGTTTCACTCAGGAATTTGATCACAATCCGTATCCAATGATGCCAGAGCACCATGTAAACAACGGAAAACCAAGACGATAATATGATAAACTAACACTATGAAAGACGGCGAAGTGTTTTCGCTGCGAGAATTACTATGAAGAAAAAAATATTATGCTTAGCTGCTGTCATTGCATTGTATTCCTTAGGTGTGAATGCGCAGAAATATACAGTAACAAATACGGAGAAGCAAACAATTGACGGCTTTGGAGCCAGCGATGCCTGGAGTTTCTGGCAGATAGGGGAGTGGGAAGATTCTTTGCAGACAAAGGTGGCAGATTGGCTTTTCTCATCGGAAAATGACGACAAGGGAAATCCTCGAGGAATCGGTCTTAGCATTTGGCGCTTTAATGCAGGAGCTGGCAGTGCAGAACAAGGAGATTCGGCAAAGATTAATCGTGACACTCGTACAAACTATTTTGCAAGCCAAAAAGGTCAGCGACGATTCCTGCATCTTGCTAAGGAGAGAGGTGTGCCAACATTCTTGGCATTCTTCAATACACCTCCTGTAGATCTGACAATCAATGGCTTGGGCACAAATACAGGACGAGGTGGCACTTTCAATCTTCGTGATGATGCTTATGATGATTTTGCTAAGTATGCTGCCGATATGATTCAAGCAGCCGAAAAGGAAGATGGCATTCATTTTGACTATCTTTGTCCAGTCAACGAACCTGATGGACATTGGAACTGGCAAGGGCCTAAGCAAGAAGGAACACCTGCCACAAACCGCGAAATAGCTCGCATTGCTCGTGAGATGAGCAAGGAGTTTCTTGATCGTGGTCTTACAACCAAGATTCTTGTAAACGAGTCAAGCGACTACCGTTGCATGTTTAGCACGCATCAAACAACTTGGGAAAGAGGCTATGAGATACAGGCGTTCTGGAACCCTGATTCGACGGACACTTATGTAGGAAACCTCCCAAACATAGCCCATGTGATGGCAGGTCACTCATATTGGACAAACACTCCTGTGCTCAATCCGACAGACAAAAAATACAATCGCATAGGTCTCTATGGCTACCGTAAGCGTCTTGCAGATGAATTTGCCAAAGTTAATAAGAAACTTCAAAACCATCCCGCATGGCTCGCTCCCCATAAAGAGGGATATGCCAATGGGGCAGAGGGAGGCTCTGATGGAGTTGGTTTCTGGATGACAGAGCTATGTATTATGGGCAATGATGAAGAGATACATGGTGGTGGCGGTTTCGATTTCACCATGGAAGTGGCTTTGTATGTAGCTCGCACACTGCATTATGACCTCACTGTAGCCAATGCTCGTTCTTGGCAGTGGTGGCGTGCAGCGGGCGGAAATTATAAGGATGGTCTTATACGCATGTATGTGAAAGGTGAGCGTACTGGCAGACGAGGCAGCGCCCCTGTTAGAGAGAGTTTTGTGCGTGACAGCAAGCTCATGTGGGTACTTGGCAATTACAGCCGTTTTGTTCGTCCAGGAGCAGTTCGTCTTGATGTTCAAGGTGATATGTCACACGACGGCATAATGATTTCTGCCTACAAGAATGTGGATGGTGCCACAGCTGTTGTTGCCATTAACTACAGCAAGAAAGATAAAGAAATTAATCTCTCTTCTGGCAAAGCAAAATCTGCTATTGCTTATCGCACATCAGATGTGGAGGATGAGAATTTGAAATGTATGGGCAAGGTAGGCTTGAAAAAGGCCCAGCTCCCTGCTCGTTCCGTAACAACATATATTATAAAATGAAAGATTCCCTTATCGTAGTTTCGGGTGGAATGGATTCCATCACTATGCTTTATGAATTTAAGGATAGAATAGCTTTAGGCATCTCTTTTGATTATGGCAGCAATCACAATGCCAATGAGATACCATTAGCGAAGATGCATTGCGAGAGGTTAGGCATCAAGCATATCACGATTCCCCTTGCTTTCATGGGGCAATACTTTAAGTCTTCTCTGCTTGAAGGAGCAGATGCAATTCCCGAAGGACATTATGCAGCAGAGAACATGGCAAGCACTGTTGTGCCTTTCCGCAATGGAATCATGCTTGCTGTTGCTTGTGGAATGGCAGAGAGCTATGGCTTGACAACTGTGATGATTGCCAATCACGGTGGCGATCACACAATCTATCCCGATTGCCGTCCTGAGTTCATCGACGCCATGAGTCAGGCGATGACAAATGGTACAGACACCAAGGTTGAGATCTTTGCTCCTTACACAAATATTACTAAGTCGGACATTGCTCGTCATGGCAAGGCACTTGGCATCGACTACAGCGAGACATGGTCGTGCTACAAGGGTGGCACGAAGCATTGTGGCAAGTGTGGCACATGCATTGAGCGCAAAGAAGCTTTGATGGAAGCAGGCATCGTTGATACAACGGAATACGAAGGATAGATATACGCCTTCGGCTGTCCTTGTTCTGAAGATGGCTGCCGTATTTGAAAAATCGGTGAACGAAATCTTTGATCTTGAAGATTCGGATTGGGAATAAAAAACTAAGTGGGTTTATGAAAAAGAGCGTAACGCAGATATTCTGCATCGTCAGCGCAATACTCTATGCCATTTCATGCTTCATGCCAACAGGTATTGGTGTGGAGACAGGTAGTGAGAACCTGCCTGGATTTAGTTGCGTACTGATAGGAGTGCTATCGTTTATTATGCCGATATACATTCCTTGCTGGCTGTCCAACTTCATGTATTACTATGCGTTGGCATTGACTTTCAAGGAAAAGAAACTTGACCGTGCTTTCAAGTTTGCAGGAATAGCATTTGTCATCACAGCTGCTTACATAGTGGTGAACTTTTTCACGGAAAAAGAGGAATGCAGGTACCCAAACTATGCTTGCTACATTTGGTCGCTGAGCTACTTCGTGCTGCTGTGGGGCATAATGCGCCAGAAACTTCTTAATAGCGAGTTTTTCCGTTCTTGGACAACAGCTCTACATGTCTTCTGCGGCATTGTGTCGGTTGTTCTTCTTGGGGGACTTATCCATGTGAACGCGAAGTTTGATTTGTTTGCTGGCACGCCCATCAACCCATGTTTCGAACAGTATCGCAAGAATGAAAAAGGCGTTTATTTCACATGGAGTGCAAAACATCCATATCCATATTATATGAAAGATGTGAATGAGGATGCCTTCGTTGTACTCAGCAAAGACTTTGCCAAGGACGACAAGCATGCTTGGAACCGATACGAATTGATGAGGCATGTTGACCCTGCGACATTCTATGTTGGGGAGACAGGCATTCCAAAGGATGCGAGGCATGTGTATTGGTTGTATCGCGATGGAAATGGCTTTGCCGAATATCGTCCGATAGAGGATGATATTGATGTTGCTTCAGCTGAATATTTCATTAAGGATGAGAGCGATAGCACGGAGTACAACCTTGACTGGATTCGTGACTCAAAGCACACATACTATTGCGGTCGCATGACAGAAGCTGATCCTCGCACTCTCAAGGAAGTAGGATGGGGATGGTATGCTGACCACCGCAATGTGTATTGGCAATACGGTGGCTTCAAGAAGATAGATTCTCTTCGCACCAAGCCAGAGTATCTCATTCCTTTCTGCAGTGGTCATCTGCGAAACGGCAACAGCATCATCTACAGGGACAGCATTCTCTTATCCAACATCAAAATCACTCGTTTCGAAAGTCTTAATTTCCATCTGTGCATCATCAACGACATGCTCTTCGATGGACCTGAGCAGATACTCAAGGGACGCATCAATGTGGATAAGCTTCGTGTGTTCGATTACAACATCTTTGCAGATGATAAGCATGTGTACTGCGGAAAATATCTTCTCAAAGGCGTTGATGCCGCCACATTTAAAGAAGTTGGAAAGTATGGAATGAAGTTCCGCGACAAGAACAATGAGTACATCTACAATCCTCGTGCAAATAAGGGCGAGTGGCCGTTTGTGGTTGAGAAGAAGAAGTAAGGCTGTTCAAGATAAATTGCTCGTACGTCCAGAAGTGAATAGCTCGTACGTTCAAGATGCGTATGCTCGCAATTGCTCCATGCTTTTGTTTGCTAAAGCGACATGAATATGCCCGTAAACAAAACGAGACAAAAGCTTTGGTTCATGCGACAAAGCTTTTGTCTCGTTGGACAAAGCTTTTGATTCATTAGCCAAAAGCTTTGTCTGGTTTATATGGTTTTACCTCTATTTCTATGAAATGCTATGCAAAGTTACAAAAAAGAATCGTATTTATCAAGTGATTGACGAAAAAATGAAGGCGGCAAAGGCAGATGCATCATGTAACTTGCCAGAACAGAACAAATGAGCAAATATTAGCTTGTCAAAATAGGCAATTGCAAGAAGGCGCTAACAGAATATGAAACCATGTTCGCTGTTTTTTTCATTGGCATACAGCAAATGCAACTCTTTTTCTTGTTAATTTGAAATAAATTCATTTGAAATAAATTCATTTGAAATAAATTCATTACATTTGCACCTGAAAAATAGAAAACAAGTATATGAACATCCCCTTTGTATATGGCAGATTGGCAGATGCTGACGATTTCACTGGTCGTGAGCAGGACATTTTGCGATTGAAGCAGAATCTCACTGGCAGAATTAATACGACGATTGTTTCTCCTCGAAGATGGGGAAAGTCGTCGTTGGTGCATCGTACACTTGAAGTGATAAAGTCAGAGTCGGAAGAGTACTTGACTTGCCATGTAGATGTGTTCAACTGCAGAGATGAGGAAAGCTTCTACCGTGCCTATATGAATGCGGTTCTGTCTGCTGCTACGACTAAGATGGATGAGTTCGTAGCACTGGTGAAAAAGTATGTGGGATCGTTAGGTCCAAAGATTACTCTTGCCGATGCAGGAGCTGCAATGGAGTTCTCTCTTGGATTGGATTTCTATGAGCACAAGTATTCAATTGATGAGATTCTTGACTTGCCAGAGAAGATTGCTGTCGAAAAGGGCAAGCAGATGATTGTCTGCATAGATGAGTTCCAGAATGTGGAGAACTTTGAAGCCCCCGTTGCTTTTCAAGCGCGATTGCGCTCACATTGGCAAAAGCATCAGAATGTGTGTTATTGCCTGTATGGCAGCAAGAAGCACATGCTGCTCAGTATTTTTGCCGACTACGAAATGCCTTTCTATAAGTTTGGCGATATTATTATGCTGCAAAAGATTGAGCGTGAGGTTTGGGCAGATTTCATAGTCAAGCGCTTTAAGGATACAGGGAAAAGCATCAGTAGAGATCTTGCTTTGAGCGTTGCAGACAAGGTGGAATGCCACTCGTACTATGTGCAGCAACTCAGCCAATTGCTGTGGATGCTTACAGAAGGAACTGCAAGCGAGGAAGCCTTGCAGGTGGCATACCAGCAAATGATAGATAGAAGTGCGTTGTTGTTTGACAACATCATTGACGGACTTAAACCGCGCCAGATTAGTTTCCTTGTCGCCATTGCTAATGGAGAGGTGAATTTCAGCTCTGCTGCTGTGCTTCGCAAGTATAAGCTTGGCACGTCTGCAAATATCAAAAACCTGCGCAAAGCTGTGCTGGACAGGGATTTAATCAGTATAGATGCTGGTGTGACAAGCATTCAAGATCCGGTTTTCAAACAGTGGTTGCTGAGGTGATGCAAATAGGGGCTGAATATGAAAGGTGATAGGACGGTGGAGATTTGCCGAGAGATGTAGCTATATATTTGAAATTTCATCATCATGCATTGACAGATGCGGAAGCTTGTGCTGCCATTGCGCTGGAAAAACTATAATAATATGAATACAATTAAAACAATTCCAATAGGGCAATTGATTTTAAACAAGGAAACGCCTAATCGCGAAGAACGAGTGGAGCATTACAAAATTCCTTCATATCAACGAGGTTATAGATGGACAGATTTACATGTTCTGGCTCTTCTTGAGGATATTGATAATTTTTTGAAGAGTCAATCTGTTATGGGTGCAACAAAAGAATCTTACTGCTTGCAACCCGTGGTAGTGGTAGCACAAACGGATGAAAGCGGTGATGTGGTTTGGGAAATTGTTGATGGCCAACAGCGTCTAACTACATTGTATCTTATCCTAAAAAGATTGGGAAAGAGAAGGTATAAGATCATCTTTGACAAGAGATATAAAAGTTCTCATTTCCTTGAGAACTTGTCTCCTGCAACTTATAACGATGACACTCCTGATTTCCACTTTATGAGTGAAGCTTATCGCTGTATAGACCAATGGTTTTGCGAGAAAGAGAATGAAGACATTGCTTATGCTGATGAATTTGCAACCACAATGCTTAAGCAAGTTCAAGTCATTTGGTATAATGTGAACTTAATCACAAAAGACCAGAATGACCAAGAGTCGGAAAAGATTGATATTTTCAACAGACTTAACATAGGAAAGATTCCTCTTGAAGATGCAGAACTGGTTAGAGCTCTGTTGATGAGTAAGATTGAGGAGAAGACCGAACATGAGAAGTTGATGCGTCAAGCTGAATTTTCAAACGAATGGTATGAGATAGAGCATTGGTTACAACAACATGAAGTGTGGCGTTTTTTAACAAACAAATCCTATGCCAACCATATACAGCTGATCTTTGAATTACTTGCAAAGAACAAAAACTCAGAGAATTATAATACTTACAAATGGTTTGAGAAAGAGATAAGAAATTCTGTAAACGAGACTGAGCAAGCAGAATATCTTTGGAAAAGAGTAAAGCAAACATTCAGCAAATTCAGATATTGGTATAATGACAGGACTTTGTATCATTACATAGGTTTTCTCTTGTCTGCAAACTTTATTAAGATAGACGAAATACTGGAAGAATCAGAAACGGATAAACAGTCTTTTGAAAAATGGGTGTATTCTAAAGTTGACGAGTTCTTAAACGATGTTGACATTGAACAATTGTCGTATGAAGGAGATCAGACATTATTAAAGAACACATTGCTTCTGTTTAATGTTTTATCCGTTCTTCAGTTAAAGGCAAACCCTCAAAATCGTTTTCCGTTTAATTTGTACAATGAAATCAAGAAGGGAGAGAAATGGAGCTTGGAGCATATACATGCCCAAAAATCGCAGGATCCATTACAGCGTAAGGATGTGATTAAGAATTGGATCAAAGACACACTGGATTCTATAGAGAAGATAGATTTCATAGAGAAGACAGATGACATTGATGGGGAAAAGTATCAAGTAGATGTGAAGTCAATGAGGGAAAAGCTCTTGGCTATGAGTCAGCAAGAAGACATAGATAATGAGGAGTTTAACTTGTTAAGGTCGCAAATTGTAGATGCATTTGACTCTCCGTCAACAAAGCATCAGTTAGATAACATGGCTCTTCTTTCTTGCCCTGATAATGCAAGTTTGAATAACGCTATTTTCCCTGTGAAAAGAGACCGTATAATTGAAATGGAAAGACAAGGAAAGTTTATTCCACCTTGTACAAGGAATGTGTTTCTCAAGATTTATAGTAAAGCCGACAATCAGCCATACTTTTGGAGTCATTCGGATAAGCAGGAGTATATCAATGAGATAATAACAGTGTTTGATAAGTTCAAAAAGGAGAAAAATAATGGTTAATAAACATACATTATGCTCACTTTGTGATGTGTATGACAAGATAGAAATTCCAATTATACAAAGAGATTATGCACAGGGCAGAGAGGAACAATCTGACTTGCGCAATAGATTTGTCGAGTATCTTGTTACTGCCATGGAGGAAGGCACTTGTATAGAGTTGGATTTTGTGTATGGCAATGAGCGAGAGGATGTTGACAAAGATGGGAGGACATTGCTGAAGACATTTATTCCAATTGATGGTCAACAACGCCTCACTACACTTTGGCTTCTTCATTGGTTCCTGTCGGTACGCGAGGCAAAGCTGCATGACATGAGAAAGGTTCTTTCTAAATTCACTTATGAAACACGCCCTGCAACTCATGACTTTTGTAAATATCTGATAAACGAAGAGTACCCAGCTAACAGTCTTTTAAACATAGATAGTTACATCAAGAATAGAAATTGGTTTGATCCAGAATGGTTGAACGATGGCTCTATCAATGGAATGTTGCGTATGCTGAAAACTTTTTCTGCATACTCATCATTGACAAATGGCAAGGTTAAGTTGGAACAGTTACTTTCTCCACAAAACGCAATTTCTTTCTATTTTGTTCCTTTGAAGCAGTTTGGGTTGTCTGAAGAGCTTTACATAAGGATGAATGCAAGAGGAAAGATTCTAACAGAGTTTGAAAATTTCAAATCGGAATTTTATAAGATCGTGAAGAGTCATCCTCGACTTGAAGAGATAAAAGATAAAATGGAGTACGATTGGGTCAGCCATCTTTGGAGCTACAGGAAAAAGAAGGTTTTTGTCACTGACGAATGCTTTATGAGTTTTCTGTGGTTTGTAACTCGTATGCTTTATTTCTCACAAGCGAAATATCGTTCAGAAGAGGGGTACGAAGATGATTTCACAAACTTCAATCTGCTTAGAAAAATATATTTTAACAATGAAAATGTCAATTTCTTAATCTTTGCATTTGATCATATACCTTTATTAAGCTCGTTTGACGATTTCTCGATTATCAGAGTAAAAGAGAAAAAATTGTCTTTGTCTGAAATTCTTAGCATGTCAATTAAGGGTGAGAACATGCAAATCGACCAATTTGTAGTTCTGTTTTCTGCCTTATCATATTTGTATAAACATCGTTCCGTATTGTGTGAAATCACGGATTCGGAGAGACACACGTTTTATGATAATCTTAAAGACTATGTGAGGATTGTCCGTAATCTTATTGTAAACACGAAAGACAAATCAGAACGTGAACAGCCAAGAATATTAAGAAGCGTAATCTATTTGGCGGAAAATGCGAATGTCTATGCAATCGTCAGAAAACCAGGTTTTAATCTTGAAGGTTTGCGCGATGCCCAATGCTTAGAAGAAAACATCAAATCAAAGATAATTGAAAAATATCCTGATGCGAAACCTCTGATTCAAAGAATAGAAGATGACCAACATTTCTACGGTAATATAATGCCAATACTTGCCAGTGTGTACACAAGTAGAGAAAAAGAAATAGACTGTTATGTTGTTAGTGATGAGGATGTTGGCAATTTTGAAACTAAGCGACTTGATGCAATATATCAGACTTATAAGATGTTGGCACAGGATGATTTCCACGCAATATGGGGAAATATGTTGAATTCGTCACTTTACACTCATTATAAACCGGATGCGCGACTCATTTTTGACGACGACTATGCAAAGCATCCTGCTGTGATGGCGTTGTCAGTCAAATACACGGATTGTAAGTTTGATAGCTTAGATGAATTCCTGCAAAACGAAGAAAGGAAATTCGTGAAAAGAGTTTCTTCAAAATATTCGGAACTCAAAGAAGTGCGTGATGTGAAAGTCCAATTATATCTCCTTTACATATTAACTATAAGAGTTATGCAATGTGACAGATCCGATTTCTTTGCCAATGGCTGGTATAATTTTGGATGGCTCAAGAAGGAAAGTGGATTTACGTCATTGTTTGACAATGGAATAGAAGGAGATCCGTGGTTTAGTGAAGTCAATCCGATATTTCAGACATACAATTCTCAATTTAGGTATAGCTGGGGACTGAATTCTGAGCATAGTTTACCTTGTGAAATTGTTGGCAATGGCAGACCACAAAAGCCATGGGAAAAACTCAAAGAATGGGCAACTATGCAAAATTAGTTATGTGATACTAAGAGAGAATCTTTGTTTTTGAGAAAAAGAATAGTTATCTTTGCACCCGAAATAAGAATAAAACAGACATTTATATTATGGCATTATTTGATCAAATCAGTAAGGACATCATGTCCGCTATGAAGGCAAGAGATGCTGTGCGTCTCGACACCCTTCGCAATGTGAAGAAGTATTTGCTGGAGGAGAAGACTCGTCCGGGAGCAAACAATGAGGTGACAGACGAGGCGGCTCTGAAGATTATGCAGAAGCTGGCAAAGCAAGGACGCGAATCGGCTGCTTTGTTCGTTCAGAATAATCGTCAGGACTTGGCTGACAATGAACTTGCTCAGGTAGCTGTTATAGAGGAGTATCTGCCAAAGCAACTCAGCGAGGCTGAACTGGAAGAGAAACTGAAGGCTATCATCGCAGAGGTTGGAGCGTCATCACCACAGGATATGGGCAAGGTGATGGGAGTTGCCACTAAGAAGCTGGCTGGGCTTGCAGAAGGCAGAGCCATCAGTGCTTGTGTGAAGAAACTCTTAGCATAACAGAGAAAAATAATACCAAAAACAGCAATTTCTCTATCAATAGTTTTGCAGATTGCGGAAAAAGCGTTATTTTTGCACCAAGTTTGTAAGAATATGGCAACATTGGCAATCATTATTATTAGCATTCTCTCACTACGACTTAGTCAGTTCGCAGTGAGAAGGGTGTGTGTATATAATAAATAATGTGTATGCCGAAAACAATATAAACCTTTCTCACTGCAAAGTGGGGAAGGTTTTTTAGTAATAAAAAGACCCCCTCTGCCCTTTGGGCATCTCCCCCTCTATGGGGAGAGGGCTAGCGCGTTGGGGAGGACATAAAAGGTAGAAATTAATAACAATTAAATTAAGAAGGCTCGGAATCAGGCCGGATGGCTCTCCCCATAGAGGGGGAGATGGCTGAAAGCCAGAGAGGGTCTTCAATTACTACATATATGGCAGATAGACTTTTTATTTTTGACACTACGCTTCGCGATGGCGAACAGGTGCCTGGATGCCAGCTCAACACCGTTGAGAAGATTCAGGTGGCAAAGCAGCTCGAAGCGCTGGGCGTGGATGTCATTGAGGCAGGTTTCCCAGTGTCAAGCCCGGGAGACTTCAATTCGGTAGTGGAAATCTCAAAAGCAGTGACTTGGCCTACAATCTGTGCGCTTACTCGTGCCGTTGAGAAAGATATTGATGTTGCTGCAGAAGCATTGAAGTATGCTAAGCGTGGTCGTATCCACACTGGTATCGGCACAAGCCCTTCGCACATCAAGTACAAGTTCAACTCTACTCCAGAAGAAATCATTGAGCGTGCAGTGCGTGCCGTAAAGTATGCAAAGCGCTATGTTGAGGATGTAGAGTTCTATGCAGAGGACGCAGGTCGTACAGACAACGAGTATCTTGCTCGAGTGATTGACGCAGTAACAAAGGCAGGTGCTACTGTTTGTAACATCCCTGACACAACAGGTTTCCGCGTTCCAAACGAATACCAGGAGAAGATTGCTTACCTCTACGAGCATGTTGATGCTTTTGCTGCAGGCAAGTCAATCCTTTCTACTCACTGCCACAACGACCTCGGCATGGCAACAGCCAACACCGTAGCAGGTGTGCTTGGTGGTGCTCGTCAGGTGGAGGTTACAATCAATGGTATCGGTGAGCGTGCCGGTAACACTTCTCTCGAAGAGGTTGCAATGATCTTCAAGCTTCACCCTGAGTATAACATTGAGACAAACATC
>JAGHVC010000147.1 GCA_018064505.1 Candidatus Minthosoma caballi | reverse complement strand
CATTATATATTATTATATAAGCGTGTGATTAAAAGAATTAGATTCATGTATCAACATAATGTCTAACTTTATTAATTAAAAACAAAACAAATTAATTTATGGAAACTAAGAACATTCAACCGCTGGATGGTTTCGATTGGGATGCATTCGAGAACGACGGCGTGAGCGCTGCAGATAAGGCTGCGCAGCAGGCTGCTTACGAAAGCACTCTCAACAATGTAAACGACAACGAGGTTGTTGACGGTACTGTTACCGCAATCAACGATCGCGAAGTTGTTGTAAACATCGGCTACAAGAGCGACGGTATCATCGCAAAGAGCGAGTTCCGTTATGCTCCAGACCTCAAGGTAGGCGATTCTGTAGAGGTTTACATCGAGAATCAGGAAGACAAGAAGGGTCAGCTCGTGCTCTCTCACAAGAAGGCACGCCAGAGCCGCTCATGGGAGCGTGTTAACGCTGCTCTTGAGAACGACGAAATCGTTAAGGGCTTCGTTAAGTGCCGCACTAAGGGCGGTATGATTGTTGATGTACTCGGTACAGAAGCATTCCTCCCAGGTTCACAGATTGATGTTAAGCCAATCCGCGACTACGATACATTCGTTGGCAAGACAATGGAATTCAAGATCGTTAAGATCAACCAGGAGTTCCGCAATGTTGTTGTCAGCCACAAGGCTCTCATCGAGGCAGAGCTCGAGCAGCAGAAGAAAGAAATCATCTCTAAGCTTGAGAAGGGCCAGATTCTTGAGGGTACTGTTAAGAACATCACAACATACGGCGTATTCATCGACCTCGGTGGTGTTGACGGTCTCATCCACATCACTGACCTTTCATGGGGCCGCGTAAGCGATCCAAAGGAGGTTGTAGAACTCGATCAGAAGCTCAATGTTGTAATTATTGACTTTGATGACGAGAAGAAGCGTATCGCTCTCGGTCTCAAGCAGCTCACTCCACACCCATGGGATGCACTCTCAGCAGACCTCAAGGTTGGTGACAAGGTACATGGTAAGGTTGTCGTTATGGCAGACTACGGAGCATTCATCGAAATCGCACCAGGCGTTGAAGGCCTTATCCATGTTTCTGAGATGTCATGGAGCGCACACCTCCACTCTGCAAACGAGTTCATGAAGGTTGGCGACGAGGTTGACGCAGTTATCCTCACTCTCGACCGCGAAGAGCGCAAGATGTCTCTCGGCGTTAAGCAGCTCAAGGAAGACCCATGGGAAGCAATCGAGACTAAGTACCCTGTTGGCAGCAAGCACACAGCTAAGGTTCGCAACTTCACTAACTTCGGTGTATTCGTTGAGGTTGAGGAAGGCGTTGACGGTCTCATCCACATTTCAGACCTCTCTTGGACAAAGAAGGTTAAGCACCCATCAGAGTTCACTAAGGTTGGCGAGCCAATCGAGGTTCAGGTTCTTGACATCGACAAGGAGAACCGCCGTCTCTCTCTCGGCCACAAGCAGCTTGAGGACAACCCATGGGATGGCTTCGAGACAATCTTCACTCAGGATTCAATCCACTCAGGCAAGATTACTGAAGTTCTTGACAAGGGCGCAGTAGTTGCTCTCGAAGGTGGCGTTGAAGGCTTCGCTACTCCAAAGCACCTCGTTAAGGAGGATGGCAGCCAGGCACAGCTTGGTGAGACTCTCGAGTTCAAGGTTATTGAGTTCAACAAGGAAGCTAAGCGCATCATCCTCTCTCACAGCCGCATCTTCGAAGATGTTGCTCGTGCTGAGGCTCGCGCAGCTAAGAAGGCTGAAAATGCAGCAAAGAAGGCTGCTCGCCCTGCAAAGGAAGCAGCTCCAGTTATCAAGAATGTAGCAGCTTCTACTACACTTGGTGACCTCGACGCACTTGCAGCACTCAAGGCAAACATGGAGGCAGAGAAGTAATTTGATTACTTTTCCCCACAAGTATATAATTAGGATGCACCTATGCAGGTGCATCCTTTTTTTTGTCATAATACAAATTGCTATAATATCAAATGTCAGCAAGATAGTACAATATTTACCATCAATAAACATTTTATCCCAATCAAATACATTATTATTCGAAAAAAATAAGTAAATTTGCGATTGAATACTTTCTAAATAGTCGTACAATATGGCAAGAAATTTCTTCGATTCAAAAAACAGATGGACTTACTTGCGTATAGCCATCATGCATGGAACAACACCAGGGCATGTGTATGATTTAGCTCACAGCAAAGTTGATGCTCATGAAAAAGATCAGAGAATCATGCATGACCTTAAAGAGGCTAAAATTATTCATAGGTACCATTAAGACTCCAATGCGATTAATCTACAGAGTTTTTTATTCAGTAGCAATGGCACTTCTGCTGTTAGCTTCTTGTACATCCAAAGAAGAAAACAGAGGCCCCAACTTTAACTCTCAGCAAGAAGAGGACGACTTTGCAAGCATTGCAGAGTTTGTCGGAGATTCTGTGTCTGGAGAAAAAGTTAGCAAAGAATGTGCGGTAGTGTGCTACAAAATTGATAGTGAAACAGAGTCTGCAGAGTCTGTAAAATCACCAGATGCGCTTATTTCGTTAAAGAAAAAACACGCCGCAAACATGTCTGAGGCAAACAGCAACGCATCGACATTAGACCAACGCGACCTCGCCTTGGTTCAAGAGCATGCAGCCAAAGCGGAAGAGGCATACAAAAATGCATGCAGGCAATACGAACTGCCCGCTTCTGGAGTTATTGCAAACTTGCAGAATCTGATCCAAAGCATTGACAAAGTACAGACAAGAAAGGATTTCGACAATTTCAGAGATTGCCGCATTGGCATGCTCGAAGACTTAGACAATATACACCTATGCGTCGAAAGCCGCAACACAAGCGGAGTCTCAGAGGTAAGAAAGCTAGCCCAGACGCTCAAGGGCAAGTATATAGCAATGAAGGAAAGATTTGACAAATAATCCCAAGAAAAAAGAACAAAAATCATAATACTATTCACACTTAACTTATAAAAGAATAATGTTTAGCAAAGATATTTATATTCAGCGCCGAGCCGAATTGAAGCAACTAGTTGGCGAAGGGCTTATTCTGCTTTTTGGAAACAACGATGCACCGAACAACTACCCTTCCAACACATATCGTTTCCGTCAAGATAGCTGTTTCTTGTATTATTTCGGTCAGAAAAGAGAAGGACTTGCTGCAGTTATAGACATTGACAATGACAAAGAATACCTCTTTGGCGACGATATTGATATTGATGACATCATCTGGTTTGGTTATGTTCCTTCTGTCAAAGACTTAGCAGAAGAAGTTGGCGTAAGCAACTCTGCGCCTATGTCTCAGCTCAAGACTTTAATAGACTCAGCGTTAGCCAAAGGACAGCAAATTCATTTCGTTCCCCAGTGCCGTCATGACTTAATGATTCAATTGTCCGACCTTATCGGAATCCATCCACTGCAGAGTAAGGAAAAAGCTTCTGAAAAGCTAATCAAGGCAATCATTAACATGCGCGCTGTTAAAAAGCCAGAAGAAATTGCAGAGCTTAAGAAAGCTGCGGATATCGGATACCTCATGCACACAACTGCCATGAAAGAGTGCGCTCCTGGCGTTACGGAGAAATATGTTGCAGGCATCATTGAAGGAATTGCCATGAGTCATGGAGACCGCTATTCTTTCCAAAGCATCCTTTCAATGCATGGAGAAATTCAACATGGCTACCCTCACAACACACCTATGGAAGCTGGCAGGCTCATGCTGTGCGACGCAGGAGCAGAAAGCCATGAGAACTATTGCTCTGACAACACCCGCGTGACACCTATTGGTGGGAAGTTCACTCAAAGACAGCGAGACATTTACGCTGCAGTAGAAGCTGCACATGACTGGGTGATTGAGAATGCTAAGCCTGGCATAAAGTGGTTAGACATTCACCTCGGTGCAGCTCGTGTCATCACAGAGCACCTCAAGCAAATCGGTCTTATGAAAGGCAACACGGAAGATGCTGTTCGCGAAGGTGCTCATGCAATGTTTTTCCCTCACGGTTTAGGACACATGATGGGCATGGATGTTCATGACATGGAAGGTCTTGGACAGAACTTTGTGGGATTTGACGACGAAGTTCAGCCATCTACTCAATTTGGGCTCAACTGCTTACGCTGTGGTCGTCGTATACAAAAAGGTTTTGTGATGACAGACGAGCCAGGCGTTTACTTCATCCCTCATCTCATCGACCTTTGGCGTTCAGAAAAGAAACACATGGACTTCATAAACTACGATGCTGTTGAATCTTTCAAAGACTTCGGTGGTATTCGTCTCGAAGATGACATCATAATCACTGACACTGGTTGTGAAATCATCGGTGACAAGCTAATACCTTGGCACATTGATGAGGTTGAAGAATTCATCCGCAAATAATCCACAATGGCAATTAAAACTAATAAAAACATACATCATGAAAGCTAAA
The DNA here is from genome assembly GCA_018064505.1 of Candidatus Minthosoma caballi. Taxonomy (GTDB): domain Bacteria; phylum Bacteroidota; class Bacteroidia; order Bacteroidales; family Bacteroidaceae; genus Minthosoma; species Minthosoma caballi. Next base: position 5,544 of record JAGHVC010000147.1, on the reverse strand, counting down.
AACATTTTTGCAGCGTCTTTAGTGGCTCTTTTGCCTCTCACAGCATCAGCACAGGACAGCTTGATTTTCACCACTGTAGTTGAAAACCCTGTCACAAGTATCAAAAACCAAAACAACTCAGGAACTTGCTGGAGCTATTCTTCACTTGCATTCCTCGAGAGCGAGGTTCTGAAGAAACATCCTGAGATGAAAGACATCGACCTCTGCGAGTCTTTCCTCGTTAGCAAGACTTATGTTGACCGTGCGGACCGCAACATCCGCACACACGGTGACGCAAGCTTCTCACAAGGTGGTTCATTCTACGATGCTATCTACTGCATGAAGAACTACGGTCTCATTCCAGAGGGCATCATGCCATATCCTGTTGTTGAATACGGCGACTCTCTCTACAACTTCACAAACTTCTTCCCACCTATGGAGGCTTATGTAACTGCAATCTCTAAGAGCGACGCGAAGAAGATCAACCCTAAGTGGCGCGATGCTGTTCAAGTGATGAACGACCTGTACTTTGGCGCTTGCCCAGAGAAGTTCACTTACAAGGGCAAAGAATACACGCCTAAGTCTTTCGTGGAGAACTACCTTACACTTGACCCAGATGATTATGTAAGCCTTACAAGCTACACTCACCATCCATTCTATGAATCATTTATTCTTGAGATTCAGGACAACTGGCGTTGGGCAAGTTCATACAACCTCCCACTTGAGGAACTTATGGAAGTTATGGAATACTCAGTAAAGAATGGATGGACATTCGCATGGGGCGCAGATGTAAGTGAAGATGGTTTTTCTCGCCGCACAGGCAAAAACAGATGTGTAGCTACAGTTCCTGATACAAAAACAACAGCAGGTGTTGGCAGCGACCAGAGCCGTTGGACAGGAGAAAAAGCTGGTGCTAACATTTCTACAGCAGACGGAGCTGGAGAGAAAGTGATTACTCAGGCTATGCGTCAGGAAGGCTATGACAACTGGACAACAACTGACGACCACGGAATGCAGATTTACGGTATCGCAAAGGATCAGAATGGTAAGGAGTATTTCATGATGAAGAATTCATGGGGTGATTACGGCCCATACAAAGGATTCTGGTATGTGAGCAAGCCATACGCTGCATACAAGACAATGAATATTGTCATCAACAAGAATGCTCTGCCTAAGCACATTGCTAAGAAGCTTGGAATTAAATAAAGAAAAGGATTTCTTTTGTCCAAATTTATTTCAAACACAAATCCAGGTTTGGAAAATGTACGAATGAGACGATCCCAATCTGGCATTTTCTCCAAAACTACATAAAATTAGGTGCGAATCTTCTACGGTTCGCACTTTTTTTTCACATACACTTAAAAAAGTTGACAAAAGTTTTGGCGATTTCACAAATTGTCGTACCTTTGCACTCGCTAAAGGGAAATGACCAATTTAGATTGGTAATAAAACCTAACGCAGACATATAAATTACGGTGTGTTAGTTCAGTCGGTTAGAATATCAGCCTGTCACGCTGGGGGTCACGGGTTCGAGTCCCGTACACACCGCTAAAGAGTTGCAAATTTTGCAACTCTTTTTTATTTTATCTGCAAACACTCATAAAGTGTAAAACATACATTTATTCTTTATTTTCTCCCTTTTGTTAAATTACTTTTAAGAATTCTTCTTAAATAAAAATAAAAGCAGTAACTTTGTACCGATTTATGTACATTTAGCATAATCTGTTCTTAAAGAACACAAATAAGAAACAATTCACAGTTAATATTAACAATTATATGGCGAATGTAATTAAAATTACGAAAGGCTTGAACATCAACCTCAAGGGTAAGGCTGCTGCTCAGGTTTCTGACGCCCAGATGAGTAAAGTGTATGGTCTAGTGCCAGACGCATTCTGGGGAATGAAACCAAAGGTGGTAGTTAAAGAAGGGGATGAAGTCAAGGCTGGTGATGCTTTGTTTGTTGACAAATTGCATCCCGAACTTAAGTTCGTCTCTCCTGTTGCGGGTAAAGTATCACTCGTTGAGAGAGGCGACCGTCGTAAAGTTTTGAGCGTTCAGGTTGAAGCAGCGTCTGCACAGCAGTATGTTGACTTTGGCAAAAAGGATGTGAAGTCGCTAAATGGTGAGCAAGTTAAGGCAGCTCTCCTTGAAAGCGGTCTTTTCGCATTCTTTATCTCTCGCCCTTACGCCGTCGTTGCAAACCCTGACGATGCGCCTAAGGCGATTTTCGTATCTGCAATAACAGATATGCCGCTCGCAGCTGATATCGATGTTGTTCTCAAAGGCAACGAAGCTGACTTCCAAACTGGTATCGAGGCCCTTGCAAAAATAGCAAAGGTTAATCTCGGCATCAAACCTGGCAGCAGCCTTTCAAACATCAAGGGTGCAGACATCACAGTATTCGATGGCAAGTGCCCAACAGGCAATGTTGGCGTACAAATCAACCACACCTCCCCTATCAACAAGGGTGAGATCGTTTGGACAATCGGTGCTGAGGAAGTTATCTTCATCGGTCGCTTGTTCAATACAGGCAAGGTTGATCTCACTCGCACAATTGCTGTTGCTGGTTCAGAAATCAAGACTCCTGCCTACAAGAAGGTGCTTGTTGGCGCTAAGGTTGCAGACATCGTTGCTGGCAATGTTGCAACAGACAAAAAGGTTCGCCTCATAGATGGAAACCCACTCACAGGCATTAAGACTTCCGAGGATGCGTTCCTCATGGCACACTCAACAGAGATTACTGCAATCCCTGAGGGTGACAATGCTGATGAACTTTTCGGATGGATTGCTCCACGCTTCAACGAGTTCTCAACGAGCCGTTCATATCTCTCTTGGCTCATGCCAAAGAGCAAGGAGTATGTGCTCGATGCTCGCGTTAAGGGTGGTCATCGCCACATGATCTTCAGCGGTGAGTATGATTCTGTATTCCCAATGGACATCTACCCAGAGCAGCTTGTCAAGGCTATCATTGCTGGTGATATTGACCGCATGGAAGCACTCGGCATTTACGAGGTTGCTCCAGAGGACTTTGCTATGGCTGAGTTCGTAGATAGCTCTAAAGTTGAACTTCAGCGCATCGTCAGAGAAGGCCTCGACATGCTGCGTAAAGAAAACGAATAAGCACTATGGCATTTATAAAGAATATACTTGACAACATGAAGCCTACCTTCTCAGAAGGAGGTAAGCTGAGCGCATTCGGCTCTCTCTTCGACGCAATGGAGACATTCTTCTATGTGCCTAACGAGACTGCAAAGGTGCGTGGTGCTCAGATTCACGACGCCATCGATTCTAAGCGCTCTATTTTCTTCGTCATTATCGCTATGATTCCTGCTATACTTTTCGGTATGTGGAATATTGGCTATCAGCATTATGCGATAATTGGCGAAAGCAGCACTTTAATTTGCAATTTCATCTACGGACTCGGAGTTATCCTTCCAAAGATTGTTGTTTCTTATCTTGTTGGCCTTGGCATTGAGATTGCTATTGCTCAATGGAAGAAAGAAGAAGTACATGAAGGATTCTTCGTAACAGGTATGCTCATTCCAATGATTGTTCCTGTTAACTGCCCACTCTGGATTATTGCAATTGCAACCGCATTCGCAGTAGTATTTGCAAAGGAAGTTTTCGGTGGCACAGGTATGAACATCTTCAACCCTGCACTCGTGACTCGTGCATTCCTTTTCTTCGCATACCCATCTATGATGTCTGGAGATAAGGTTTGGGTTAACGGTGACTACATGGATTCTATCAATGGCACAATTGATGGAGTCAGTGCAGCTACTCCACTCGGCCAGCTTGCTGCTGGTGAACCTGTTACATACAGCGCAATGGACACTATCATCGGTACTATTCCTGGTTCTATCGGCGAGACTTCATTCATCGCTATCATGATTGGTGCTGTTATCCTCGTTTGGGCAGGCATCGCAAGCTGGAAGATTATTCTTGGCACATTCATTGGTGGTGCAGCAATGGCTTACCTCCTTCCATACGCTGGTGCTGAGAACTTCGAGTGGTGGGAGCAGCTCACTGTAGGTGGCTTCGCATTCGGTGCCGTATTCATGGCAACTGACCCTGTAACAAGCCCACGCACAGAAGGTGGCAAGTGGATTTTCGGACTTCTCATCGGTGCTCTAGCAATCATTATTCGTGTACTCAACCCTGGTTACCCAGAAGGAATGATGCTTGCAATCCTCTTGATGAATGTATTTGCACCACTCTTCGACTACTTCTTTGTTCAGGCTAATATCAACAAGCGCGTTAAGCGTGCTGCTAAATAATGGAGGACTAGACTATGGCAAAATTGAACACAAATAGCAACGCATATACTATTATATATGCTAGCGTGATGGTAATCATCGTCGCTTTCCTCCTTGCATTTGTTGCTTCATCTCTGAAAGATATTCAGGATGCAAATGTAGCTCGTGACACTAAGGGTCAAATACTTTCATCTGTTAACCTTCGTGGAGTTGAAGATGTTGATGCAAAATATGCTGAAGTCATCGCAGAAAACGAAGACGGAACATTTACTGCAACAATTGAAGGAGAGCAGAAGCTCATAATTCCACTTAAGGGAGCAGGCCTTTGGGGCCCACTTTGGGGATACATCTCTGTGAATAAGGATGGAGAGACTGTCTATGGTGCATTCTTTAACCACGAAGGTGAGACTGCAGGTCTTGGTGCTCGTATTGTAGAGGACTGGTTCCAGACTCTTTTTAACGGAAAGAAAATCTTCGACAACGGAGCTGTTGCCCTTGGCGTATATAAGGCAGGTAAGGCTCCAGCAACACTTTCGTCTGACTACTATGTAGATGCAGTGACTGGCGCAACTCTTACTTCAAATGGTGTTAACGATATGATTCAGCAGTGTCTTACTGAAAATAAAGACGCAATTGAAGCATTTAAGAACAAATAAGGAGGACAAAGAATATGAGTTTATTTTCAAAAGAGAATGGCGAAGTTTTCAAGGGTCCGCTTAATCTTAACAACCCTGTAGCTGTTCAGGTACTCGGTATCTGCTCAGCTCTCGCCGTAACATCACAGCTGAAGCCTGCCATAGTAATGGGTCTTTCAGTTACTGTGATTACAGCCTTCGCAAATGTAATTATTTCATTGCTCCGCAAGACAATCCCTAACCGCATCCGCATCATCGTGCAGCTCGTTGTGGTTGCCGCTCTCGTGACAATCGTGAGCAACATCCTCAAGGCTTTCGTATATGATGTCAGCGTGCAACTTTCTGTCTATGTGGGACTTATCATTACTAACTGTATCCTCATGGGACGCCTCGAAGCTTTCGCTATGCAGAATGGACCTTGGGAATCATTCCTCGACGGCATCGGAAATGGTCTGGGCTACGCATTTGTACTCGTAGTTGTTGGTCTCGTTCGTGAGATTCTTGGCTTCGGTACAATTCTTGGTTTCCAGATTATTCCAGATTGTGCATTCATGGAGAATGGAGGTCTTTACATCAACAACGGTATGATGACAATGCCAGCTATGGCGCTCATCCTCGTTGCTTGCTTCATCTGGGTACATAGAGCAGTAAACAAAGAACAGTAATTAACCCAA
>JAGHVC010000168.1 GCA_018064505.1 Candidatus Minthosoma caballi | reverse complement strand
TGTAATCTTGCGATACGCCTTGGCCATATTTGTAACAGAAGCCTAAGTTACATTGTGCTCCGGCATATCCTTGATTCGCGGCTTTTGTGTACCATTCTACTGCCTTTGAGTAATCTTTGGATACGCCTTGGCCATATTTGTAACAGTAGCCTAAGTTACATTGTGCGCCGGCATATCCTTGATTCGCGGCTTTTGTGTACCATTCTACTGCCTTTGAGTAATCTTTGGATACGCCTTGGCCATTATCGTAACAAAGACCTAAGTTATATTGTGCGTCGGCATATCCTTGATTCGCAGCTTTTGTGTACCATTCTACTGCCTTCGAGTAATCTTGGGATACGCCTTGGCCATTATCGTAACAAACGCCTAAGTTATTTTGTGCTATTGCATAACCTTGATTGGCAGACTTTGTGTACCACTCTACTGCCTTTGAGTAATCTTGGGATACACCTTGACCTTTTTTGCAACAAAAGCCTAAGTAATTTTGTGCTTTTGCATGTCCTCTTTCTGCAAGTACCTTAAAAATAGACACGGCTTGAGTATAGTCCTTATTTTTATGGAACTTTACTGCCTTATCATACTGTTCATCAAGGTTTAGTGCGGCATTTAATGTGCCTTCAACATTTGCTGTTTCACCTTCTTTTAATGTTATGGTCTTTGTCTCTGACGCATAACCGTCTTTCTTGATTTCTACGGTATGAGTACCTATCAGGATATCGCTGAATACAGACGGGCTTGAGCCTTTGTGCTGACCATCAATATAGATGTCGGCTCCGAGCGGACGGTACGCTATGTTCAGGTTGCCAACAATTGGAGTAAGAGCATCAAGAGACACATTGAGTTTTTGTTGCTCAGAAAGCGATACAGATTTTTGCACACTGCGATGTCCGTCTTTCTTCGCCTCAATAAGATACATGCCATCCTGCAGCGAGCCTGTCCATGGAGATGTGCCAACATATTTATTGTCAACATATATTGCGGCACCTGCTGTTGGACATGTAACACTCAGAGTTGCGAAGGCAGATTCAAGAACAACATTGAGTTCTGTTCTTTTGCTGCGTTCTATGCTGAAAGTGCCCATCTTTTTCATGTATCCTGCTGCAGAAATTGTGTAGCTATGAGTGCCATAGCCATACATTTTCATATATTCACCTGTTGGCTCTGCCATAAGCTGTTTGTCATCTATGGTAACCATTGCATCAACAGGCTTCACGGTCATAACGACATAGTTGCCACCAGGATCAGCGACAGTCTGCTGCGTTGGCTTGCTTACTTTCAATTCATAAATAGTATTCTGCTGGAGTCTATTTACACCGTATTCTCCGAAATACACATCGAGGGTATTATATCCCCTGAGGTTTATTTGCAGTTGCTTTGAGCCCTCAGTCATGTACACCCAGTACTTATTGATATTGAACTGAGGATTGCCAACAAGATTTCCCACAAAATTTGCTCCCTCATCAGGCAGCAACACCTCGACCACAGCACAAGGATCACCATTGGAATCGACTTTGCGCTTATCTGCTTGCAATATCTGGGTAGTGGCAGAGAAACTCTCAACCTTTAAGTCCTGCGCTAAGGCTGTTATTGTACAGATAAATAATAATAGTATAGTAATAGTTTGTTTCATATATAATAAATTAATAAATTAGAGACATTGTATAACTAAAGGGCAAGACGCAAGCCTATATTATTCGAGCGACTTTCTGGCGCACTGTGTTTTCTTTCGTATGTTCGAAATTCTGCTTGGAAAAAAGTTCGGACACCACCACCACGAATTACTTTATTAGGTCCTTTAGAGGCTCCTTTAGGATTCACATTAGGCGATTTCTTGTAATAATCGTAATCCCACCAGTCACTACACCATTCACAAACATTACCACTCATATCGTAAATGCCTAATTCGTTCGGGAGCTTGGTCTTGACCGACGAACTTACATCTGACGACCAACTATGATCAAAATACCGAGCCACTTCATCTATATTATTGCTGCCGCTATACCTGTAGCCCTTGCTTTGCTTTCCGCCTCTGCAAGCATATTCCCATTCTGCTTCTGTAGGCAAGCGGAAATGCTGGCCAGTAAGAGTGTTCAATTTTGTCACAAACTCTTGACAATCATCCCAAGAGATGTAATACATAGGATGATCTGGGCCAACTCCATTCACCTTTTCGCCTATTTCTTCTGCTATCTGTGACACTGTTTTATTCATAACAGCTTCCCAGAGCGCTTGAGTCACTTCTGTCTCGCCAATCATATAACTATCCAAAGAAACAGAATGCGGTTTGACGGATTTCAAATACTTAGCATTCCCTTCGCCTACTGCTCCCATAGAGAATGTTCCTCCCTCAACTGGTATCATAGTGAAGCTCACTCCATTGACTGTGAAAGTCTTAGGTTCGTTACTAAATGCTTCGGCTTGAGTCTCCGCTACTGATGAGGCACTGGCTGTTTGTTGTTCTGCTGTCTTTTGCTGTTGCTTGGTTTGTTGTGAATCCTGATGTTCTCTAAGGAGTCGTTCATTAGCCAATGTCAATTGTGCAGAAATAGAGTTTTTTACTAAATCTTCCATGCTATCATCGCCCTTTTCTTCTTTCTTCTGTGTTTTTGGCTGCTGCTTATTTGTAGATTGAACGGTTTTTACGCTATTGCTTGCCACCTCACTTTCCTTATCAAGCTCTACAAGCAGTTTGCCTGGAGCAATGGCAGAAAGAGTAATCGTACCCTGCTGACCAATGTAGCCCTTCTTTGCCACATTGAAACTGTGATTACCAACTGTCAAGTCGTCTAACTCTGCCACTCCATTATCACCCACCGGCTGACCATCTATCAAAAGCATGGCATCCCTCGGAGAATATTTCACAGTCAATTTCTGTTTTGCGCTTACAGTTTCTGCAGCATTAATCACAAGCACATAAGTACATTTACCTTTTACGGAATTGATCTCATAGTCGGAGAAAGTCACATCCAATGGCAGGTAGTTAGGATGATTAACCTGCAGGTGCTTGCTACCTGATGTCATGTACACCCAGTATTGGTTTACTTTATATGCCACATCCCCAACAAGATTGCCGTCAAAGGTGGCACCCGGAGCTGCGAGCTGTACCTTGATAAGGGCACATGGATCGCCGTTGCCATCGTTCCTTAATTGCGAACTTGCTGTAATGTCATTTGCGTCAAGAGCGAAGGATTTGATTTTCAGCTCTTGCGCACCAGCCGATATGAGGCAAAGCAGGAATATTAATGTAGATAATACTCTTTTCATCAGTTTTGATTTTCTTTCGATTCTCTTATTCTACTCTCTCTCGGGGCGACTCCGTTACGCCTTTCGGGGATAGGTGCATCAGAAAATCTAAATAGCTTAGAAGTTTCATTGAACTAGGGTCATTACTCGGAGAGGGCAAGGCGGAGCCCATGATAGAAAATGCGGCTGTCAGGTAAGATGAATTGACGCTTCGAAGAGCTACAGTAATCGTCACTACTTAAGAAGCCACCACCACGGCACACACGGTAAGTACCACTGTCCACGCCTGTAGGATTACTCTGTGAGCTGCTGCTGTAACTGCTGTACCAGTCAGAGCACCATTCCATCACATTGCCACTCATGTCGTAGATGCCAAGCTCGTTTGGTGATTTTGTCTTTACATCATGGGTGCCGCTTCCATCGCTGTTGCCGAAGTACCATGCAACTTCACCAATAGTATTGCTGCCACTGTACCAGTTTCCACAGCCATTGTTGCCACCTTTGGATGCATACTCCCACTCCGCCTCGGTAGGGAGGCGGAAGCGCTTGCCTGTGAGGGAGTTGAGCTTATCTATAAACTTCTGGCAGTCATTCCAGTTTACCCTTTCAACAGGGCGATTATTACCCTTGTATTTAGAAGGATTCTTGCCCATGACGGCTCTCCAAAATGCTTGAGTTACTTCTGTCTCGCCTATCATGTAGTTGCTCAAAGTAACAGAGTGGTATGCATTCCAACCTGTCGCAGTCTCTCCCATGATAAATGTGCCACCCTCAACGGGTATCATGGTGAAGCTTACACCATTGACGGTGAAGGTCTGGCCATTGCCACTCAATGATGACGAGTTCTGATTTGCCGTTTGTGCAGTCGTTGCAGATGCTATTTCCTTCAAGCTACCCTGCAGGGAGGCTGTCTGACCTTCTGAGACTGTGACGGTCTTTGTCTCAGATGCATAGCCGTTTTTCCTTATCTCTATAGTATGTGAACCGACAAGCAATCCATTGAACACATACGGAGTGGTTGCCGACTTCTTGCCATCAAGATAGATGTCGGCACCTATCGGGCGGTAGCTCACGCTTAAGTTGCCCTGAATTGGAGTGAGGGCATCGAGAGACACGGTGAGTTTCTGCTGCTCGGAGAGTGTAACGGATTTCTGCACATCGCGATAACCTTCTTTCATTGCCTCAATAAGATGCATGCCATCTTGAAGAGTGCCTGTCCATGGTGATTTGCCCACTGACTTCTTATCCACATAGAGCGTAGCGCCTTCGGTTGGGCAATTGACGGTCAAGGTGGCGAGTGCTGATTCAAGGCTGACATTCAGTTCGGTAGCATTGCCTTTGCCAATGGTGAATGTGTCTGACTTGGGGAGGTAGCCAGAGCATGACACCTCATAAGTATGCTGGCCGTAACTAAGCATCTGCATGTACTGACCGGTAGGGTCTGTAGCCAGCGGCTTATTGCCGTCTATACTAACTATAGCATTTTGCGGCATGACGCTCAATGCCACAAAATTGCCACCCACATCTACAGGGGCATTAACATTTGCCTGCGGCAGCACCAAGGTGAGCACATAAGTCATCTTGCCCTTCACGGAATTGACTCCATAGTCGGAGAAGCTGATGTCCAAAGGCAAGTAGTTGTCATGCCTAACCTCCAATTGCTTTGAGCCATCGGTCATATACACTCGGTATTCCCCCTGACTGTAGGCTGTATTGCCCACTATGTTGCCTTCAAAGGAGGCTCCAGATGCGGCAAGTCGCACCTTGATGAGGGCACAAGGATCGCCATTGTTG
>JAGHVC010000058.1 GCA_018064505.1 Candidatus Minthosoma caballi | reverse complement strand
TACTCAGAGCTTATCGGTAACATCCAGCGCGACTGTAACTCAGCTCGCAAGTACTGGCACTTCATCAAGCTCATGGGCCGTTCTGCATCTCACATCGCTCTCGAGTGCGCTCTTCAGTGCCAGCCAAACATCTGCCTCGTATCTGAGGAAGTAGAGGCTAAGGCAATGTCGCTCGACGACGTTGTAACATACATCGCTGAGGCAGTAGCTGCTCGTGCTGCTGAGGGTAACAACTTCGGTACTGTCCTCATCCCAGAGGGTATCATCGAATTCATCCCAGCTATCAAGAAGCTCATCGCAGAACTCAATGAGGTTCTCGTTGACCCTGCTACAGGCGAAATGCGTGAGTTCCCTTCAAAGGACGAGCAGGTTGCATTCGTTAAGAGCCACATCGCTGCTGAAAACCTCGCCGTTCTCGAGTCACTTCCAAAGGACGTTGAGCGTCAGCTCTGCCTTGACCGTGACCCACACGGCAATGTACAGGTTTCTCTCATCGAGACAGAAAAGCTTCTCTCTGCTATGGTAGCTACTAAGCTTGAGGCTTGGAAGGCTGAAGGCAAGTATGTTGGCAAGTTCGGCACACAGCACCACTTCTTCGGTTACGAAGGTCGTTGCGCTGCTCCATCTAACTACGATGCTGACTACTGCTACTCACTTGGTTACAACGCTTCACGCCTTATCGCTAACGGCAAGACTGGTTACATGTCAGTTATCAAGAACACTACAGCTCCTGCTGCTGAATGGATCGCTGGTGGTGTGCCAATCACAATGATGATGAACATCGAGCGTCGTAACGGTCAGAACAAGCCAGTTATCCGCAAGGCACTCGTTGAACTCGACGGTGCTCCATTCAAGTTCTTCGCAAGCAAGCGCGAGGAGTGGGCTAAGGAAACAGCTTATGTTTACCCAGGTCCTATCCAGTACTGGGGACCAACAGAAGTTTGCGACCAGTGCACTAAGACTCTCGCTCTTGAGCAGGCAAAATAAATCTAAGAGTGTGCAATGTACATCTTATCTATTGTAGTTTTCTGCAATAGATAGTGTGCATTGCACATTTTATTTTTTCACTCGCGATGACAACAACAAAGAAGAAAACTACTACAAAGAAGAAAACCACGAGTAAGAGGAAGAAGAAAAGCAGTAAGAATCCATTTCGCCGCATTCCTTCTTATGTATTGTGGATTTCATTATCTTTGATTGTCATCATCTACATCACTTTCTTCTACAAAACATTCGTTGGCCCCTACTCTTTCCGCTGGAAAGCTCTATATGGCAATGTCACATATCCAGAAGGTAAAGTGAGAGGTATTGACATTTCACATTACCAAGACGAAGTGAACTGGGCAAAGATTCGCAATGCTCAGATTCAAGGTTCTCCTGTAGGGTTTGTTTTCGTAAAAGCCACGGAAGGTTCTACTATTCTCGACGAGAACTTCAATCAAAACTTCTTCAATGCAAAGAAGAACGACATTGTGAGAGGAGCTTATCACTATTTCAGCACATCTTCTTCAGCTAAAGCCCAAGCAAAGTACTACTGCAAGATGGTGCAGCTTGACGAAGGGGATCTTCCTCCTGTGCTTGATGTGGAAGAGATAAACAACTACACACCAAAAGAGCTTCGAAAAGAGGTGAAGCAATGGATGGACATTGTCGAAAAGCACTATGGAGTAACTCCTATTCTATACACAGGCTACAAATTCAAGATGTCCTACCTCAACACGCCAGAGTTTGACAAGTATCCATATTGGATTGCCCACTATTATGTTGACTCTCTTGAGTATAAAGGGAATTGGATATTCTGGCAGCACACTGATGCAGGCAAAGTGGACGGTATCAAAGGCGATGTTGACATTAATGTTTTCAACGGAGACATGCAAGACCTAATGGATTTAACAATAAAACCTGAAGACTAAGATGCAATACTTAGTAGCAGACATAACCATTATGCCATTTAGCGAAGCTGCTGCCGATGTTCTCTCGGCAATGCTTGGCGAAATTGGCTTTGATTCTTTTGAACAAACCGAAACAGGAGTGAATGCATACATTCTGCAAGAATTATACTCAGAAGAAAGCCTTCAATCTGTTCTCGACAGCATATTTCTACCTGACACAACCTTCTCCTTCTCAATTTCAGAATTAGAAAACAAAGATTGGAACGAACAATGGGAACGAGAGCATTTCGACCCGGTGCTTGAACGCGAATTTGGCATTAAACTTAATCCTCGCATGGCATTTGGCTCAGGTGCACACGAAACCACATATCAGATCACAAGCCTTATCCTATCACTTGATTTCACTTCACAACGAGTTCTCGACATGGGAACAGGAACAGGAGTGCTTGCAATAGCAATGGCTATGAAGGGAGCAAGAGAAGTGGTTGCTATAGACATCGACGAGTTTAGCGTTGAAAATGCAAAAGAGAACTTCTCGCTCAACAATATTCCAACTCTTTCCGAAGCCCAGGTGATACTGGGAGACGCTTCGAAGATCGACGGTATGTTTGACACAATTGTTGCAAATATACACAAAAACATCCTTAAGGCAGACATGGCAACTTATGTTAAGCATCTGTCTGAGAATGGCACGCTTATAATTTCTGGATTCTATCACGATGATATTGATGAGATGATAGAAGCTGCAAAATTACATAAACTGAAATTGAGCAACATAAACGAAAAGAATTCTTGGGCTGTACTCACTTTCTGTAAGCAATAAGATAAAACAAATCTACACCCAAAATATTCACTAACTATTATTTCACATCAATGAAAAAACTACTAGTTTTACTATTTCTTCCGCTGGCAATCGCAAGCAATGCTCAACCAGGAGGATTCAGAGAAATGCCAAAAGACATTGTAAATCCTGATGTTCATGACCCTGTGATGGCATACGAGAATGGCAAATACTATCTCTTTGGCACAGGCATGGGCGTTAGCGTACTCTCTTCATCTGATATGAAGACATGGAATTTCGAGAAGCCTGTGTTTGAGATAAAATACGCACCTTTCCCTCCAGGCACTCCAGAAGGTGTTCGTCCTCGTCGCATTTTTGATAAAGATAATAGCACAATTCCAACTTGGGCACTTGACTCTATTCGCAATTACGCAGGACACACTTGGGCTCCAGACATTTCTTTCCATGACGGCCTTTGGAGATTATATTACTCATGCTCTTCATTCGGAAAGAATGGTTCTGGCATCGGAGTTGCAGTAAATAAGACCCTCGACCCTAAGTCGCCAGATTTCAAGTGGGAAGATCAGGGACCTGTTATCATCTCACATCAACATGTTGACAACTACAACTGCATTGATCCAAACCTAATAGTTGATGCAAAAGGTACTCCTTGGCTAACATTCGGTTCATTCTGGGACGGCATACAAATTGTGAAGCTTGAGAAAGACTATCAGACATTAGCAAGCAAGCCAAAGACAATCTCACGCCGTATCGGCAAGAAAGTTACTCTCGCAGAGATTGACAACATTGAACACTACACTATTGAAGGGAATGACACTATTGAAGCTGGAGAGAACGCTGTTGAGGCTCCTTTCATCATCAAAAATGGCAAATACTACTATCTCTTCGTAAGCTTTGACTATTGCTGCCGTGGCGAAAAGAGCACATACCGCACGGTTGTTGGAAGAAGCAAGAAGGTGGACGGTCCATACCTCGACAAAAAGGGAGTGCCAATGGAGAAAGGCGGAGGTGAGACTATCGTAGGTCCTAATCAGCAGTTCTTCGGAGCTGGTCACAATTCTGCTTACAAATTCAATGGCCAATGGTATTTCGTTTCTCACGCTTATGTGAAAGCAGAAAACGGACGAGCAAAATTGTTACTTCGCAAGATGACTTTCGACAAAAACGGATGGCCATCAATTGAGCTGTAAAAAACTTACGCCTTTCATCACTTATAGCTTATGCCTTATATTGCACGGACAATACAAGGCGCAACGCACGGACGATATAAGGCATAAGGCACAAGAGTTATAAGGCATAAACTCGTAGACCGTACGAGCACTCCCCTCTCAGCTGCAGCCTTGCGAGCTCACGAGGGTAACGAGCATACCTCTGCGAGCTGACAAGGCTCAAGTAAAGAGGAACAAAAGGAACATATAAAAATAAGATAACGCTTCACAGAACAAACTGCGAAGCGTTATCTTATATCATTCTTTACGAGTTAATCGTAAAAACTTTATTATCTTATTCTATCCAAACTCCTTACCAATGCTTCATCTTTTCTGATTCCATGGATGGCTAAGCAATTAAGGATGATGCTTAGTACAGGGAAAAGACCAATAAACTTGACATGGAATGTTGGAACTAATCCTGCTGGAGCTACCTGTTCAAGATTGAGTTGATAGTAGTAAGTGAACACTGCATAAGTTATCGCATATCCAGCCAAAAGAATTGTGCTGAGTATCGTGAGACGCAATTGGCGCATTCTCTTGCGGAAAAGCATGATTGTCACCACAGAAAGAAACTCAACCATGATGAGAAGCACTCCAAGGCACCAAGGTCCACTAATAGAATCTAATGACTTAAATGCTCCCTCTGCTCCGAATGTGAAGTTTGAGAAGTGAGCTACCGTTGCCTCTGCCACAGTCCATTCGCCGATGTTAGAAATTAAGCATACAAACGAAAGGATGACTACGAGTGCAAGATAAACAGTCTGTATTCTCTGTATCATGATTAGATCTTGTTACCTTCCTTTGCAGGGTTACGGTAATATACTTTGTCCTCAAGGAACTCCTGAGTTGCAATAAGTGTTGGCTTTGGAAGACGCTCGTAGTAACGCGAGATCTGAATCTGCTCCTCATTCTCAAACACTTCATCGAGTGAATCGCTATTAGCACCAAACTCCTTAAGCTTCTTGCTAAGTTCTTCCTTCATCTCAACAGCAATCTGATTAGAGCGCTTTGAAATGATAGCCACTGACTCGTACACATTATTTGTGTCGCGGCAGAAGTCCATAAGGTTGCGTGTAACTGTGTTAGTTGGTGCATTTGATTTCTTGAAATCCATATTATTCTTGATTTATTAGTTTTAATTTCTACTTAATGTTTTATTGATTGCCTCTGAAATGAGGCTGCTCTTTTCACCTTTTTCCTTAATGAAGCTTATGTTCACTACTCTTCTTCCTCTTTTGCCTTAGGATTAGAGTGCTTAAAAATATGGTCAGCTTCTTTCATGTACTTGCTCTCAGGAAATTCATTCTTGAATCCGTAGTACTCATCCACTGTCTGACGATAGCGCTCTTCACTCTTTTCATCTACAGAATGCTGAGCCAACTGGTAGCGGCTACGAAGAATCAACATATAAAGATCTTCACGCAAACGAGTGTAAGGATATGAACGAAGTGCGTTTTCAGCAGTTATTATGCAAGCATCATAGTTTGAACCTCCATTTGTGCAGTTACCTACATACGAACCGAGATTGTAGTAAAGCTTTGCACTATCGTATTCCTTCTGCACAAGACGATTCTGCAATTCATAAATCATATCGTTCACATCTTCTCGTAA
This sequence comes from Candidatus Minthosoma caballi, assembly GCA_018064505.1. GTDB lineage: Bacteria > Bacteroidota > Bacteroidia > Bacteroidales > Bacteroidaceae > Minthosoma > Minthosoma caballi. The sequence goes on along the minus strand of JAGHVC010000058.1, from coordinate 10,342 downwards.
AGTGCTGTAAGGATAGAAATCGAGGAAATCTTGAAGCTGATTCAGCGCTGCATAAGTTGGTGATTGGTCAAGTCGAGGGTCAGGACTCTGCAGATAAGATGCTTTTCCGCTGAAGAAACGAGCAAGCTCTGTGTACTCTCCTTTTGAGTATGACTTTGCATAGCGGTCAAGATACATTGTTGCAGTTTCGTAATCGTGAAGATTATAGTAGCACATGCCAAGCATGAAGAGAGATTCTTCTCCACGGTCAGAACCCTTCAGCACCATCACAAGCTCCTCAAGAATTTGATATGCTCTGGTGTATTGACCATTCATATAAAACTCTTTCGCAGCTTCATATTTGTAATCGTAATCCTGTGACTTCAACAATGAATTATATGAGTTGCACGAACTCAGCAACATAATTGAAATCACACTTATCGTTAGAAACTTCTTCATCTCTAAAAAAAATCTCAAATTTGAGTGCAAAGTTACGAATTAGCTGTGACATAAACAAACCTTTTTACTTTAACAAATTCTAAAAACACGATAATAGACGAAATTCTCACCTCATAATCCATTATTTTCGATAATAAAGTCGTAATTTTGCACTGCTAATTCAAAAACAGGGAATGGAGTTTCAGCTTATTTCACAGTATGAACCTACTGGCGACCAGCCTCAAGCAATAGAGCAACTGACTCAGGGAGTGATGGAAGGACTACCTGCTCAGGTGCTTCTTGGCGTTACAGGCTCGGGCAAGACTTTCACCATGGCAAATGTCATAAAGAATGTTGGCAAACCCACTCTGATATTCAGCCACAACAAGACGCTTGCTCACCAGCTCTATACCGAGATGAAGGCTTTCTTTCCAAACAATGCTGTGGAATATTATGTCAGCTATTATGATTATTACCAGCCAGAAGCATACATTCCATCCACTGGCACATACATTGAGAAAGACCTCGCAATCAACGAAGACCTTGACAGGAGCCGACTTGCAGCAACTTCTGCATTGCTTTCTGGCAGAAACGATGTTATCATCGTGTCGTCAGTATCATGTATTTATGGCATGGGAGCACCAACAAGTTTTGAGGAAAACATTCTCTCAATCAGCGTTGGGCAGACACTCTCTCAGGAATCACTCAGAAGAAAGCTTGTCGATATGCTTTACATAAACAACGACATGGCTCAAGGCACCGAGTTAGAGAGAGGAAACTTCCGTGTGAAAGGCGAGACCGTTGATATTTACTTAGCATACGACGAGAAGGTTTTGCGAATCAGTTATTTTGATGATGAAATCGATGAGATTCAAGAACTTGACCCCAACACGCTCTACCCTATTGCTCCATACGAGGAATACAAAATCTATCCCGCAAACCTCTTCATGACAACAAAGGAACAGACACAGCGAGCTATTCACATGATAGAGGATGATTTGAAAGAAAGAATAGACTACTACAACGCTCTTGGTGAGACTGACAAAGCAAAGCAAATTGAGCTGAGAGTGACTAACGACCTTGAATGGATTCGCGAAACAGGGCATTGCTCAGGCATAGAAAACTACTCACGCTATTTCGACGGACGACAGGCTGGAGAACGACCATACTGTCTTCTTGACTTCTTCCCTGATGATAATCTGCTAATTGTTGACGAAAGCCATCAATCGATACCTCAGGTAAAAGCAATGTGGGGAGGTGATAGAAAGCGCAAGGAAAATCTGGTTGAATACGCATTCCGTCTGCCAGCAGCTCTTGACAATAGGCCTTTGCAACTATTCGAATTTGAAGAACTTACGCCACAGACTATCTTTGTTAGCGCAACCCCTGCAAACTATGAATTAGAGCGCTCAGAAGGAGTTATTGTAGAGCAACTCATTCGCCCTACAGGCCTTCTCGACCCTCCTATCGAAGTTAGGGGGAAGATGAACTATATGGATGACTTGATGGAGGAGATTCACAAGCGCATTGAGCAAGACGAGCGAACACTTGCCATCACAAGCACTAAGCGGCAAGCTGAGGAATTGTCTAGCTACTTCAACGGCGTTGGCATCAAAGCAAACTACATCCACAGCGAGGTTGATACATTCGATCGTGTCGAAATAATAAACAAGTTCCGTGCTGGTGAGTTTGATGTCCTCATCGGTATCAATCTTCTTCGTGAGGGACTTGACATACCAGAAGTTTCTCTTGTTGCCATCCTCGATGCTGACTATCAAGGATTCCTTCGTGACCATCGTTCTCTTGTTCAGATAATTGGACGAGCAGCACGCAATGTCAATGGTTTAGCAATCATGTATGCTGACACCATTACTGACACTATGCAGCAAACCATAGATGAGACCAACAGAAGGCGAGCTGCACAGATTGCATACAACAACGAGCACGGTATCACTCCAACTCAGATTCGCAAGGCACAAGTTGCCATCAAGGAGCACAAGCACATTGACTACATTGGCAATGCCTATATTGAAGAGAATGCTCAGTTAGCTGCCGAATCTGAAGTAGATACAATCTATTCAAAGATGACGAAAGATGAGATACTCCACTCTATTGAGCATAATAGAAAACTGATGAAGGATGCAGCAAAGAACCTTGACTTCCTCATTGCTGAACAATACAAGCAAGAGGTTGTGCGACTTGAAAAGATGTTAGAGCAATGAGTATACTGAAATTCATAAAGAACTGGACGCTGCCAATAGCAATTGTTGCAGGAGCTGCATCATATATTATATATGTGAACATACATGCATTGGATAGCACCCATGCTGTTGCAAGCAAGATTGTAAGCTACATTCAACCGCTTTTCCTTTTCTGCATGCTGTTCATAGCGTTCTGCAAAGTGAATCCACGCGACCTTAAGCCAAAATCATGGATGCTCATTCCTCTTGGCATTCAAGCATTGAGCTTTGTGGCAATGGGAGCATTCATCATCTTCATCCCCGACATTCCAGGGAAAGTCATTATAGAAAGCGCTATGCTTTGCATGATTTGTCCTACAGCAACAGCAGCGTCTGTAGTCACAGCCAAACTGCATGGAAATGCAAGCACGGTGGTGAGCTACACATGCCTCATCAACCTTGTTGCCTCACTGCTAATCCCTGCAATCGTACCTCTTCTACACGAAGCTGCAGATCCTACTATGAACTTCGAGACATCCTTCCTTCTCATCATAGGAAAGGTATTCCCGCTTCTCATCCTACCTCTCGTAACTTCTTGGTTAGTAAGGCATACGCTCCCTCTTTTTCACGCAATAGTTCAAGGTCAGGGAAACCTCGCATTTTACTTATGGGCAGTGTCTCTTGCATTGGCAATTGCAGTCACAGCCAAAGCTATTCACCATAGCAACGAGAGCATTTGGGAACTTGCAGGCATTGCTGTCGCTTCCCTTTTATGCTGCATCATTCAGTTCTTCTTTGGCAGAATAGTAGGAGTGAAAAACAATGATAAAATAGCAGGAACTCAGCTTCTTGGCCAAAAGAACACAGTTTTCATCATCTGGGCAGGATACACATTCCTCAACCCAGTCACAGCAATGGCTGGTGGTTTCTATTCCGTTTGGCACAATGTTATCAACTCCTACCAACTGTGGAAAGCAAGAAAATCAGAGGAAATCAAATAGAATAAACATATAGCAAACAACCACTTAACAACAACTTTAAACACTATCACTCAACATGATTAAACTACTAAGGTCATCATTTCTTGCAGGCATCTGCATAGGCATTGCCGGCTTTGGATACTTAGCAGAAAAAAGTATTATCGGCGCAGTTCTTTTCGCATTCGGACTCCTTACTGTTGTCCACTACGGACTGAAGCTATACACAGGAACTGCAGGCTTCATAAAGAAAGGAGAAGTAGGCAACTTGTTCCTCATTCTCGGAGCAAACATCATTGGATGCTTTGCCGTTGCCATGCTTGTTCGATGCTCCCCTATGCCCCTTCAAGATGTAGCTCAGAAGATACTTGAAGGAAGACTTGCCATGGGTCCTGTAAAAGGAGGATTGCTTGCAATTGGCTGCGGATTCATAATGACAACAGCAGTAACATTTGCAAGAAAGAGCCAAAACCTACCACTTCTTTTTGGTGTACCTTTGTTCATCATGTGCGGATTCCCTCACTGCGTTGCAGATGTATTCTACTATCTTTGCGTGCCATTCGAGTTCTTAGGCAGCAACATAGTAGATATTCTCATATTCTATGTGAGCATTGTGGCAGGTAACTTTGTAGGCTGCAATCTTTATCGCTTTGTTGTAAAGGAATAAAGACAAGAGCCTTTTATGGGGATTGCATCGAAGATGCTCGACATCCGAATGAAAATAATAAAGAAAATCTCTAACTAAGGATGTTTCTGAATAAACAAATAAACAAATAAACAAAGACAGAGCAAGTCACAACTTGCTCTGTCTTTGTTTTATCCATTCTGGTGATTAATGCATACGCCTTGCAAATACCACTCATAGAGACGATGAATACCCTCATCAATCTCTATCTTATGATGCCACCCGAGACGATGCAGCTTGTCCACATCAGTAAGCTTCTTGAGAGTGCCATCTGGCTTGCTTGAATCCCATCTCAACTCACCCTTGAATCCAATTTCTGCCATTATGCGCTCAGCCACTTCCTTGATTGAGATTTCCTTGCCAGTGCCTACATTGATGTGGCAATTACGGATTTCCTTTATGCCATCACGATTTGTCACGAAATCGCTGTTCTCAACCACATCCTTGAAATCAACATTGAGCAAGCAATGCACAGATGCATCAGCCATTTCCTCACTCCAGAGGAATTCACGCATTGGAGAACCTGTTCCCCAAAGAGTTACAGATTGCGGAGTGATGCCATAATGGCGAAGCACCTGAAGTATTGTGAATTCATCACTCATAGCAGTAGCAATAATTGTCTGCTCAGCTCTTGCAGCCGCGCTATCAGGCTCAGCCTGACCGTCCACCATCTTTGGCACTTTGAGAGTTACAGGGCGAAGACTAAGATCCTTTCTTACAGCATCCCAATTGCCCTCGTTCAAGCATTTTGCCAGATGAATCTTACGAATCATTGCAGGTAGCACATGGCTATTCTCAAGATGGAAATTATCATTAGGTCCATAGAGATTTGTCGGCATCACAGCAATGTAGTTAGTTCCATACTGAAGGTTGAAGCTTTCACACATCTTCAAGCCAGCAATCTTCGCAATGGCATAAGGCTCATTTGTATATTCGAGCGTAGATGTGAGAAGGCAATCCTCAGGCATAGGCTGTGGCGCTTCTCCTGGGTAGATACAAGTAGAGCCAAGGAAAAGAAGCTTCTTCACTCCATGTTTCCATGCTTCGCCAATCACATTCTGCTGAATCTGAAGGTTTTGATAAATGAAATCAGCACGATACTGAAGGTTTGCCATGATGCCACCCACATGAGCAGCAGCAAGCACAACTGCATCTGGCTGTTCCTCGTCAAAGAAAGCCTTTACAGCCACAGGATCGAGAAGGTCAAGCTCCGAATGGCTCTTACCGACAAGGTTCTCGTAGCCACGAGCCTTCAAGTTGTTCCAAATAGCAGAGCCCACAAGGCCACGATGTCCTGCTACAAATATTTTCGAATTCTTATCAAGCATATTATCTTTATATATATTAATGTTTATTAGTTTCGCAAGCTCCACTTGTAAGGGAGTTATCGCTTTCTCGTATGGAGTTAATAGGAGTTATCGGAAGTTAATGCGCTTCACTTATGGAGTTTACGGACGATACCTTGGGATGTGTTCAGCATAACATTCGTCCGTTAGCTCCCCAAGCGACGAAGGAACGATAACTCCTATTAACTCCTTCAACTTCCTTCAACTCCCTAACCAATCACACATTCACCTCACTCAGAGTCACCAATTTATTCACAATAGCATAAATCGTGATGCCAGCTGGAGAGTGAATCTGCAGCTTTCGGGCAATATTTCTTCGGTGCGTAGTGACGGTGTTCACACTGAGATAAAGCTTATCAGCAATTTCCTTGTTCGAAAGCCCTTTGGCAACGCACACAACGATTTCCCTCTCGCGATCCGACAGCTGCTCCTCTGCAGGGGCTTGCTGCTGCACATCCTTCACCCTGCTTTGCTGTTTAGTCCTCACCTGATGCTCCAATCGGCGCACGGCAGGAGTGAAGATATAATCTTCCACAAGGCAGTGAATGCTCAAATCCTCCTCTGCCTGATAGATAGAGATTATCACGCTGTTAAGCTTCTCATTTATTTCCGTCTGAGGATAATACTGCATGAACAAGTTCTTCAGTTCCTTCAGCTTATTCTCCATCGAATCATGATGCTTCGACAGCAGATGCACATTCTCAATCTGAGCAGGCTCGCCATCGATGAGTTTCTGCACATAACCAAACACCGTGTTGTCCTCATAGTCCATGTGCTTCCTCACCTCCTCAACATACTCATCAAAGAACTTCAGCACCAAGAAGGGGATCTCATTCTTCACCGAGCAATCAATAGCATTGAGAAGATGGAACCTGATGTTAGGCATCAGATAGCCGAGGAAGTACTCATGCGTCTTTTTCAGATAGCTGAGAATCTGCTTCACATCCACAGCATCCACTCTCTGCGGACGATTCACTGCCCCATCCTTCACATAGTTTATCACCGTGAGGAAGGTATCAGCGTCAACTCCGCACTCGCGGCACACTTCATTGATGGTTTTCTCACCAAACCCCAGCGAAATGCCGAATCTGCTCATCACTTGCAGCAGTCGGTAGTCATTAGAGATGACATAGCTAAGTTTATCCGAAGACTTATATTGATCTGCCATAATTTTCACATTATCCACTGCAAAGTTACGCCATTTCCTCCTATTTTCAAGAAAACAAATGTCCTTTTTCATTTATAAAGCATAAATTACCAAGTAATGAGTATTGCAACATATAAATAATCATTGTAATTTTGCACAAAAATTCACAAACGATGAAATTATCAGAGCTGAAAACAGGCGAAACAGGCGTCATTGTGCGCGTCATGGGACACGGCGGCTTCCGCAAGCGCATTGTCGAGATGGGCTTCATCAAAGGCAAGGCAGTAGAGGTGCTGCTCAATGCCCCCCTTCGCGACCCAGTCAAATACAAGATAATGGACTACGAGGTGAGCCTTCGCCGCGCAGAGGCAGAACTAGTCGAGGTAGTCTCAGAAGACGAAGCAGCTGAATGGCTCTCGCAGCACCCCCACCTCAAAGGCATCCCTGCCGACGACTGCGAAGACCAGATGCACCGAGTGGCTCGCGTGAAAGAGAAAGAGCTCAATGTCGTGTTTGTGGGCAATCCCAACTGCGGCAAGACAAGCCTTTTCAACATAGCCAGCGGAGCCCACGAGCGAGTAGGCAACTACTCTGGCGTGACAGTAGATGCCAAGGTGGGCGAATTCGACTTCGAAGGCTATCACTTCAACCTTGTCGATTTGCCAGGCACATACTCCCTCACAGCCTACACCCCCGAGGAGCTATATGTGCGCAAATACATCATCGAGCGCCATCCCGACCTCATCATCAATGTCATCGATGCCAGCAACCTTGAGCGCAACCTCTACCTCACCACCCAGCTCATCGACATGGATGTGCCCATGATCATAGCCCTCAACATGTTCGACGAGCTGCGCGATAGCGGCAATCAGCTCGACATGCAGCAGCTCGGCACCCTGCTTGGCACACCAATCGTTCCTACCGTAGGACGCACAGGCGAGGGAGTCAAGGAACTCTTCAAGACAATCATCGAAATCGACGAAGGCAAGCAAAAGATATTCAGGCACATCCATGTCAATCATGGAGTATTGCTCGAAGCAAACATCCTCAAGGTTGAAGAGCTCATCCGCATCAACCCTGAGCCTCACCACAACTACTCAGCACGCTTCCTCGCCATCAAGATGCTCGAAAACGACCATCAGGTGGAGAGCATCATCCGCATGCTCGACAACTCAGCCGCCATCCTCGCCATGCGCGACGAATGCCAGCGCAACATACTCAGCGAGATAGGCGACGACAGCGAGTCAGCCATCACCGATGCCAAGTACGGATTCGTGCAGGGAGCCCTCAAGGAATGCTACCGCAAGATGCACAAGTACAAGCGAATGCTCACCAAGCGCATCGACTCCGTAGTCACCCATCAGGTGTGGGGCTACCCCATCTTCCTCCTCCTCATGTACCTCATGTTCTTCTGCACCTTCAATGTGGGCCAATACCCAATGGACTGGATAGACACCCTCGTAGGCTGGCTCAGCGAGATAGTAGCCAGCCACATGAGCGAAGGTCCACTCCGCGACCTCATAGTCGATGGCATCATCGGAGGCGTGGGCGGCGTCATAGTGTTCCTGCCCAACATCATGATACTCTACGCCTTCATCTCATGGATGGAAGACTCAGGCTACATGGCACGCGCCGCCTTCATCATGGACAAGATAATGCACCGCATGGGACTGCACGGCAAGTCGTTCATCCCAATGATAATGGGATTCGGCTGCAACATTCCCGCCATCATGGCCACACGCACCATCGAAGACCGCAAGTCGCGCCTCATCACCATGCTCATCGTGCCCCTCATGTCGTGCTCAGCCCGCCTGCCCGTCTATATCATCCTCATCGGAGCCTTCTTCCCTCACCACTCAGCCCTCGTGCTCCTCGCCATGTATGTCACAGGCATCCTCTTCTCCGTCCTCATGGCAAAACTGTTCAGCAAGTTCGTCATCCGAGGCGAAAGCAGCCCCTTCGTCATGGAGCTGCCACCCTATCGCCTGCCGTCGATGAAGTCAGTCAGCCGCCACACATGGGAAAAAGGAAAGCAATACCTCAAGAAGATGGGCACCACCATCCTCATAGCCAGCATAGCAGTGTGGGCACTCAGCTACTATCCACGCCATGCCGAGCTCAGCAAGTCCCAGCAGATGGAGCAAAGCTACATAGGTCAGATAGGCAAGCTCGCTGAGCCAGTCATCCGTCCGTGCGGCCTCCGCTGGAAAGAAGGCGTGAGCATCGTCACTGGCATCGGTGCAAAAGAGATCGTAGCATCCACAATGGGAGTGTTGTATAACAATAACGATAACTATAACGATAACGGTGACGATGACTATAACTATGACGACGACAGCGAGGCAGACAACGCGCGCCTCTCATCCATCATCGCCAAGAGCGGTCTCACCCCACTCAGTGCCCTCGCCTTCATGGTGTTCGTCCTCCTCTACTTCCCTTGCTTGCCAACCTGCATAGCCATCAAGAACGAATCCACTCAGTGGAAGTGGGCATGCTTCACTGCCCTCTACACCACTGCCCTCGCATGGATAGCATCAACCCTCGTCTATCAAATCGGCTCACTACTCCTCACCACATGACAGTACAAGACATAGCAGTATATATCATCATAGCCCTGGCAGCAATCGCCATCGCCATTCGCATCTACAAGCAACTGCACGCCAAAAACTCAGCATGCAGTTGTGGCGAGTGCGAGCATTGCCACAAAGCCGAAGGATGCGAGAAGAGCTGTAAGTAGATGATTGCCATTTTCTGCGGGCAACGCAATGTTTTTTGAAAAAGAAGAAAACTGCGCTAAAGAAGAAAAAACGAATTGTGCGGTTGAACATCAAACTTCCAAGTCTCTTTATCAGGAAGGAAATTTGAAACACTCGTCACTCATCACAAGCATAACTTAAATACAAGATTTTTAGAGAGTTAGATGCGTGACGAGTGCCTTTTGACTCATCACCACTCGTCACACACTCATCACGCGAACAACACACAGAGTTTCAGTAAACTAACATACATCTGTGACGAGTGATGAGTGTTTTTGATTTCCTTACAGTTGACATGCCTATATTGAAAATGAGACGAAATGAAAAACACTCTTCACTCTTCATAGACAAGTGGAAACATGCTGATATTCACCCTCTTATAAGCATGAAGAGTGTATGAAGAGTTAAATAGCACTCTTCATATAGCCAACAAACTATCATTCAAACGATTAGCTCGCTATTATGAAGAGTGAAGAGTTTGTGAGAGAATCTATTTTTACCGTGAATGCGAGCACGCAACACTTGTATTCATAATTGTTTAGATGTCCCCTGCAACCATTCATGAAATGAGCTTTCAGTGAATGCAGTTATTCGCTTCCCGTGAATACTATTAGTCAAGCCGTAAGAATAGGATTATTCATGCCCTGTGAATAAGTGTATTCACACAGCGAGAATAAATAGGCTCTGTATTCTCACATTTGCCGAATTGAAGGAAAGCAACCGTCTGCGAAGATGGGTTGCTTTTGTCATTTTGTACTTTTGCACGATAACGATGACTTATACTCAACATTAGGTATCGTCTGCAAATTGTGAGTATTGAACATACAATTTATG
>JAGHVC010000085.1 GCA_018064505.1 Candidatus Minthosoma caballi | reverse complement strand
AGAACAATGAAAGGGGCTTATCCGAACTACTAATATAGCCCAACTCCTTTAATTCAAGGGGTTGGGCTGGGTGAGTTGTTGTTTAGCGGACAGTAATATTTCGTAGTACCGTTTTCTGCCAGCTTTATCAATGGGGGGGATGAAAAAAGGATAGGCTGCAATGGTGCTGCCTATCCTTTGATGTTGAGTATGCGGAGTTGCAATGTTTACTTGTTCCAAGCTGGGAGGGAGAAGTACCAGTTGGCGGTGTTCTGGAGCTTTGCGAAGAGGTTGGCATCGTAGCCATCGACTGCCTGGGATGTGCTTGTGGCTGCCTTTGTGCCACGGTTGGCAATCTTCTTTGCTAACCAGTCTGTGCCGTTCTTGCCTGATGCGTTCTTGTGCTCGGCTATGCGGACGAGGTCGGTGAAACGGTTGCCTTCGAATGCTGTTTCGAGGGCAAGCTCATCTACGATGATGTTTTCGACTGCGTCGATGATGTCGTCCTTTGATGCTGTGCCAAGGTTGACGCCCTGGGCAAGGATGAGCTTTGAGTAGTCGTAGTAAACTGAGTCACGATAGCCTGAGATGTTGGTTGTGTACTGGCCTGTGTTGCTTGATGTCCAGTTGCCGAAGCCTGCTCCGCGGGCGTGGATGCCGTAGGTTGAGTTCCAGATTTCGTCGCGGAAGTAGAGGAAGTTGTCGAACTTTTCTACTTGCTCTTTGTCTGTGACATAGTAGAGGGCTCCGTATGAGCCGTTGAGATATACGGAGTCGTTCTCGTGCTCTATGAAGCTTGGCACCCAGCGGAGATCTACTGGCATAGTGTATTCTGCATACTTGCCGTCGGCATCTTGATAGTAGTAGATGGTTGTGTCGGCTGTTACGCTTTCGTACACTGTCTGGATCTCTTCGTCTGGGTCGAGGCAGGTGTAAACTGCAAAGCCGTTTGCGTCAACGACTGGCTCGTAGCGTGTGCCGAGATATGGGAGGGTGTACTGGTTGAGACCGTCCTTGAGGATGGCGAATGCGAACTCTGGGAATCCGGCACGGTTGATTGCTTCTGCAAGGCGAAGCCAGATGAGGGTCTTGCGGTAGGTTGGGATAGTGTAGTAGAATGTGCTTCCATACGCTGCCTTGCAGCAGAGTGGGTATGCCTCGCCTTCGTAGGTGAGGTTCTGCACTGAGTTGCCATAGCGTGCGTCGCAGTTCTCGATTACTGATGCTACTTCGCTTGTTGTTGATGCTGAGTAGTTCTTGTAGTAGAGGTATGTCTGCTTGTTGTTGACATCCTGGTAGGCTGCAGATGGTCCGTACTGGCGCTTGTAGTTGCGTGTGACTGTGATTGCTCCGCTTGACTCGTACTCGCCTGTGGCAGCCTGTTCGCCGTTGTCGTTGGTTGTGGTTGTCTCTTCTGAGCTCTGGCTTGATGATGGTGTGTAGCCGTAGATGTCGGCTACGCGTGTGAGCATCTGGCCGATGCCTGAGTTGGCTGAGCCTGGAATGAGGGAGATGACTTCGTTGGTTGTGGCTGTGTAGTCATAGACTGATGCCCATTCGCCCCATCCGCCGGAGTATCCGTAGGAGATGTCACCGTTGCGGAAAGTTGATGCAGTTGTGTACTGGCGATAGAGTGGGGTTGTCTCGCCTTTGAGGTACTGGAAGTACTTCTCTGCTGCTTTTTCGTAGTCGGCTGTGCTTGCTCCGCGAAGGAGGTAGCAGTCGCCAAGGATGACGCGGATTGGGATGTAGCAGAGGCGTGATGAGATGCTGGTGAAGCCGTTTTCCCATGCTCCCCAAGGGTTGCCATAGTGAGGGTAGTTGATGTCTTCGAGGTTCTGCAAGCCGTCTTCGATGAGCTTGTCGATGAGGTTGTCTTTGTTGACAAGGTTGTTGGCGTAGTCGAAGTTCTTGATGACATCGAGGTTGTTGATTGGCTTTGTGATGTATGGCACTTCCTTGTAGTTCTTGACGAGCTGGAGGTATGCCCATGCACGGATTGCCTTGACCTGTGCGTACTCTGGCACCATGTACTTCACATTAGACTTGATGGCTGAGGTGTCAGCATTGGCTATGTAGAAGTTGCAGTTGTTGATGACGCTGTAGTAGTCGCTGACCTGAAGCATTGAGCATGACTGGTCGGCAGGGTTGTCGAAGTTGGAAATGGCGAAGAGGGTGTCGGTTGTGTAGTCTGTTGAACTGACAAGGTCGCCGCGAATTTCACCAAGAATGACTTGACGCTCTGCTACATCCTGCATGCAGCGCATGATGCCGAGGTATGAGTAGAGTGTGTCGGTGGCATTAACATAGGCTTTGTCTCCTGTCTCGACAGTCATCATGTCCTCGCATGAGGTGAGGGCGCCGAGTGCAGTTGTGGCCAGGATGCCAAGTGTTATTATGGATTTTTTCATGATTGCAATGTTTTAGAGGTTGATCTTTACACCAATGTTGAAGCTTCTGTTGCTTGGGAGCAAGCCTGCGTCGATGCCCTGATAGAGCACGCTGTTGCCGCATGAGAACTCTGGGTCTTTGCCAGTGTACTTGCTGATGGTGACGAGGTTGTTGGTTTCTGCCCAAACTGTGAGTCCCTGAATCCATGAGAGGCTGAGTGGAAGCTCGTAAGAGAGACGAATCTTCTTGAGCTTGAGGAATGAGCCGTCTTCAATCCAGCGGTCGGAGAAGCGCTCGTTGTTTACCCAGAGCTCTGATGTGGATGCCATTGCGCGTGGCATGTCTGTCACTTGTCCTTCGCTTGTCCAACGGTTGACTACTGCTGTTGTCTGGTTGAAGAAGCCATTGGCGTTCTCAAGCTGGCTGCGCTGGTAGTTGTAGATGTCGTTGCCAAGTGAGTACTTGAAGTTGATGTCGAGGCTCCAGTTCTTGTAGCTGAAGTTAGTGTAGATTGTGCCGAAGATGTCTGGGTTAGGGTCGCCAATGATTGTCTTGTCACTCTCGTTGATGACGCCGTTGCCATCGAGGTCGGCAAAGTGTACATCGCCTGCCTGGAAGTTCTTGTATGGCTTTGAAGTCACGCCAGTAGGGTACTTGAGGTAGTCAGAGCCATTGTGTGCCTTGCTTGCTTCTGCATCGCTTGCAAAGACGCCCTTTGCCTTGTAGCCGTAGAATACGCCTGCTGCATTGCCCTTGGCTGTGAGAATCTCTGCTCCGTAGATCTTAGAGATGTAGTCGTTTGGCAATGAAGTGATTTCGTTCTTGTAGTGACCGAGTGTTGCGCCAAGCTGCCACTTGAAGTCTTTTGTGTTGACAAGGATGCCGTTCACCTTAACATCTGCCCCCATGTTGCGGAGGCGACCGTCGTTTGACCAGTTGCCTGCAAGGCCTGACATGTAGTTGATGGTGTGGTAGGTGATGAGGTTGCTTGTGTTCTTGATGTAGAAATCAACGCCTGCCTGCAAGCGGTTGTTGAGGAACGAACCGTTGAGGGCTACATTCCATGAACGAGTTGTTTCCCACTGGATTGATGGGTTCTCGATGTTGGCAAGCTTGAGGGCAATTGCCTGCTTGAGGAATGCTGTCGATTTGAAGTATGTGCGTGCGAGAGAGTAGTCGAAGTTGTCGTTGCCGCTCTCATCGTAGCCTGCTGAAAGCTTGAGGAAGTTGATGCCTCTTGACTTTGCAAACCACTTCTCGTTGGTGATTACCCAACCAGCCTGAATGCTTGGGAAGAGTCCCCACTTGACGCCTGCAAGCTTGATGCCTTCGCTTGCTTCCTTGCCGAAGCGTGATGATGTCTCGGCTGTGAGGGTTGCCTGAAGGAAGTAGGTGTTCTTGATGCTCCAGTCGGCATTTGCATAGTAGGCAATGTTCTTCCAAGTGTCTTGGTTGCCATCTACGCTGCGGAATGAGAGTGAGTTCTTCATGTCTGGCATCTTGTCGTTGCCTGAATTGTAACCACTCATGTAGGAATCAGAGAAGCTGTTGGTTGTGAAGCGGAAACCACCGTAGAGATGCACATCGTGAATGCCTTTGTAGTTCTGCTTCCAGTCGATGCGGAAGTCTTCGAAGATTGAAGTCTCCTTAGAGAAGAGGGAACGAACAACGCTTGTCACATCGCCATAGCCTTCATAGTTGTAAACAGGGATACCTGCTTCTGGAAGGTAGTACTTCTCGTTGCTGCGGTTGAGCTGATAAGCGAAGCGGTTGCTGAGGGTGAGGTGCTTGTTGATTTCCCACTTTGGCATGATGTTGAGCTGGAACTGTGTCACTTCCTGGCGGTTCTTGTTGTCGCCTTCGCCGTTTTCAAGAATCCAGTATGGATTGGCGAGTGCTGCGTTTGTTCCATAGCTTGATGCGAAGTCGAATGGATAGTTGGCGTCGTCAACATACTTGCCGGCATACACTTTGGAGAGATGGAGCTTGCCGTCCTCGCCTGTGTAGTGGCCATACTTTGAAAGGAATGGCGCCTGGATGAGTCCGAGCACATTTGGCGAAGAGATAGTGCTGCTTGCATAGCTTTCTGCCCAGCCATTGTCGCGAAGGTTGTTTGTGAATCGGCTGTAGGCAAGGTCGAGCTGTGTGCTGATGTTCTTCACAAGCTTGATGTCGGTGTTGAAACGCACATTGAGACGGTCGAAGCCGTTGTCCTTGAGTGTTGACTGTGAGTTGGCATAGCCAAGAGAGAGGTTGTACATTGCTACATCATCACCACCTTGAACATTGACTTTGTAGTTCTGAGTGACTGCTGTTCTGTACATTCCATCTGACCAGTCTGTGTTGTTGTGGTACAATGGATACCAGTAGTAGTCAGGATTGTTGTTGAGGAACGAGATGGAGTTTGCAGATGTAGAGTGCTTCATGCCATACTCTGTTGTGCCAATAAGGTCGCTGACATAGTTGCGATACTGGCTGCCGTTCATCATGGATGGTGTGCTTGGGGCAAACTCGAATCCTGTGCTGATGCTTGCATTGATCTTTGTTGCCAATGAGTGACCGCGGCGTGTGTTGATGATTACAACGCCGTTGCTGCCACGCGAGCCATAGACTGAAGTGGCATTCTTGAGGACTTCAATGCTTTCAATGTCTTCTGTGTCGATGCCAGCAAGAATATTGTTGAAGAAACCGTCGTGAATGCTTGTGCGATCGAGCTGGAGGTCCATGATCATACCGTCAAGAACGACGAGTGGCTGTGCATTGATGTTGAGCGAGTTCAAGCCACGAATGAACATTGCTACGCCCTGTCCGCGCACGCCATTACGATTGATAGTGTGGATGTCGCCTGATAGCTGAGCATCGATTTCTTCGTCAGCAACGATTGCACTTGTGTTGTTGATGTTTGCTTTTGCTGATGAAGTGATGCTTGTCTCTTCAGAGTAAACAGAGTTGAACTTGCTTGAATAGAGGGATACTGTTGGTGCGGTGTTGCCATCGAAAGCAACACGGATATCATTGTAACCTGGCACAGTCACATACAATGAGTTGACGAACACAGGCACCTTGATGGTGTAGTTGCCGTTCTCGTCAGTCATGACTGAATAGCGCTTGTTGCCGAAAGCTTGCACGCGAGCTCCGTCGATAGGTGTCTTGGTTGCTGCGTCCAAGATGACACCTCGTACATCTTTCATTTCATATGCTGGAGCTGTCTCAGTCTTGACTTTCTTTGCCGGAGCAGTTTCTTCTGCTTCCTGAGCAAGAGCCGTGCTGACACCTGACAGCATCATCAAACCGATGCATGCTCTCAGGAGACTCTTTTGATATTTATATGTTTTTTCCATATATACTATTTTCTTTTTATTAAAGAAGATAACGCTTTGTTTTATTAAAGAAGTTAACGCTTTGTGAAGTGTTTTGTTTTCAATAAAGTGTTTAGTTCCCTTCAATAAAGTGATTATCTTTCTTTAGACTTCATAATAATTGCATTTACCCAAATCTCGCGAGTGTAAGAGCTTTTCTCTTTTGTTGTGAAGTTGCTCTTGATCTGAATGGTAGGATATGCATCGCCTATGCCGTAGTAGCTGATTGGGAATTCGAAGTCCTTTGCAATGCAAATTGTATCAGTGAAGGCAACTTCACCATCGCTATTGTAGTGAATAGGGCGGTTTACGAAGTTGTTGCTGCCGTAAATGCTTTCTCCTGCTGCATCGACGGCATCCTCGTTAGGATTCTTGAGCGCTTCGTTTGCAACACGCTTTGAGTCTGTGTCGTAAGAAATGTAAGCACGGAACTTGTTCTGCAAGTTGTAGTCGGTGTTGTAGCCAATGACAACATAGATGTCGTACTTGCTTGAGAGAACATCGTCCGCCATGAAGAATGCTCCTGGCTGTGAAGTGGTAGCCTTTGCTGCCATCTTCAGGTATCTGTAGCTGAAGACTGAGTCTGTCTGCACTGTCTCGCCATCGATGACCACCTTTGGCTTGTCGTATCTTGCAGCAAGAACGGATGGTGAGCACTGGTTGTCGTTTGACTCAAAGAATATTGTTGCATCGAGCTTGCGAGTTGGAGCGTATGTCTCAAATGGATAATTGAACTCGTCAACGATGTATGCGTAGCCGTTGCTTGTCTCGATTGGATCCTTGCCACCAAACATATCGACGAAGTTAGCTTCTACTACATGTTGTCCGTTTGTCTCGTTCAGTGTGCTAGGGTACTTGAATACCTCTCCAGCAGTAGAACGGAGGGAATCCTTGCGAGCTTCTGCCGCACGAATGTCGGCAATGCTTGTGATTGGAATCTGCTCGTACTGCCAGTTGGCATTGAAGGCGAGGTCTTGGCAAATGGCATTCTTGCTGAAGAGGTTTACCATTGAGTCAAGCTCTGCTTGTGTGAACTTGATTTCCTTGCCGATGATTGTTGTATCGACTCCCTGCTCTGTCTGAGTGTGAATGTCTTGCTTGTAAGATGCTTTGAATTTGAAGAGCTTCTGAGTCTTTTCAAGGGTCTTTTTCCAAGCTTCGTTTGTTGGCAGAATCATTACATAGTTGCTGTCTTCAACTTCAAGCTTTGCGCCCATGAAGCGACGAGTGTATTCGTTGTCTATGTATGTGATTGAGTCAACATAAGTGATTTGGCCATCGATAGTTGGGCCTTGAGTGCTTGCTTTCTCGTCGAACTCTGTGATCTGATAGCTCTTGATGAAAGCATTGATAGAGTCAAGCTCTGGTCGAGTAGCCAAGAATTCGTAGAGGTTTGGCTGATACTGTGCTGGTGCTGAAAGAATGTGAAGCACGCCATTGCTTGAGCCAATGTTTGGCTTTGTGATTGCCTGTCCCTTGAATGTTGCATTGCTGCAGTTGAGCCATGCTGCCTTCATGTTGAAGAGGTCGAGCTTGATTGAGTCATTGCCATTGACAACATGAGAGAAGCGTGTCATGTTGTTGCGAATGAGCTCGCGCTCAACTTTGTAGATGCTGTCGCGGATGCCTGACTTGAGCAGGTTGTCATAATAGTCGTAGTCGAATGAACCGTTTACTGGTGCCCAAACAGTGAATGTCTGTTCGCCATTGAAGAGATCTGCGTAGGTCTCTTTTGTGGTCTTCTCCTCAGTGGTTGAGTAGTTCACTCTTTTGAGGATATCGGCATACTGTGACAAATTTCCGTCGCTCTGGATGTTCTCCCAAATTGTCTGTTTGCCGAGGACATCAGAGTTTATGTCGAAATGATCGTCGGAGCAGGCAGTTATGCCAGCAGCTATTGCTGCCGACATAAATGTGCCAACGAACATTGTTTTTATGTTATTCTTATTCATATCTTATTTATTAATAATGAAATCACCAAACATCTTCTGCCTCTAAGCCTTCGTAAACTGACTTTGGAACCAATTCAAGATAGTCGTAGAAGAACTCGAAATTAGAACCTGAGAGTACAGATTTGAATCGAATATAGTATGTCTGACCAGCTTCAAGCTGTCCTGTGTAGATAATCTTGCGCAAGCAGTTCTGGTTGTCACGGCCATTTTCTGCTCCTGCATTGAGTGTTACATACTTAGGACCCTTCATGAAACCGAGGTTGCGCATTGTCTTGTCAGTTTCGGCATTTGCATCAGCATCGGTGCCATCCTTTACCCAGCCAGTGGCAACAGGGTTTGTGCCTGAAGAAGAGCGCAAGTCGATAGGAATACCGATGGCAGGGAGGTTGCGTGGATTCTTTCCGATGTAAATCTGTGCCATGCCTCGGTTGTCGTTTGCATTGATACCATAGCGAATCTCGTATGTGCCTGTGTAAGGTACAGGTGGCAATTTCATTGTGAAGTCAAATTCACCCTGAATGTTGAACTCGTCAGTTTGGTAGTTCATCCATGAACCAGGACCATGTCCGTGACCACGGTTTGGAAGATACTGGAAGTATGTTGTTGAGCTAATGTCAACAAGGTTTTCCAAGTAGTCATCAGTGAAGATAATGCCACCATCATCTCTGTCGTTGTAGTGGAAATTCAAGCGCAAGTCGTTTGACATGAACTCTGGGAACATGGCTGTGACATCGTAGCGCATACGCTCGTTGAGCACCTTGTTTGGCACATCCTTGTTCCAGATGAGAATCTGGTCGATAGGGTAGTAGTAGCCGTTGAGGGCGTTGTTGCCGTAGATATCATTGTTCTGATTAACCTTGATACCAAACATACTCATCTCAGATGTGCGCTCTCTGTAGTTGTTCTTGTTGTAAACTGATACGCGGTTGATTCTCTTTTCACCACGAATACCAGTAACCTTGAGACTGCGACGATGAACACCGATAGTCTCCCAATACTCCCATACATTTGTTGTGAATGAATTGCTATTGCGAGTCTCTATTGTGCTTGCATCGTAGCCAGGCTCATTTGCGAAGGTAACCAACTTGTTGTATGTGAGGCGCTCTGGCAAGATGTGATAAGCTACGAACTGGTTGAGCCAGTTGTTTTCGTTCTCGTAGTCAGTGCCCCAGCTTGTTTCTTTGCCAAGACTTGTGTCATCGTCGTAGTATGCATTTGCTTTTACATATTCATAGAGTGATTCGATGTCGGTGATGCCGTTTGCTGTAAATACAGAGTCTGTTTCTACGAATACGGTGAAGCAAGTGTAGCGATGCTCAGGATACTTGCAATCGAACTTGGCAGGCTTGTAGTTTGTGCCACGAATATCTTCGTGCTTTGCCTCCCATTCTTTATCTTGATAGACACTCATCTTCTTTGCCCATCCTGTCTTCTCAATTAACAAACCGAAAATCTTTGTGTTTTCTGTTGTTGTGAGAAGGTCAGCAACGCTGGCATTTGATGGTGAAAGCACTTTGTCTATTGTGTGAATAAAGCCGTTCTCGATTTCGTTCTCTTCTGTAGATTCCAAAATCTTTGAACTTACATTCACATAAATTACAGTGTTGTTGTTTTCGTCGTTGCCATAAGAAATGTCGATGAAGCGGTCTTTCATGTTTGTCTTTGCAAGGGCTCCCTCTTCAAAGTCTGTCACAGCAAATGCTGCTTCATTTCCATTCTCAATGATGGAGTTGAACACGATTGTTTCTGCAACAGAATCAGGAATCTCATTGATGTCTGTTGATGACACTTCAGGCTCTGCCATATGTAGGAGAGAATCGAGATACTTCTCGATGGCTTTATTTGTTGGAGCAAAGCAAGTGTAGTTGCCGCGAGCAGAGAGCAGCTCCTTCATTGTTGAAGCTGAGCGTTTGCTTGGATGTACTTTGCCAAGAAGCGTAAGGTAACTGCTGTATGTGTCAGGATCTTTTTCGAAGTGGTCAATCATCATCTCTCCAGTGAAAGTGTAGAGATCACTGTCGTCAATATTCTCCGTACAGCTATTCAGTGTTACGGTAGCAGCAGCAAGCATAATGAGTCCTGCGCCGCAATATTTGAATATGTTATTTACTATTTTCATGATTCTTGAGTATTAGAGATTATCAGTCTTTGATGAACTCTTGTTTACATACCAAACTCCATTTTGATAAAGAAGATTGTTGTTCTTCAACTCGGAGTTATAAACAGGTGAGAATAAAGACTGCATGTCTGCAAGCTTTGCCTTGACAGCCTTGCCATTGCTTGAATACTTTCGAGTGAGCATGGAAAGCATTTCTGATGAGTTGCCGCGACGCTGTGCATAGCGAACAAGGTCGAACCAACGCTTTCCTTCACCTACAAATTCACGCTGACGCTCAGCCATAATGAGTTTCTCTATGCCTTCTTGTGAAGAGAAGGTGAGGAAATCGAGAGAGTCTTTGTTTGCTGTGTTGTTGTTGGCACTGTAAGCGTATGGATTGCTGCGCTTGAACACCTCACGAACATAGCTGAATGCTGTCTGAAGATGGTCAAGGTCGTCGTAAAGCTGAGACATTGCCTCTGCCTTCATGAGATAAACCTCTGACAAACGATATACAATCCAGTTAGCATCAACATTTGATGACGATCGAGGAGTGTTTTCTACTTTCAAGCTCTGTGAATTGTTGTCTGTCAGCATTGTGCTTGTACTACCTGCACTCTGAGAGATTCTTGTGCATGTGTACTTGTTGACCCAGTACTCTGTCTGTCCCGCACCATTGTATTGGAATGACTCCCAACGGCGGTAGTCAGTTTTTGAGAACATATAGAGCTGCTCGACATTGTTTGGCGTTTCGTTGACTGCTTCAAGAAGAGTAGGGACACCAATGAAAGAGCCTGCGCGTGGGTTAGAACCAAGTCCATGGTACAAGCTGGTAATCATTCCGTTGCCATAAGTGGTGCCTTCAACCTGAAGCTCGAAGATTGATTCTTCTGAGTTTCCATCACCAAATATTGACTTGTAAGCATTCTGTGATGTTGAGAGTATATATGAGGCAGAACTTGTAGAGACATTCTGCTCAAGAAGATCCTCAAGTTCAATCTTAATATCGCCACCGCCGATATTCTGTCCACTTTCGTTCATGTGGTCAATCTTTTCTTTAGTAACGATCTCGATGACCTTGTTGCAGCATTCTATGCACTTCTCGTAATCG
Source organism: Candidatus Minthosoma caballi (assembly GCA_018064505.1). Taxonomy (GTDB): domain Bacteria; phylum Bacteroidota; class Bacteroidia; order Bacteroidales; family Bacteroidaceae; genus Minthosoma; species Minthosoma caballi. Next base: position 7,359 of record JAGHVC010000085.1, on the reverse strand, counting down.
CTTTCTGCTGATGTAGAGAATGTTTCTGTGCGAACATCTCCATCTTTAACATCACCAATGTAATTTGACTCAAATCCGAGCTTTACGAATGGATGATTGTTGCCTGCTTTGTAGCTTGCACGCCACAAATAGACATCTGCAAGCAGAGTGTAAACAGCTTTCTTTGTGATTCTGCCGTGATTCAAAACATTATTGCCGTAGTCTGACATTGCTTTGTCCTTAACAGACTCAAGGTCGGAAACAATGCTGTCGAGAACTGCCAATTGAGTTGATTGAGGCATCTTGAGCTCTTGGTTGTCATTGTTGTAATCTATTGTGACATAAGGTATTTCTCCGAATGTACGAACAAGATTGAAATGACAGAATGCACGGAGAGTGACCATCTCAGCGTAGATTGGTGTCCAGTCGCTGTTAGAGAAGCTTTCGTCATAAGCCACAACACCTGGGCCGTGATTAATGATTTTGTTGCATTGATTAATCACATTGTACATTGGTGTCCAGTTGAAAATGTCGTAAGTTGGAAGCAGGTTTGCATTCATGATGTTAGCAACCTGTCCTGTTGCAGATACTGAGGTAGAACGCTCGAAATTGTCTGAACGCATCTCTCCCCAGTATTCATATTTGTGCAGGATGTCATTGCTTACCAAACGCTTGTAGCATGCGTAAACAGCATTGTTCAAGTCGTTTTTGTCCTGCCAGAATTCTTCTTCAACGATCGATGAAGTAGGGGTGATTGTAAGGTAATCATCACATGATGAGAAGCCAAATCCAACACCTACAGCAACGCATCCAAAGAGTGCTATATTTTTTATTGCTTTTTTCATATTTGTTCTGGTGTTTCTAATAATTCTAAACATCTTAAGTTTCTTGTTTCCTGTAGAAGATGATTTAGAAACCAACATTTATGCTAACAGTGAAAGACTTAGCTCGTGGTGTCTTTGAGTTGTCGTAGCATACACCCCATGCACCGTAGCTAACCTCAGGGTCAACACCTGTGTACTTTGTGAGACAGAAGAGGTTGTTTGCTGATGCATTGAGACGGAGGCTTTGCAATCCCCAGTTCTTTACGACCTTACTTGGGACATTATAGCCAATCTGCATGTACTGAAGACGGAGGAAGTCGCCGTTTTCAACGAATCGATCACTTGCCAATGAGTTATATGAAGCTCCAATTGTAGCATTCATTGCACGAGGAATTTCTGTGATGTCGCCATTCTTGCGCCAACGCCATGCTACTGCCTGACTCTGGTTGATATTAGAACGCATTGATTCGTTGTTCAAGCGAGCTGTGTTAGCAATTTTGTTGCCCCAGCGATAGTTGAAAGAAAGCTTCAAAGACCAGTCGCCATAGTTGAAGTTCAAGCCGAAACCACCATTCATCTTAGGGTTAGAGTTGCCAAGGTAAACAATATCAAGCTCGTTGATTTGACCATCGTGATTGATGTCTTCGTAGATAACATCACCTCCCTTGAACTCATAATTGAGGCCTCCATAGTTAAAATACATGTGGAGAGGATTTCCCTTTGAGTCGAACAGGATGTTGCCATTTGCGTCGCGAGCTACAGGAACTGTTGCATTTTCTCCGCGAGCAGCAGCTGCTGCAGCTGTGTTCTCTCCGTATGTAGAAGAAGAAAGGTCTGTGTAGCCATTGTGCTCGTAATCATAGCGATATACACCTGCGAACTTGAATCCGTAGATAGATCCAACTGCGTTGCCTACCTGAATACGCTTAAGGTATTCAGCATTTCTGTATCCGTATTCTCCGTTCATTGACGAAAGAACTGTTGGATCCATGTCTGTAATTGTGTTCACATTCTGAGACATGTTGAAGTTTGCAGACATAGAGAACTTTCTTGTTTTGATGAACTTGCCTGTAGTAACAAGGAGTTCCCAACCACGGTTGCGAAGACCACCAACATTCCTCCAAGAAAGACTGCCAAAGCCTGTTGAGCCAGGAACGCCTACATTCTGCATAAGAAGGTCGTCTTTCTGTCTGTTGTAGTAGTTGAAGTCAAAAGTTACAAGGTCATTGAATACGCCGAGAATAGCACCGAGGTTCCATGAAGTAAGTGTCTCCCACATGATGTTTGTGAGTCGAAGATTGTCTGGGCTGATGGCATTGTAAACATAGTTTCCTTGACCGTAAACACCAGTGCTGCTGTATTTGTTGTACATAAGATACTCGTGGCTTGGTGCCAAACCGTTCTTACCCCATGATGGCTTGAATGCTAACATTGAGATGACATTGCCAACCTTGAGCTTTTCGAAGAATGGTTCATCGCTGATGTTCCAACGAGCAGAGATGCCAGGGAATGTTCCCCATTTGTTGCCTTTGCCGAATCGTGTTGAACCGTCTCGGCGAACAGTTACATCAAATGAGTAGCGTCCGTCATAGAGGCCAATGTGACCGCTTCCGAGGTATGACATGCTACGCCATTCACCTGTGCCAGAAGTTGAGCTAAGAAGGTAAGCTCCTGCTGATGATGAAGACATGCCTGATGGAAGGCCATTCTGCGAAACATACTGAGAAGAACTGTTACCGGTAGTGAACTCAAACTGTCCCATGAAGCTCATGGTTACATTTTCGTTGTTGAACTTAGGAACAAAGATAATCTTTTCTCTGTTTGTGAAACCGAGAGACTTGAATTCGTCGTTAGTTGTTCCATTCACACCGTCTTTCCAGTTCTTTGTGCTCAAAGAAGCAGGCATGTAAGCATTCTCAGACTTGTTGAAGATGTCCATGTAAACCTCGGCATTGAGGTTGAGCTGATGTCCATCGCCGTCTTTTGAGAGAAGCTTGTATTCGAGGTTGAACTGTGGAGTGATACGGTAAGTTGACTGATTGTTAAATGCTTGGTTTGCAATAGCAACTGGGTTTCCGTTGTTCTTCATGTCTGACAAATAGTATGAAGAATAGTAGTTGCTTGCTGCTGCTCCAAGAGCTCCCGATGGAAGCATCTTATAGAAGTCGCCAGTCAATTCTCCGTTTTGGTCATATTCATAAATACTCATGTTAGGCATTGCATTGTATGCTTTGCCGAGAATTGAAGATGTTGAGCCGCCATCCCAGTTACGATGGTTGTCTGTGTAAGTGAGGGCAAAGTTTGTAGAGAATCTGATACGGTCAGACACATCGTAGTCAAGAACGAGACGAGTAGAGAACTGGTCGAGCGACTGCTTGATGATTGTGCCTGTCTGATGCTTATAACCTCCAGAAATACGGAATCTTGCTTTCTCACCACCACCATTCAGTGTGATGAAGTAGTCATGAGACTGACCAAATTGATTCACAGCATCAACCCAGTCGGTGTTCTTGTTGAAGTTATGATATTGAACAGGATAAGCAGGGTCGTAGTTAAGCTCGACCATGTCTGCTGTTGCAGTATTCTGCTTAGGATTGAAGTAAGCTTCCTTGAGCATCATAGTGTAGCCGTCACCATTAAGCATGTTGAGGCCAGAAGGTGCCCAAGAACCAGAGAACTTGTAAGAGAAGTTAATCTTTGTCTTACCTGCAACACCACGGCGAGTAGTGATTTCAAGCACACCGTTAGAACCTCTCACACCCCAGATTGCAGTTGCTGCAGCGTCTTTCAACACCTTGATTTCCTTGATATCCTCAGTGTTGACAGAAAGAAGGGTAGCGAACTGCTCTTCATTGTCCATGTCTTCGAAGTTGATGTCGGCAGCTCCGTCAGGAAGGTCGAAAATATTGCCATCGACAACGATGAGTGGTTCTGCAGAGCCGTGAATTGTGCTCACACCACGCAAACGCATTGATGTACCAGCACCAAGGTTACCAGAGTTTGCAACGATGTCAAGACCGGCAATCTTACCCTGCAAAGCTTCGTCTGCAGATGTGAAAGAGAGACCTTCAACATCATCCATGTTCATTGTCTGAGTAGCAACGGAAATCTCCTTGAGAGGAATAGACATACCATTGCTGTTAACCTTTGGCTTTGCTTTAACCACAACTTCTGCGAGCTGTGTGTTGTCTTGCATCTTGATGTTGAACTTTGTTGTTGTGCCGATAACTTGCGACCAAGTTTTATAGCCAACATAGCTGACAACAAGCACATCCTTAGGGTTCTTGATTACCATAGAGAAGTTACCGTTCATATCTGTAACGGCTGCTTCGACGATACGGTTGTTTGCATCGCGTTCTACAACATTGGCTGCCATGATTCCGCCGAGGTCATCATACACAGTACCAGTGATGCGTCGCTGTTGCGCCATTGCTGAACTTACACAGAAGAACAGCACGATTGAAGTGATGATAAATTTAATCTTGTTCATAATGTTCTATGTAAGTTTATTAATTGAGAATCTGATATTTCTTGAGATAAGCACGCGCTTTAGCAAGTGACTTCCAGTCAGCATCGTAGCGTCCGCCCTCATTAGCTTTGTAGTCGAGAACGCCGTCAATGCCATGGAGTACTGCTGCAGAAGATGATGACAATGCATTCTTTATTGCAGATTGATTGCCATCTGTCTTGTAGTCGCGTACGATGATGTTTTTATCACTTGTCAAGTGTCTCTCGTGTCCTGCAGCATCTGTGATGCTGAGGTTTCCATTGCCAGAAGAAGCAACCTTCAATCGGCAATAAACGCCTGTTTCGCTGTTGATTGTCATTGTCTCGTAAGGAGTGCTAACCAAAGCTGGAGTATCAGCAAAGATTGAGTTGTCCTGGAAGTGATTCTTTACGAAGTTCACGATAGCAGTAACCATAGCCTTTGCCTTGAGGTTGCGAGCTTCTTCCTGCTCCTGAGTGAGTTCACTTCTATCTTCTGCATCTATGTCAAGTTCAAGCAAGTCGCGAAGGTCCTGCCATGTTGGAAGTCCCTTGTTTTCAGCTTCTGTCATAGCAGCGTTTGTTGGCACCCATACAGTGTAGCGGTAGTTGTTGAAGAAACGAACATTTGTTGCACTGCTGACTTTCTGACCTGTTGTGTGGTCGAAGCATGGGAGACCAGGCTTTGAGTCTTCGATGAAGATGTTGTACTTGTTCTGCTCAATAGTGCTTGTAATACCAATTTCGTTAAGAACCTCGACATCAGTCTGGCAGAGTTCGAAGAACTTTGTGAAGTTTGGATTGTTATACATTGCAGAGTAAACAGATTCAATTGTAGGAAGGATAGGAGTGTTGAGCATGTAAGCAAATCCGTTACCATAGCCGTTTGTCTGAGCAGACTTATCGTCAAAGCCTGTAACAAGAGCCTCAGTGCCGTTGTCGATTTGCCAACCGCCTTTCACTTTCATGCCGTTCTTTTGCTTTTTAGCGTTTTCAACATAAATGACAGCTCCGTTCTTTGAGACGAAGTAGTGCTTGTCGCATTCAACACCAGTTTCTGTTTCCTTGATGCTGCTTCCGTTCACAGAGTCCTCGTGAATGATTGTGTGAGTTTCAAGCATATCCTTCAAACGGTTGCCGCCTATAGTTTTCATGTCAACATTCTCGGTAGATACAATATCACCTCTTTCACCAGTGTGGTTTGTGATGTCGTAGTTGTATCTGTAAGATGTCACCTTAGGAGTGTTGTTCTTCTCATCCCAAGAGTAAACATACTCTCTGCCTTCGAGAATTGTTGTTGCGCCTTCATTCTTTACAAGAGGGTTGTAGAATGAAATAGGGTCAATGTATGAGAATGTATCATCGCATGGAACGAAGAAACTGAAGCGAGAGCTCATTGCAAGAAGGTAAGCATAGTAGTTAGTTGGTATAGAGCCCAATGTGCTGCTTCTAATTGCCCAGTTGAATATGAGTTTGTCTGTTTCAACATAAGCAGGAGCACTTACTGCTGCGTACTCTGCAGGGGTTGTTACTTCGTTCATCAGGTAAACGACACCATTGTTTGCAAGTATTGTCTTTGCAATCTTGTTTCTGTGGTAGTCGTCATTTGTGTCAAACATAGGGTCCTGAGCAGAATTCTTGATCGTTTCGAACTTGCTTGGAACTGAGCTGATGAATGAGTCCTTCATCAAGTTGTTAAGCAAGGCACGGATTGTCTGCAATGGGATTTGGTCAAGAGCCTTGTAAACGAGGTCAAAGTCTTTAGTGTCCTCTTTGATTTGGCTTGCAAGCTCAGGAGCATAAGCCTTTACGAGGAACTGACCGCCGCCTCCATCTTTGAAGAAGTACTCCATAAGACAGCTGTCCTTTGGAGCAAAGATGACACCCATGTCTTGTTCCTTTGATGTCTTAGAGTCAGCTCTGTATGTGTTCCATCCTGGGTCGAAAGGCAAAGGAAGTTTAGAGCTTGTGTTGAACACTGTGTTTCCATTTGGGTTGCCAAGTGGATCCGTGCCTCTGTCAGAGAGAAGAGGATCGTTGTTTTGAGAACGAAGAGAGAAATATCTCTTCTGGAAAACAGAGTCAACAGCGTTGCCATAGATGAGGCGGTAGTTGTTAGTGAGTTGCTCGTTGTAGAATGGGGCAGAGAATCTGTCAATCATGTGACTGAAAATCTTTGTCTCGCCATTTGTTCTGAGCACTTCTGCTAAGTTCTGTGGAGCAATGAGCACTTTGTCAAGACGGTTGAGGTAACCATTCTGGCAAGTGATGTCTTGCTCAATAACCTTGCTTCCGAAAATGTATGCGTCGTTTTTGTCTCGCTCCTGGCCTGTAATCATAGAGAAGTCTTTGTCTGTGATTTTCTTGTTGGCCATCTGAGTAGCGAGGAAGTGAATCATCATAGGAGGAGTAGCGTCAAGGGCGAGGTGGATGCCTTTGTCGTTACGGAAACGAGCCCAGTAGTCAGTTTCTGACTCGTTGTAGCTGTAAGGGAGCTCTGATCCTTTGAAGAATGGCACAGAGTCTGTCTCTGAAGAAGAAGTCTCTCTTCTCAGACATTCGCCTTTTACAGGTAGATCATTGTCTCCACCACCTGCAGGTGTACTTGACATCATTTCGAGCAAGTACGCATTGTTAATCATTGCAGAGTTGAGAATCAGCTTCTTCTGAGAGAGTGTCAGCTCGCTGTAGCTGTGTGCACCCCAAGGATTGTCTTGGAAGAAGGATGCAAATGCGTCGTCGTCAGCAACGAATAAAGTCTTCGAACCTGTACGAGACAGCACCTCTTTGTAGTCAAGATCGTCAATCAGTTTGACGAAGTTCTTGTAGTTGCCCTGGCTTTCCAGATACTCATAAATGCTTGAACCAAGCCATGATGGATTACCATCATCAAACTTGTAATCATCTGAACATGAGTAAGTAGCTCCGCACATGGCAAATAGGAAGAATGCCTTAGCTGCATGTTTTCCTAATTTACAAAAGCGTTTGTTCATTTAGGTAAAGTGTTTTTATTATTATTGATTATTAATTCTTACATTTTCCGGTCGTTACACAAATATAATTAATATAT
>JAGHVC010000134.1 GCA_018064505.1 Candidatus Minthosoma caballi | reverse complement strand
AATAAGAATAGAATTAGGCTTACAGAGTCACAATTACACAGAGTAATTAAAGAGAGTGTAAATAAAGTGTTGAAAGAGGCTACAGATACATCAAATGAAGTTGAAGAAATCGTTTCGTCTATGGGTAGTTCTATAGAAGAGTGGTATACAGATAACAACTTCATAGATACGCATGGCTGTGAAGGTTTTGTTTTTGATGATGCAGAAGATGCAACAAACGCAATATTAAACGGTTTTGAACATCAAAATGCGATTGATTATGTAAACGGTGCTCAAAGTGATGAAGATTGGATACAGTATTTAATAAGAGGTGGGGTAGATAAAAGAACTGCTATTCAAATTATACAAAATAATGATTGGGAACAAGTTGTACAAATTATTGTGGATAAAGCAGGACCTGAATGGTTCTTGTCACAATATAGTGGAGAAGTTCATTCTTTGTCTAATGGACAATTGTTATACTATTAATCGGTTTGTTTCTGAGGTTTAATCTCAGTCCACTTTATGGGGTGCTTTTCTTGTGTTAGTGTAAATTTATGCGAAAAACCTATAGCGGGTCAAGTTCTATATAGTTACCTTTAATTTAAACACAGAGGACTCAGAGTTTTAAATTCCCATTCGGATTAAGATATAACTCTGAGTCCTCTGTGTCCTCTGTGTTTAAAACTTTATAAGCTATTTATTATCACATAAAGATCACAAAAAAATAGGAGCACAGTGTGCTCCTATTTTTATTTAGATGAATGAAATCTGAATTATCAGAGATTACTTCTTGATCTTCTTGACTGTGTCGTCAGACATCTTAACGATGTTTACGCCCTTCTCAAGCTTAGAGATCTTCTGGCCCTTTGAGTTGTAGTAAGCTACTGGAACTGCAGCAGCTGCAGCAGCTGAAGCAACAGAAGTTGCGTTGCCAACTGTCAAAGTTGCCTGGATGCCCTTGAATGTTGTGTTAGCAACTGCACACTGGAGAGTGATGCTTGAGTATACATAGTCAACAGTGACTGATGCAGAAGTTGCGCCTGCTGGAACATCCTGATAGATGTAGTACTTGCTGTCGCTGCCCAACTGAGCACCTTCTACGCCTTCCTCAGTGCAAATCTTGAACTGAAGAGCTTCTGGAGTTGCCTCGCCGAAAGTTACATCGTACTTGTATTCTTTGCCAGCCTCGTAGCTAACTGCCTCTTTGAAGCCGATTTCGCCATAGCCATCAGTGATCAAGATATCAACGCCATCACCAGCAACCTTAGTGAATGTGCCGCCCCATGCCATGCCTGCGAAGTCAGAAACGATTTCCTGCTCTTCACCCTTGAGAAGGATAATCTTGTCGAAAGCGATCTGGCCGCCTGGAGCCAATCCCTGAAGCGAGAGAGCCTCGATCTTTGTGCCAAGAGAAGCTGGGAATTCGATAGTCTTCTCACCTTCAGCGCCGTCAAGACCAATATACACCTCTGCCTTCTTGCTGTAAGTTGATGGGTCTTCAGCATCGCCCTGAATCTTGATCTGAGTGTCAACCATGTCCTTATACACAACAGTCATGCCTGTGTAAACTGACAAGTCGAGGTTCTTCTTGATATTGAACTCGCCATACTGTGAGTCATAGCTGATCTTACCTGCTGTAGCAATAGTAACATCCTTTGAACCCCACCACTGGTTAGGTGGTACAATTGTCAACTTTGTCTGAGCGTTTGCAGCTACTGCTGAAAGAGCAACTACGAGAGAGAGTAAAAATTTCTTCATAAGCGAAAAATTTTAATGATTAGTAATAATGATTATTTGTTAAGTTAGTTTTTGTTTTTTCCCTTAATTTCAGGACAAAATTAATCATTATTCTTCAAAAACAAAAATTAAATACGAATTATTTTGAATTATCTGTGCCTTTGGGACAATATTGATTGTGCCCGTCTCGCAATATCGCTTACAAGGTGCAAGCAATAAAACGAAACGGGCACAAAGTTTTTAGTATGTAAAGTATGTGTGACTGATCAATAAGAGCTATTGATAATCAGTCTGTAATTGTAATGAGTGGGCGTAAGTTCGCGGCTGTCATTTAGTTCAAGCCATCCATGATGCCCTTGAGCGCAATCTGGGCGCGAGCAGGGAAATTGCAGTTCTTGCGATCGAGAAGACCGAAGTTCTCACCTGTTGTTGTGAAGCAATAGTTGTCCCAGTAGAAGCCTGGAATGTCATATTTCTTTGCCTCGCTTACGATGAACTTATGGTAGTCTGCACGAATCTTATCGGCTGCATCGTTGCCTTTTGAATAAGAATTGTCCTGAGTAGAACCGAACTCTGCCATGATGCAAGGAACGCCTTTCGAGATGAACTTTGCGTTAAGCTTAGCGAAGTTGTTGGCAACATAGTTGAGGTCAGCCTGCGAAGGCTCGTGCTGTGCCCACTGGTTGCCAGACTGTCCCTTGCCAATGGCGTAGTTGTAAGGGTCGTAGCAGTGATATTCCACGATGAGGCGGTTCTCCTTAGTGTCTGTAGGAAGCACGAACTTATCGTCAATGGCGAACGAAGGATTGCATGCCCATGGCTGAACCATGATGTTGCGCCACTCATTGTTGCCGCCAGTAGCACGCACAGTGTTCACGAAGAGCTGCATGAGGCTGTTTACGAACTTGTAGTCAGAAGCGCTTGGGTTGCCCCAGTTCTCTGAAGAGCCGTTGACGCTGATGATCTCGTTTGCGCCAGCAAAGATGAGGTGCTCGTCGTAGTCCTTGAAGTATGTGGCAATCTGCTTCCACATGTTCTCGTATTTCTTATGGATGTCAGCCTCGTTATATCCAACAGGAAGGCGGTCGTACCAATTGTCGTGGTGAGAATTGAGGATGACATACATGTCCTGCGACACTGCATAATCCACGATTTCCTTTACGCGAGCGAGCCAGCGAGCATTGATGTTCATGTCAGCATCAGCATGGACTGTCCAGCGTGTAGGGATGCGAACAGCATTGAAACCTGCGTTTTTGAGTGCTGTGAACATTGCCTTTGATGTCTTCACCTTAGGGTTGAGCCAGTTTGTCTCGATGTCGAGGTCATCGCCACTCCATCCGTCCCAAATGCCAGCCTCGCAAGTGTTGCCAAGGTTCCATCCTACATTAATCTTTGTGACCAAGACACTGGCAGGTGACTTCATGCCTTCAGGAGCATTCTTATCCTCTTCTGGGGCTGGCTTAGCCTCCATAGCAGGCTGAATGATGGTGATGGTATTAGAGTAATTTTGGTTGTCAATAGAAGTTATCTTTATATGAGCAGAGCGAGGCTCAGATGAAAGATTTTCGGTGATAGTGACTGTGATGGTCTTTGAACCAGCAGTGCCTTGAGTAGGCGACACTGTGCACCAGTCTGCATCAGAAGTAACTCTCCAGTTTTCAGTAGCCTTGAATGGGATTTCATCTGTGATTGCGTCAGAAGATAAAAGGTCGATAATCGATGCTTCTGTGACTGTGGTGTTGTGAGCTGGTGGTGATGGAATATCATCTTCTGGATCGTCACCGCAAGATGCAGCCACAAATGCAAGCATGCATGCCATGAGGACTGCACTAAAGAGATTGAAAAAACGGTTAAATTTCATAAGCTTGTATTTATTTTGTTATTGATTTGAATTTCAGCCTTAGAACAAATTTAATGTCTGAGATTTGCTTCTTTTACTGTATTTGTCGCAAAGTAACAATATATTTACTGCTTTTCAAAGTAAAAATGTATTTATTTCACAATCGAAGTGAGATTATTCCTCGATTATTACATTATCTGCTATCCAATTTCCTTTTCTCTCGCTATAATAATCGCAATAGCGGTTTTTCAAATCTGCAAGATGCTGCTTGCACTGGATGTTGAAAAGGTAAATGAATTGAGCACGATACTGAGCAGGAATGGCTTCAGCCATTTGAGTGACCTGATTGAAATACTGCTCCCATCTTTTGCGTGCTCTGCCTATGGATGATTTTACCTCGTCAGTCGAGAATGATGACTCCGAATCCTTCATTCCGTCAGGCACTTCACTCATTATATTGATATACTCGTTTAATATTTTCTCGTTGTCAACCCACACGGTAGATCCATCTGCAATGTCGTCACGAGTGATGGCATCGGAAAGTGCATTGCGCACATCAAGAGCTTTCATGCATGCATCAAACGCTGCCGATTTCTGCTCAGCCATTTGCTCCTGACTATTGTCTTTTCCTATCAATGCAGTTGAAATCATCACGCGCTCCATCTCCACCCACTTGTCATACTCTTTCTGAGCATTCTCTGCTGCATGAAACAGCTCTGGGTATTTTCTCAGCACATCATACATTGAAGGATATTCCTTCGCTTCCTCCGGCGACTGAACTATAGTGTCAACATGAAACGACTCTATCTCTTCAATCATCTGAGTCTTCTTTGATTTATTTTCTGTACAGGAAAGTGTCAGCAACGCCATGAGAGCGCATAAAAAGGAAATTCTTGTCTTCATGATTATACTAAGCAGGTATTCAAAATTTTTATATAATGCTTTCGCAGGTGAGTTTTGTAATAAAACAGGCAGCACAGTACAGTGCTGCCCGTTTTTATCTGAAATCTAAATGTCGTCTGAATTAGAATGGTGCAACAGTAATCTTCTCAAGAATGAAGTCCTGGCCCTGAACAACCCAGATGCCACCCCACCACTGCTGAGTAGTTGCCATGTCAATCATCTTCTGAGTGAGCTTGAATGAAACATAGCCGCCAGCAGCTTCGAGGTCTTCAATGATGATAGGATCGCTATCGTCTGGCTTGAATCCAGCAAACTTGATTGCATTGTCATTGTCTGCCCAGTGGCCTTCAAATACCTGGAACTGCCAATTTGCAGATGTTGCAATGCCATGGAAGCGAACAACCCAGCCTTCCTGAACGCCAGCATCAATGAATTCCTTGCCACCGTCAGAACAGAGATATGGCTGATTTGACCATGCGCCCATGTCTTCAGTTCCCTGCCAGATTACTACAGGCTCGCCTGCTGCAACCCACTTAACATACTGTACCTGGATACCATCACCCCAGAGTACGATACCCTGCTTGCCTGAGCCAAACATCTTTTCAACTTCTTCAGCAGTAAGATCAATCTCGAGGTCTTCGATGCCTGCAGCTGGACGGCATGCAGGATCCTCGCCTTCCTCAGGAATGCTCATGCTTGAGAATGAAGTGCCCCAGTCACCCATCTTAGCCTTGAAGACAGGAGCCTCCTTTGTCTGAGTGAAGTGGATAGTGAGCTTACCTGGAGTATTGATAGTCTCGCAGAACTTATCCCACAAAGCGCCATCCCAGTTGAATACGCCCCAGTTACCGTTCCAGCCTACGAGCTCAGTCTTGCCCTGCCAGATTACGCCAGCAAGCTTGCGAACATCAACCTGTACGCCTACTGAGATGTAGTCGTTCTGAACGAGTACGATCTCGCCGTCAGGCATGCCTTCAGGAACAACAACCTTAATCTTGCCATCAACAAACTCTGGCTTGTAGTCTTCTGTCTGGCCAGGAATCTTAACAACAACTACACGATCAAGATTGTCACCTGAGATGTAGAGTTCGTCACCTTCACAGATGTCCTTGCTCTTAGAGATAGACAAGTTGCCTACTGTAGGAACAGCGATTTCTGGAGTAGAAATAGCTGCGCCAGAGTAGAGGAGCAATGAAACTGCACCGCTCTTAGTCTGAGCTGGAACTGTTGTAGAGATTGTCTTGTTGTCAGCAGAAACAGTGAACTCAGCAGCAACACCACCTGGGAAGAATACTGACTCAACTGTGTGGAGGTTAGTACCTGTGATAGTGATTGCCTGACCGAATTCAACCTCTGTAGCAGAGATAGAAGTAACCTTTGCAGAAAGGATTTCAAGCTCTTCCTTATACTCTTCTGTCCACTCATCGCCGTCAGTCATAGTGATAACACCAGACTCAGCTGCGAGAGGAACGCGAATCTTGAGCTCACGGCGTGAAGCGCTCTCAAACTCCTCTGCAGGAACTGTAACGCCAGATGTGAATGTTACAGAAGCGATGTTGTAAACATAGTCACCCTTGATTGTGATGATGTCGCCAGCATTGAGACCCTTAACAGGAGCAATAGAAGTAACTTCGATAGGCTCCTCGAAAGTGATAATGCCTTCAGACACAACTGTATCCTTACCGCAAACAAGCTTGATGTTGCCAGGCACTGTTGCGTCAGGGATATTTACATAAATGTTCTGCTTGTCAACATTGTTGAACTCTGCCTTGAGTACAGCAGCTTCCTCAACAGTTGCATCAGCAGGGAAGATGACCTTCTCCACCTTGTCCATGTTTGTGCCTGTGATGCGAATCTCCTGAGTACGCTCCATTGGGCATGGACCGAAAGCAAGCAAATTCACACCAGACTTAGAGTATGGATTTGTGTTGTAATCGTCATCGCTACATGCCGCGATGGATAGCCCGATGAGGGCTACCATCACATATGCGAAAATATTAATAAACTTTTTCATGTTTCTTTACTGTATTATTGGTTGAAAGGAACTACACGGATGTTATCAATCTTGATGATTGGAGAACATACAGTAGTTGGAGCGCCTGCGTTAGACCAGAACATGATCTGGAAGCCAGCGAATGAAGTTGGCCTGAGGTCAGGATTAACGAGGTTTCCATCGTAATCATAAATCCAGTTAGCCTTGATTGGCAATACTACTGTCTGCCACTTGCCACCAGTATGGAACTTACCTTCTGCAGCTGTAGCCCATGGGCGATAGTAGCAGCGTGGGAATGGGTTGTTTGCATCGTGGAAGAATGTGTTGTTTCCACCAGGAAGGATATTACCTGCCATGTCAACTGCACCAGCATCAGTATTAGTAACCATGTCTGTGCTTGAGAAAATGATCTGCATTGGAGCACCGTCAAATGGCTTTTCAGTTGAGCCTATCCAAGCATTGCTCTCTGGAATGCAAATCTCAAACTTGAGCGCGAGAGTCTCCCAGTTAGAGAAGTCTGTTACATCATAGAGACGCATTGTTGCAGGGTCAGAGAATGTCTCTGGGTTCTGCCATGAACCTGGCCAGTAGTCAAATTCAAGGTTATTATCATCCCATGAGTTTTTGAACTCTACCTCGCCGTTACCGAACTGGAGGAAGTTGCCGTCGAGAGCTGTATTGTCAGTTCTGATACCAGTGCCATCAGCCTTAGGAACCTTCCAGCCATTGTTGATACGGCCGTCGTCGAATGTGAAGAGCATGCCGCGCTTGTCAAGATACTGGAATGGAGCCTCTGTTGTACCATAAACTGATGTTACGAATACAGGGCCTTCCTGTGCGCCAGCAGGAATCTTGAATGTGATTGATGAGTAGTCCTCAGCAATCTTGAGATCCTTAGCCTGAACCAATCCGTTTGCACCAGTGAAGTTTACTGTGAGAGGAACTGCTGCATCGTCAATGTAGTAGTTACCATAGAGTGTAACTTCTTCACCTACAGCTGCATACTCATTAGTCATTGTTGTTACGAATGGCTTAGGAATTACAACATGGAAGTCGTAAGCTACTGTATCCTTTGAAGATGTGATAAAGTAGATCTTGTCAGTCACAGAGCCTGGCACATCCTTTGGAATATTAACAATAAGAGTATTGTCTGTAATGTAGCTTGTAGTAAGCACAGCCTGAAGGTCGTTGAACCAAACCTGCTTTACACTGCGAAGATTCTCGCCAATGATGCAAAGAGTGCTGCGAGGTGAAGCAGAAGTAACAAGCTGTCCGTCAGTGTACTGTGTGCCCTCAGCATCATCCCATCTATGGATTTCGGAAGACAAACAACGAACATACTTCACCACAGGTGAGCCGCCAGCTACCTCGTACTTGTCAGGTTCGTCTTCGCATGAAGCAAGTGACAGACCTGCAAGAGCTGCAGCAGCTATAAGCA
>JAGHVC010000040.1 GCA_018064505.1 Candidatus Minthosoma caballi | reverse complement strand
GTTGTATATTTGTCAAAATTTTTGTTTTTTTAACTCTAATAATTATTAATCTTTTTTAAGAACATTATGGCTTATACAGAAAAAAGAACTGTAGGTTATGGTGAACGCGTCAAGAATTCATTCGGTGGCGTGATCACAGGCATTATCATGTTTGTTGCCGGAACATGGCTGCTTGGCTGGAACGAAGGCAGAGCAGTTAAGACAGCAGAGGCACTCAAAGAGGGTGCTGGTGTCGCAATTGAGATGGAAAGCATCAAGAAGGTTGATCCAAGCTTTGATGGCGAGCTCGTTCACGCAACAGGCATGGCAGAGACAACAGATTCTCTTTACGACTCTCAGTTTGGCGTAGGTGCAATTTCAATCAACCTTGAGAGAGAGGTTGAGTACTATCAGTGGGTAGAGCATCAGTCAGAGCAGAGAGAAGACAAGCTCGGTGGCAGTGAAGAAATCACTACAACTTATACTTATTCTAAGGAATGGGTTAGCGAACCACAGAACTCAAGCAATTTTAAGGATCCTGCTTATGCAGGCCGCAGCAACGCAGTGCTTATGCAGCTTGAGGATCAGGAATGGACAGCAGAACATGTTACATTCGGCGCTTACACTTGCCCTGCATCAATGATCAGTAAAATTGGTGGTTCGGAGAAAATGGAACTTTCTATAAGTGACGAAATGCTTAAGGCTATCAATGCTGAAATCGCTCGTGTTCTTGGCGAACAGCCAATTGTTACCACTCCAGAGCCAGAGGTTACTGCAGCAGATTCTGTTGCTGTTGACAGCAATAAGGTTGTTTTCAATGACAACAGATATGAGAATATTCATGTTTCGCAGAATCAGATTTACCTTGGCAAATCTCCAAACTCTCCAGCAGTAGGTGATGTTCGTATCTCTTACACTGTTATTTACCCACATAAGATTTCTATTATCGCCCAGGTTAGTGGTAACACATTTAAGCAATACAAGGCAAAGAATGGCAAGACTCTCATGATGGTTCACAATGGTGTTGTTAGCATGGAGGAAATGTTCCAGAGCGCAGAAGATACAAACGAGTTTTGGACATGGGTTCTCCGTATCTTTGGCATTCTCCTCGTATGCGGTGGCTTGAAGGGTCTCTTCGGCTTCCTTGAGACACTCCTCAAGGTTGTTCCTTTCCTCTCTTCAATATTCAGCTTCGGCGTAGGTATTGTCACAAGTGTTATTGGTATCGTATGGTCACTCCTCGTAATTGCAATTGCTTGGTTGTTCTATCGCCCAGTCCTTGCAATTTGCATCCTCGTAGGTGCAGGTGTTATCATCTTCCTCATTGTTAATCGTGGCAAGGTTAAGGCTAAGCTTAACGAGGCAAAGGCAAAGAAGGAAGCTGAAGCATAATTCAGAATACTATCATATTATAAATAATTAAAAAGGAGCGCACCGATGATGGGGCGCTCCTTTTGTGTTGTATTATGTAAGTTTGTTTGTATTGCTATGGTTACTTAGTTTGTACTCTCAACTACTGCGCTGATTGTGCCTCCGTTAGCAGTATAAGTGCCACCAACCTTTATTCCCTTAGATTTCTTTCCAGTGTTGTAAACAGAAACTTTGCCTTTGTTGATAGTCAGGTTTCCATCAACCTTGATGCCCATGCAATTGTGTGGATCTTGTGCGCATTCAGCAAGTGTGCATTTGCCGCCTGTAGCATTGATAAGTATGCTTGTAGCATTCTCCTCTTCGCCAATCGTCATGTTTCCATCAGTTTGAATGCCACGCGAACCATTACCTTCTGCATTGATTGTGAATGAGCCGCCGCTGATGGTAATGTCTGTATCTGCTTTGATGGCTTTTGTGTCTTGGTTAGCCATTGTTATATCGAGAGTGCCACCCTTGATGATGATTTGTCCGTTGTTTTCATCTTTAGCGTCGCTTGTGGATTCTGCTTGAATTCCGTCGCCAACAGTTGTACTTGTGATGCTAATTTTTCCGCCATTCATCTGGAAGTACTGACCAACATGAAGAGCGTCGTTAGCAGCCTTTACAATATTAATAGTGCCTGCAGTCTTTTTCATTTGCATGTACTCCTTTGTAGAGATTGCGTGCGACTTGTTGCCAGAAACATTGAGAGTGCCAGCGCCACTTACTTCTAAGTGGCCTTTGCAATAGAAACAAGCTTTCTGACTTCCACTTGCAGCATCAGAAAGGGAGTTTGTCTTTCCGTCGGCAAGGATAAGATTAATGCGCTTGCCGCATTCGATGTCTAATGCAGCTCCTGTTGCAGAAGTAAGGTCAAGTCCTGCTAATTCCAATGACAACTTGTATGAGCCATTGATAGTGAGCGAGCCATTAGATGAGGTTCCGGAAACAATATATTTGATTTCTTCTGTGACATTGTCTGAAGTGATGACTACATTCGCTCCGTTGATAGTCGATGAAACTCCTGTCACGAACGAAGGCTTCTTTACGGTGGCAGAAGAGCCATTGTAAACAATTGTTACTGTGGGCTCAATCTGAGGTTTTGTGAAAGTGATGGAATCGTACCCCTGAGTGAGGTCGATTTCCAATCCTTGAGTCACTTCCTTGGTTGTGTAATCACCATCCTTGCACAGATACATTGTCTGTGCTTGAGCGAGGATGCCGGAAGCAATGAAAATTGATGAAAGTATAAGATTTTTCATTTTGAGATTCTTTTTTTTGAGTAGATGGGGAGAGGATATTCAGTGTTGTCTAAGATGGCAACTCGCTTATTTCACCATGACTTTCTTGCCATCAATGATGTAGATGCCTTTAGGAAGTTCGTTAATGAGGTTCACATTGATTGTGCGGCCAGTGAGGTCGTAAATCTTATCCTTCTTAGCATTCTCCTCTTTGATGTCAGCCTCTTTAATGCCTACAGATTCTGTAGAGAAAAAGAGGCGCTTAACGAGCGAAATAGCAGTCTTTGAAGTTGTGCCATCTTTGCGAGTAATGACAATGTTCCCATCCTCGAAAGTGATTTTCTGCAAATTTGCAACAGCCTCAATCTTGTTGTTTTGAGAGCCTTCAGTTGCCTCATAGTAGAGCGAGAAGTCGTCGGCAAATGCTGTCGAGCAGAACATTGCTAACGCAACAATCATTAAATTCTTCTTCATGATTCTATTATAGCTTTATGCTGTATCCTAAGCCAAGAATGTGTCCATTTGGCTCGTCGTCATCGTTCTCGGTTTGAAAACGATAGAATACGCTGAATTTATTTTTCTTGTTAATTTTATAATCTGTTCCAATCGTGAATTTCCACTTGTCAACAGTGTAGTTGAGGCCGCATCCATAATCTGCTGATGCGAATGGAGAGAATGGAGAGTGCTTAATGTCATATTGAGCTGCTGCTTTAGAACGAAGCACAACTCTATCTTTTGCCTGCATCTCTTTCACTTTGTCACCAATTCTGTGTAAGCTTTCAGGATCATCCTCGTCCTCAAGGCGATAACGCTCTGTAGTGCGAGTCACACCTGCATAGTGGCTATACTGAACGGCTTCCTTCAGCGAGAATGTCCAGCGCTTGTTCGGATGGTGAGTGCCAGAAACACTGATAGTTGTACGGTGACGAGGTCGCCAGTATCCGAGTGTGCGATTATAGCCATCTTTATAAGTCTCAATTATGTCTCCATCAGGAGTGTGGTATGATTCCTCAGTGAAGTGCTCTTTGCATTCAGCAAGATTTCTTTGCCAAAGGAACTCCCACCCAGCTGATGCTTTCAAGTCGAAAGTCTTGGTTTTGAGCAGCTTGAAGCCGAACTCTCCGCCAATGCCCCAGCGCTCAATAGCACTTGTGTTGTCTTGAGTGCGCGCATTGCCTTCGAGAGAAAACTCTACACCTTTGCAAATCTTCTTCTCCGCTCCAACAGAGAAATCCATTCCGAAGTCGTCAGATTGTGCAAATGCTGAGAAAGGCAACAACGACAAAATTGCGATAAGTAGTTTATTCATAAGACTTTGGCATTTTGCTGATAGTGTCTTCCTCGTTCTCAGAATTGTAATAAATCTTGATGAGGGCCATGTCCTTGAGGAAGTCGATTGAGCCAATAGACACATTTGTGATGTCAAGTCCTGTGCGAGCTTTCAAGTCGTCAATCAGTTCCTGACGACGCTCAGGCTTAATAAGGTCTATCTTATCGTATTTCACATACTTAGAAGATAAGCTCTTTGCAAAGAGCTTGCGTGTTTCGGCAATTGCAACAGCAACCACAAACAAGATGTTGGTGATGAGCACCTCAGCGCCTGTTGTGAGGAGATCAGCAACAGTCTTGATTTTTGAATCCCAAGCCATACCGTTGATTGCAGCAAGGCAGATGATGAGGAAAAGGTAGGTCATCTCGCGAATTGGCACAGATTCAGTGCGATAGCGCATGATGCAGAAGATTGCGAAGAGTCCCATACCGATGCCTGTTTTCATCTTGAGGCCGCACATCAGGTTGATGAGCATGAAGATACAGAATCCTACGAGGATGAATGTGAAGAAGAAATCGCGACGGCGTGCCTTTGGAAAATAGAAGAATCGTGCAATTGTAATCACGAAAGTCATATTAATGGTAAGGCGCATAAGCAAGTCGTAGATTTCTACTGCTGTGCTTGGAAGATTGATTTCTGCCATAATGTTGATTAGGTTTGTTTTTATGATTTATTATTATTTTCTTTGTGATTAGATCTCGTGGTCGATGAAATGCTCACCATTGATTTTTTCCAGGTTGCGCAGTTTTGCCTTGAAGTTGTTCTGCTTCAAACCAGGGTCGGTTAGAGCCATTCCGATGCAGCACTTTGAGAATCCTGTAGGGTGTATATGGATGTCTCTCAGCAGATTAGTGATAGGGGAGAAAACATTTCCGTCTCGTTTCAGCTCAATGATGACGAGCTGTCCTGTGCCATGATTGTTGGTAGTTTCAAAGTTGTGGAAGGCAATGTTGAAGTCGATTGTCAATCGTTCGGTTTTTCCCATATTCACGAGAGTGACACGGTCAAACTTGTTGCGAACCACAGCTGAAAGCGAGTCGAGTTTCAATCCGGTTTTTCTTTGTACGAGTTCTGATGCGCCCTCAGTGCCTCTGAAGTCATCTTGAGACGGCACAGAAATGCGTTTTTTCTTAGTTCGTGCGTGGTTGTTCTTGTTCTTAACTTCTAGGAAAGTGTCTCCGCTGGCAACATAAGTTCGCACTCTCACCTTCATGCGTCTTGCACGCTTGTTGTGGTGCATCATGTACATGTAGTGGTCATTTGTGTCGTAATATGTTGTGAGATAGGGTATTATCCTATTGTCAAGTGTCTCTTGAACATAGTATTTATCTTGCACGAGTGCTAGCAGTTGCACAAGCTGCTCCTTCGACGCAACATATTTAGTGTCGAGTCGATTCATCAGTCGGATGTCTGACATTTGTTCCAGAGTTATAGGATTCATGGAGTCGAGCAGTTCTTGTATCTTGCTGTCGAGTTCACTCATTGTTTGGTAAGAAGGTTGTTAGTTAAATAAAAGATTTTCTAGCAGTAAAAATGCACAAATACGATTTCACATGCAAAAATACGGATATTTTTCTAAAGAAGCCTTCATTTTGGCTTTTTTCCTCTCAAATGAGGAGTAAAAACACCTAAATTCCACATTATTTATAGTAATAAGCAGCATTTATAGGGTGTTTTTGAATTTTGTTGCAGAATTATTTGTGAGTTTAGAGAATTAGCACTAATTTTGCACTGAAAAGAATGAGGGGACTGCAAAGTTCCCTCTTTTTATTGCAATATTTTTTTCGTGCAGCAGCAATGGGCTGACTGCGCAATTACAGATTTATTTTTATGATCGACAAAAACAAAGTGAAAGAATTGGTCAATGAGTGGCTTGAAGGTAAGGAGTATTTCCTTGTAGATGCAACAGTTGACACACAAAACAAAATCACAATTGAAATTGACCATAAGGACGGAGTTTGGATTGAGGACTGCTGCGAATTGAGCAAGTTCGTAGAGGAACATTTCGACCGCGATGTAGAGGATTTCGAGCTTGAAGTTGGCTCTGCGGGCATTGGTCAGCCTTTCAAGGTGCTTCAGCAGTACATCAATTCTGTTGGCTACGATGTTGAACTCCTCACCGCTGACGGCAAGAAGATGGAGGGAAGCCTGAAGTCGGCTGACGAGAAAGGATTTGTGGTAACAGTACAGGAGAAGCAAAAGCTGGAAGGCAAGAAGCGCCCTGTAATTGTGGATGTGGACATTCCTTTCGCATACGACGAAGTGAAGTGGGTGAAGAATATCATTGACTTCAAATAAACTGAAAAACAATGCTTTGTGAGTGTCTGAAGGAATCGGTGAAAGTGCTTGTATGATGTGAGACACAATTCTTTAAGACGCACAGAAAAGAACCCTCAACTGAACGGGCAAGAGAATCGCTCGTTACAAGGCAAGAGAGCCGCTCGTTACAAGGTACGAGAACCGCTCGTTACAAGGCAAGACTTGAGAAAGAAACAAGGCATTAAGATTTAAAGAACAATAATCAAGAAAATAAATATAAAAAATGGCAAAGAAAAACCAAGAACAGGTTAACTTGATTGATACCTTCAAGGACTTCAAGGAAACCAAAAACATCGACAGAACAACTCTCGTGAGTGTTTTGGAGGACAGCTTCCGCAGCGTGCTGCAGAAGACTTTCGGCTCAGATGAGAACTTTGATGTAATCGTAAACCCTGACAAAGGTGACTTCGAGATTTATCGCAACCGTACAGTTGTTGCTGACGGTGAGGTGACTAACGAGAACGCTGAGATTGGACTCTCTGATGCTCAGAAGATTGGCGACGACTTCGAGATTGGCGAGGAAGTGAGTGAAAAGATCAATTTCGCAGACTTTGGCCGTCGTGCGATTCTTAATCTTCGCCAGACAATGGCAAGCAAGATTCTTGATCTTGAGCACGACAACCTTTACAATAAGTATGTTGACAAGGTTGGCACAATCATCAGTGCAGAGGTTTATCAGGTGTGGAAGCGCGAGATGCTTCTCATGGATGACGAGGGCAATGAGCTTCTCTTGCCAAAGTCGGAGCAGATTCCTGGCGACTTCTTCCGCAAGGGCGAGGCAGCTCGTGCAGTTGTGCTTCGTGTTGACAACCTCAACAACAATCCAAAGATCATCCTCAGCCGCACAGCTCCTGAGTTCCTTATGCGTTTGCTTGAGCAGGAAGTGCCAGAAATCAACGATGGCCTCATCACTGTGCACAAGATTGCTCGCATCCCAGGTGAGCGCGCTAAGATTGCTGTTGAGAGCTACAACGACCGCATCGACCCAGTTGGTGCTTGCGTCGGCGTGAAGGGTAGCCGTATTCACGGCATCGTTCGTGAACTTCACAACGAGAATATTGATGTTATCAACTATACAAGCAATGCTAAGCTCTTCATCCAGCGTGCATTGAGCCCTGCTTCAGTTTCTTCTATCAACCTCAATGAAGAGGAGAAGAAGGCAGAGGTTTATTTGCAGCCAGATCAGGTGAGTCTTGCTATCGGTAAGAATGGCCACAACATCAAGCTTGCAAGTATGTTGACCGGCTACACTATTGATGTGTTCCGTGAGCGTACAGGCGAAGAAGAGGATGATGAGGATATCTACCTCGACGAGTTCAAGGACGAGATTGACGAGTGGATCATCGATGCAATCAAGGGCATCGGCTTGGAGACAGCCAAGAGCGTACTCTCTGCTCCACGAGCAATGCTTGTAGAGAAGGCTGACCTCGAAGAGGATACCGTTGATGAGGTACTCGGCATTCTCAGAGCTGAATTTGATGAATAGTATGGAAATTAAAAATTAATAATTAAAAATTAAAAGCCCGGACAGACCGTTGGTTGGTAAATGACTTTTGATTTTTAATTAGGAGGCAGCAAGCCTGCCTGTTCGGGAATTTTTTAATTTTTAAGTAGGTGATCATAATTATTTTCATTACCTACTTACCTTATAATTTTTAATTTAGAAATAGTTTATGGCAGTAAGACTAAATAAAGCACTTAAAGAACTCAATGTGGGAATCAACACCGTGGGCGACTTCCTGCAGAGAAAGGGCATGGCACTTCAAGATGCCACCCCTAACGCAAAAATCACTGACGAGCAGTATGCTATGCTTGTAAAGGAGTTTGGCGAAGACAAGAAAATAAATGACGAAACAAAGCTGAACATCCAGAAGCAGAAGGAGAAAGAACAGCAAGAAAAGAAAGAGCGCCAGGCTCAGCTCAAGGCTGAGAAAGAAGCAGCTAAGAAGCAGACTTTCAAGATTGTAGGCAATATTAACGACAATAAGAAAGCTGCTGAAGTGGCTCCTAAGGCAGAGGAGAAAAAAGAGGCTCCTAAGCCAGCAGAACCTAAGGTTGAAGCTCCTAAAGAAGTTGCTGTTGAAACTCCAAAACCAGAAAAAACGGAAAAAGAAGCAGCAACAGAGGTTAAGTCTGCTGTCAAGGAAGAAAAACTAGTGGAAAAAGAAAACATAAACACAAATACAGAAGCTGCAAAGCCAGAAAAGGTTGAGAAGCAGACTCCTGCAGATCGTCTTGAGGTGGATGAGAATGGAGTGTATCGTCTTGCTGCTCCAGCAGAATCTGGCGTGCAATTCAAGCAGGTTGGCTTCATCGACTTGTCAAGCCTCAATTCAAAGACTCGTCCTGACCGCAAGAGCAAAGCTGAGCGCCGCAAGGAGCAGAAGCAGAAAGCTCAGGCAGCAGGGCAGCCAAATAAGCAGGGCGCAAATGGCCAGTCAGGTCAGGGCGCAGCTGCAAATGGCCAGGGTGGTGACAAGAAGAAAAAGCGTAACCGCATCAACAATAGCAAAGTTGACATTGAGGCAGCAGCAAAGCAGAACAACGGTCAGCAGAACAACAACAAGAAGAAGGCAAATGTTGCTGGCGGCCCTAACAATCCAAATGCTCAGAACCAGCAGAAGAACAACAAGAATGCTCAGAACCAGCAGGCTCAGGGCAAGAAGGGCAAGAAGAACAAGCAGCCTGTAAAGCCACAGGAACTCAGCGAAGAGGATGTTGCAAAGCAGGTAAAGGAGACGCTTGCTCGCCTCACTTCAAAGCAGGAAAAGAAGGGCGTGAAATACCGCAAGGACAAGCGAAACGCAGTGCGTGAGCGTATGTCTGAAGCAGAGGAAATGGAGAATGCTGAGAGCAAGGTATTGAAGCTCACAGAGTTCGTGACTGTTAGCGAACTTGCCACTATGATGGATGTTCCTGTGACTAAGGTAATCGGCACTTGTATGTCTATCGGCATGATGGTGAGCATCAACCAGCGCCTCGATGCTGAAACTATTAATATCGTTGCTGAAGAATTTGGCTTCTCAACTAACTATGTGAGCGAGGAAGTCAGCAACGCAATTATTGAAGAGGAGGATCAGGAGGAAGATCTCGAGAGCCGCGCACCTATCATTACTGTGATGGGTCATGTTGACCATGGTAAGACTTCGCTCCTCGACTACATCCGCAAAACAAATGTGATTGCAGGTGAGGCTGGTGGTATCACTCAGCACATTGGTGCTTACAATGTGAAGATGAAGGATGGCCGCAAGATTACTTTCCTCGACACTCCTGGTCACGAGGCATTTACTGCCATGCGTGCTCGTGGTGCTCAGGTTACCGATATTGCAATCATCATCATTGCTGCCGACGATGCAATCATGCCTCAGACAAAGGAGGCAATTGCTCACGCTCAAGCAGCAGGTGTTCCTATGGTATTCGCAATCAACAAGATTGATAAGCCAGGAGCAAACCCTGACAAGATTCGTGAGCAGCTCTCTACAATGAACCTCCTTGTTGAGGATTGGGGCGGTAAGTATCAGTGTCAGGAAATCAGTGCTAAGCAAGGCATTGGCGTTGAGGAATTGATGGAGAAGGTGCTTCTCGAGGCAGAAATGCTTGAACTCAAGGCAAATCCAAACCGCAAGGCAACAGGTTCTATCATCGAATCTACTCTTGATAAGGGTCGTGGCTATGTAGCAACAGTGCTTTGCCAGAATGGTACTCTCCGTCAGGGCGACATTGTGCTTGCAGGTACTCACTACGGACGCATCAAGGCAATGTTCAACGAGCGTGGACAGCGAATTGAGCAGGCTTTGCCAGCAGAGCCAGCTGTAATCCTCGGCTTGAATGGAGCTCCAACTGCAGGCGACACATTCCACACAATGGATACAGAGCAGGAAGCTCGCGAAATTTGTAACAAGCGTGAGCAGCTCAAGCGTGAGCAAGGCCTTCGTACTCAGACTCGTCTTACTCTCGAAGAGCTCGGACGCCGTATTGCTCTCGGAGACTTCAAGCAGCTTGACCTCGTTGTCAAGGGCGATGTGGACGGTTCTATCGAGGCACTCTCTGACTCACTCATCAAGCTCTCTACAGAGAAGATTCAGGTGAATGTCATCCACAAGGCTGTCGGTCAGATCAGCGAGAACGATGTGGAACTTGCACATGCTTCAGAGAATGTCATCATCATCGGCTTCCAGGTTCGTCCATCTGTCGGAGCTCGCCGCTTGGCAGAGCAGTATGGTGTGGACATCCGCCTCTACTCTATCATCTACGATGCAATTGAAGAGGTTAAGGATGCAATGGAAGGCATGCTTGCTCCAACAGTCAAGGAAGAGACAACTGGTCAGGCTGAAGTTAGACAGGTTTACCGCATCACTAAGGTTGGTACAGTTGCAGGTGCTTGGGTTACAGACGGTAAGATTCACCGCTCAGACAAGATTCGCGTCATTCGTGACGGTATCGTTGTCCACACAGGTGAGATTCTCGCCCTCAAGCGCTTCAAGGATGATGTTAAGGAGGTTGGCCGTGACTTCGATTGCGGTATCTCTATTGTCAACTACAATGATATTCGCGAAGGCGATGTACTTGAAACTTACACAGAGGTCGAGATAAAGACTAAGTTGTAATGGATACATTAATTTATATAGTTCTCTTGGTAGGAGCCTGTATTGGCTTCTACCAAGGAGCATTTAAACAGATAGCTAATTTAGCGGGTGTTGTCGTTGGTTTAGTGCTTGCCACTTTGCTTTACAATCAGTTTGGCGATGTCTTGGCAGCAAAAACTGGCACTTCGGAAAGCATAGGTCACACTATAGCTTTTGTGCTGATAGCTGTTGTCACGCCAGTTGTTATGGGTTGGCTTGCCACCTTGCTCACAGCTCTTTTCAAGAAGATAAAGCTGAACTTCATCAATCGTTTGGTGGGTGCAGTGATAGGAGCGGTCAGCTATGGAATCGTGATGAGTATAGCATTCAATATGCTGGACTTCACGGATAGCAATGCCGGTTATAAGCCTGAGAAGCTGGAGGAGCGTCCTGCGGTTTACTACGCAGTGAAGCAAGCCTCTCAAATCGTAATTCCTGATGCAATAATCGTGACAGATTCCACTGAAGTGGCAAATGGCGCAGAGCCAAAGTATGGACTTAAGCCTGCAGTGGATGGAGCAATCGACAAGGCTGTAGATTCTATTAATCCATTTAAGAAAGTAGGTGATCAAAATTAGTTTTATAATAGATATACTCTATTTTGATGCAGATTACTATCTTCAGATGAATGAGCTATGCGGGCATAGTGACTGAGGATGAAGTAGTAAGGTGCGCAAAAGAGAGTATAGATATTAAGAACACACCTACGAGGATGAACATATAAATAATTTTGATTACCTACTAATAATAATGAGTGAATCAAATGAGTTTGTAAGGAATGTGGCGGAGAAGAAGTATGAATTTGGATTCACCACCGACATACAAACAGAAATAATAGATAAAGGTCTTAACGAGGATGTGATACGCATCATCTCGGCAAAGAAAGGAGAACCAGAATGGCTTCTCCAATTCCGCCTTGATGCTTATCGCTATTGGCTCACGCAGACTCAGCCAACTTGGGGGCATGTGCATTTGCCAGAGATTGATTATCAGGCAATTTCGTACTATGCAGACCCTACGGCAGGTAAAAAGAATGATGGGCCAAAGAGTGTTGATGACATTGATCCTGAGCTGATGAAGACTTTCGACAAGCTTGGCATTCCGCTTGAGGAGCGCCTTGCCCTCAGTGGCACAGCAGTCGATGCAGTGATGGATTCGGTGAGTGTGAAGACCACTTTCAAGGAGAAGCTTTCTGAGAAGGGCATTATATTCTGCTCAATCAGCGAGGCTGTCAAGGAATATCCTGACTTGGTGAAGCAGTATCTTGGAAGCGTTGTCCCTCCAAAAGATAATTACTTTGCAGCATTGAACAGTGCGGTTTTCTCAGATGGCTCGTTTGTGTACATACCAAAGAATACGCGTTGCCCGATGGAACTAAGCACATATTTCCGCATCAATGCTCGCAACACAGGACAGTTTGAGCGCACCCTAATCGTGTGTGATGAAGGCTCGTATGTCTCTTATCTTGAAGGATGTACAGCGCCAATGCGCGATGAAAACCAGCTTCATGCAGCCATTGTAGAGATTGTGATTATGGACAATGCAGAAGTGAAGTATTCTACCGTGCAGAACTGGTATCCTGGCGATGCAGAAGGAAAGGGTGGTGTGCTGAATCTTGTCACAAAGCGCGGTCATTTGCGTGGCGTAAACAGTAAACTCTCTTGGACACAGGTGGAAACAGGTTCTGCAATCACTTGGAAATACCCATCATGTGTGCTAAGTGGCGACAACTCACAGGCCGAGTTTTATTCTGTTGCTGTGACGAATAATCATCAAGAGGCAGATACAGGCACAAAGATGATTCATATTGGCAAGAACACGAAGTCAACAATCATTTCTAAAGGCATCAGTGCAGGCAAGTCGCAGAACTCATACCGAGGACTTGTGCGTGTGAACAAGAATGCAGACGGTGCTCGCAACTATTCTTCGTGCGATTCGCTTTTGCTGGGCAGTGAGTGCGGAGCTCACACCTTCCCTTACATGGACATTCACAACAACACTGCTACAGTTGAGCATGAGGCAACAACTTCAAAGATCAGCGAAGATCAGCTCCTATACTGCAACCAGCGTGGCATCTCGACAGAGGAAGCAGTAGGACTCATAGTCAATGGCTATGCGAAGGAGGTCATCAACAAGCTCCCTATGGAATTTGCTGTTGAGGCTCAGAAACTGTTATCAGTATCACTTGAAGGAACTGTAGGATAAAAGCCCCCTAACCCCCGAAGGGGGCAGCCATGCGGAGTGTTTTCGGATGGATGTTTTTAACCCAAAAGGGGGGGAGCCATGCGGAATGTTATCCAATGGCAACCTAAAGTCGGAGAAAATAACAATACTAAGCCATCTCCCCCAAACCGGATGGCCGCCCCTTTCGGGGGTCGGGGGGCTCTATGTTAGAAATAAAGAATTTGCATGCCACAGTAGGTGGCAAAGAAATATTGAAAGGTGTAAATCTCACTATCAAAGACGGCGAGATTCACGCACTTATGGGCACAAATGGTGCGGGTAAGTCAACGCTCAGCAATGTGATTGTGGGCAATCCTGCATACGAGGTGACAGAAGGCTCCATCATTTTCAATGGCCAGGACCTTCTTGCCATGAAGACAGAAGAGCGCGCTAATGCGGGCATCTTCATGTCTTTCCAGCAGCCAGTGGAGATACCAGGAGTGAGCATGACTAATTTCATGCGAGCAGCAGTCAATGCTCGTCGTGCGGCTCAGGGCAAGGAGCCACTTAAGAGCACTGATTTCCTCAAGGTTATGCGTGAGAAGCGCAAGCTCGTGGAGATTGACCAGAAGCTGATGAATCGTTCTGTGAATGAGGGATTCTCAGGAGGTGAGAAGAAGCGCAACGAGATTTTCCAGATGGCAATGCTCGAACCAACATTCTGCATTCTCGACGAGACAGATTCTGGCCTCGATGTAGATGCTCTTCGCATTGTGGCTCAGGGCTTTAACACACTGCGCACGGCAGAAACAAGTGCAATGGTCATTACTCACTATCAGCGACTTCTCGACTACATCAAGCCCGACATCGTGCATGTGCTCATCGATGGAAAGATTGTGAAGACTGGTGGTCCAGATCTCGCAGTGAAGATTGAGAATGAAGGTTTCGATTGGATTAAAGCAGAACTGTAATGAAAAGTGAACAGCAATACATAGAACTGTATAGCGAGGCAGGGACACTCATCAAGCAGAAGAGCTGTGAGGTTATGAATGCTGTGCGCGATGCTGCGTTCGAGGTGTTTAAGAGCCAAGGCTTTCCTTCAAAGAAGGTTGAGCGCTACAAATACACAGATGTTGACGCTGCATTTGCTCCAAACTATGGTATTTCGCTCAATCCTTACGAGATAAAGCCTTCCAAATACATTTTCCGTTTCTCAGAAGCACCAATCGACATCACGCCATATTATAATAATGTGGCAGATAAATCTGATAGCATTTCTGCTTTGAACACAGCTCTAGCTCACGATGGCATACTTATCTATGTGCCAAAGAATGACAAGCCAGCAGATCCTATTCAGATTGACTACACTCTTCGTGGCTCACAAGACACGATGATGAATCGCCGTGTGCTCATCATTCTTGAGCAAGGAGCAGAGGCAACAATCATCCTCAACGACAAGATTACCCCTCAGTACGATGCCATTCAGGACAGCTCTGCCCATAGAGGCGGAGAAGGACAAAGC
Source organism: Candidatus Minthosoma caballi (assembly GCA_018064505.1). Taxonomy (GTDB): domain Bacteria; phylum Bacteroidota; class Bacteroidia; order Bacteroidales; family Bacteroidaceae; genus Minthosoma; species Minthosoma caballi. Next base: position 14,154 of record JAGHVC010000040.1, on the reverse strand, counting down.
CCAGAGGGAATCAGCTTCCTCACCACTCAGGTAATTGAAGCTGTGTGCAAGGACAATTCTCGTCTGGATATCTATGAAGTAGAAGAAACCTACACCCTCTGCAAGCGATTCAGCAATGTGTACATCCAGGAAGGTCGCGATTGTTCTGTGAAGCACAATAGCATCACCTTGTTCAACGGCCAATCACGCAACCTCTGCGATGTTTACATGCAGGGAGAGAATAGTGAGGTCACGCTCAATGGATGCGTCATTGCAGACAAGAATCAGCGCGTTGACAACAACACGCTTATTCATCATCAAGTGCCTAATTGCCAATCAAACGAATTGTATAAGTATGTCGTTGATGGTCAGGCAGTAGGAGCATTTGCTGGCAAGATACTTGTAGATAAAGATGCTCAGAAGATTTCATCTCAAGAAACCAATGCCAACCTTTGTGCCTCATCCGATGCTCGCATGTACACTCAGCCAATGCTTGAGATTTATGCCGATGATGTGAAATGTGCCCATGGCTCAACCGTAGGCGTGATGGACGAATCAGCCCTCTTCTACATGCGTCAGCGTGGCATCTGCGAGGACGAAGCCCGCACTCTCCTCAAGAATGCATTCATGGGGCAGGTCATCGACCAAATACAGCTCCAGCCACTCCGCGACAAACTCTATGTGAAAGTAGAGAAGCGCTTCCGTGGCGAACTTGACAAATGTGCCGATTGCCGTTTGTGCAAGTAGCTTCGTTGCCCAAAATAATATTGTATCAATAAGTCAAAGAACGCTTTCTTTTGCAATTTTCGAGTACAAAGGTAAGCGTTCTTTTTTTGTCAAAATGCGATTCGATGCGATAAAGTTCAACTTTTTTTTATTGCACATTCACCATTGCATTTTCGCCTTCTTTAAAGCCGTAGAAGGTCATAGATAAGGTGGTTGTCATATACTCAATGACCTAAAATAGGTCATTGGGTAAAATTATTGCTTTTTTGCTATATTTAGTCAAAAACAACCATCCAAAAATTTTATCCGCAACAGGTTTGAGGTTCATCCTAATGTTATTGAAATTGACATTACTGATGATTATCGTGTATTCGGTGCAGATGTCAAGGCACAATGGACTTCTATCTACACCATGGCATGCCTGATACATCGCCATTTTGACAAGGACAATGCTGATGGTAATTGCCAAGATTGGACTGTTGAAGATGTGAAGAGTAACCGCTCTGAGCTCATTCCAAGCCATGTGGGAGAGTGATAGTGCTGTAGGAGGGAATTTCCCGCTATAAGAAAATGGCACTACACAAAAAACTGCTTCCTATGCTTTCTGCCCGTCACGCCTTATCGCCTATCGGGCAGAAGCGATATGGCTTGCAAGGTGGAAGCGATAGGGCGTGACGGGCAGAGACTTTTGGGTGATTTTTTAGGTGGATTGAAAGGGAGTAGGGATGTGGAAAAAGACAACCCGCTTCATTTGCTTGAGGAAGTAAATGAAGCGGGTTGAATTGTGTATATTGCTGAAGAATTGAGGGCTTAGAACTTGATTTCAACGGCGAAGCGGATGCCGTTCTTCTTGAGCTTGTCGCCGCCTGGGATGTCTGGCATGTCATTGTAGTTGAGACGGCGAACATACTGCACTGTGAGCACCTTGAAGATGTTGCTGATGCCGACAGAGAGCTCCATGTATGGCTTGTCACCAATGACGAATGATGTTGGGGCTCCATCGCGTGATGGGAAGCGGAAGAGGTAGTTGTCGTCGGTGCTGACGAATGGGTTGTTCTTGTCAGAAAGGCCGGCGTACATCATCTTGAAGCCTACATACTCACGAAGCTTGAGCTTGCGGAGGAGAGGCACGCGGTTGAGGATTTTGCCATCAAAGTTCCAGTTGATGAAGAGGGTTGCGTATTTGTCATTGAGGAACTCCATGTTGCGGAGCATATTGAATGACCAGCTGTCGAACTGCACGAAGTATGAGAGGTTGCTCTGTGGAGTGAAGAGCATAGGGAATGGCACTTTGTTCCACTGATATCCACCTTTGATGTAAGTCTCGATGTAGCCGAGGGCTGCAGGCATCCAGAACTTTTTGAAGATGCTGACCTCTGTCATGTTGTATTTGTACTGACCGCCGAGGGGACCGTCGAAGCCTACTGTGTGCTCGAGGGTGAAGACTGGCGCATCGTTGTTGATGGAAAGACGCTGCTGCTTGCTGTTGATGAAGGTCTCGCGCGGAGCGTAGCGGAAGCCAAGCTTCATGTCGGTTGTCTTGATGTAAGGAACAAGCGACTCATCTACATTGCGCTGATAGATAAGCTTTCCTGCAGGAGTGAGCTTGGAGTTGTCGAGCGCAACGGAGTATGTGATAAAGTTGTTTGTCTCGTACTGATACTTCAGTTTCCAATCGTTCACATACATCATCTGATCCACCTTGCTTGCCTTGAACGAGCTATAGACATTGTCCTTTGTTGTGCCAGTGTATTTGTCAACAGGAGACATGTCGTCGTACATATAGCTAAGGCTGATGGAGCGGCGTGGGAACTCGTGAGCCATGTACTTCTTCTTGTTGAAAGAGTATTCTGTCTCAATTTTGTACTTCATCTTCTCGTCTTTTGTTCCGTAAGCTGCATACCCGCGGAAGAAGAGGTGAGGAGAAAGATTGCCTGTTGTTTGAAGCGGAATCTGATAGCGCCATCCATCGATATCGTTGTGAGAAACAATGGAGTTGAGCGGAATGAAGTCAATTTTGTTTGGACGAGGAGTGAGCTCGACAGAGTTCTCAACGACTGCTTTGAGAACGAATTTCCAGAATCCGCCAAGGTCGCCATTGATTTTGTCAACAGAGCGTCCGAGGTTGTTTTCTGTTTCTGTCAGCTTGATTGGGCGGATAGATGCCCAGTATGTTGAGTCCTTGAACTCTGCATCCGGCTTGACATAGTCGGTGAGAGTAGAGCGGAATGCTTTCTTGTCGGTGATAGGGTCAAAGTTGTAGTTGCTGTAGCTTGTGTAGCGCTGGCATGCCATGTTGAGTGCGCCATAGAAGCCGCTGATTTCCACAATCATGTCATCAGTCTTCAGCACTCTCTCGCCTGTAGGCAGGGTCATAAAGTCTTGAATGACAAGGAGGTTGTCAACATAGTTTACGCCAGAATTGTTTGGGATGTTGATGACAGCTCGCTTCACTTGATTGAGCTTGTCGTCAGTGATGTAGAGGTGGCCAGAGAAGCCGAAGTCTTGTGTGTTGTTTGGAAGGAACACAACATCGATGCACTGCTCGCCATCCACTTGCAGTGTGTCTTCAATATAATAATGGTAAAAGCCGATTGCCTCAGATGTAGAGATAGGGCTAATGAAAGGGTGCTGGAGAACACGCACATTGTCTTTGTAGATGTCAACATCTGTGAAGATGTCCTTTACGAATGTGGTGAGCATGTCGCCAGAAGAGAGCATGTTCTGGAAACCATCGCTGCGCTTTGCATTGATAATAGTCTTTGTGGCTTTTGGATCCTTGCGGTAGTTTTCTTCAGAAGTTGTTTCATCCACCATGATTGGGATGATGAGCTTACCTGTCTCAGGACAAACCTCTGCTATTGAGCTTTTTTCCACATCGTTGTAAGAGAATGTGTGTTTCTCATACTTGTCGAAATGGTAGAAATCCTTCTCTCTAATGTCGCTCAGTTTCTTGTTGGCAATAACCTTGCGCATGAGGTCAACGGCAGGATTGTTCTTACGCTTGTAGTGAATCTTTGACTTTTTCACCACAACCTCGCTAAGCAAGAAATCGTCAGGATAGAGCTTGATTGTGCTATGTATCTCTTTCTGGGCTTTATTGACAGTAACGACCACTGGCTTATAGCCCAAACAAGTGATTTCCAGCTTATTGTAGTTGTCGTAGATAGGTACCATGAATTTTCCGTCAAGGTCTGTTGATTGGCCGACAGATGTTCCTGTGTATTTTGCTGCGGCATACTCAATAGGTTCGCCGGTGCTTGCGTCAATAACTGTGCCGTAGAACTGCGCCTTTGAAACAAGGGCGCACACTGACATCAAAATGAAGAGATAAAAGCGTCTTAGCATAGGGGAGTGGGAGAAGTGAGAAGTGGAAAAAATAAAAAGTTGGTAGTTAAAAGCTCGAGCCTTTAACTACCAACTTTTAGTCTTTTTTAATCCTTAATGAGGTTCTTGCCAGTCATCTCAGATGGCTGCTCAAGACCCATAATGTGGAGAATAGATGGAGCAACATCAGCAAGAACACCATTCTCGACTGTTGCGTTCTTATTCTCAGTTACATAGATGAATGGAACTGGGTTGAGAGAGTGTGCTGTGTTGACAGAGCCGTCTGGGTTCTGAGCGTTGTCAGCATTGCCGTGGTCAGCAATGATGATTGTCTCGTAATCAGTAGCCTTTGCAGCTTCAACAACCTCGTTCACACACTGGTCGATTGTCTTCACTGCTGTCTCGATAGCAGAGTAGATGCCTGTGTGACCAACCATGTCTGGGTTTGCGAAGTTTACAACGATGAAGTCGTACTTGTTTTCCTTGATTGAAGCAACGAGCTTGTCCTTAACTTCTGGAGCAGACATCTCTGGCTGGAGATCGTATGTGGCTACCTTTGGTGAAGCTACGAGTACACGCTCCTCGTTTTCGTATGGTGCCTCGCGACCACCATTAAGGAAGAATGTTACATGTGCATACTTCTCTGTTTCTGCAGTGTGAAGCTGCTTAAGACCCTTAGATGAGATGTACTCGCCAAGAGTGTTCGTTACATTCTCCTTAGGGAAGAGGATGTTCACACCTGTGAATGAAGCATCATAAGGAGTCATGCAGTAGTACTGAAGACCTGGGATTGTCTTCATGCCTTCTGCTTCCATATCCTGCTGAGTGAGCACGATTGTCATTTCCTTTGCACGGTCAGGGCGGTAGTTGAAGAAGATAACCACATCGCCTTCCTTGATTGTGCCGTCAACAGAGCTATTGTTGATTGGGAGAACAAACTCGTCAGTCACATTCTCGTCATAGCTTTCCTGCATTGCCTGAACCATATCAGTTGCCTGCTTGCCCTCGCCCTTCACGAGAAGATCATAAGCAACCTTCACACGCTCCCAGCGCTTGTCGCGGTCCATTGCGTAGAAACGACCAACAATAGAAGCAATTGCACCATTGCCAATCTCGTCGATATGCTTCTGAAGATCAGCGATGAAGCCTTTACCTGACTTAGGGTCGGTGTCGCGGCCATCCATGAAGCAGTGAACGAATGTGTTCTTGATTTCATACTCCTTAGCAATGTCAACAAGCTTGAGGATGTGGCCGAAGCTTGAGTGAACACCGCCAGTTGAAGTCAAGCCCATGAGGTGAACGCTCTTGCCGTTCTCCTTTGCGTAGCTATATGCTGCAACAATCTCAGGGTTCTGGAGGATAGAGCCGTCTGCACATGCACGGTTAATCTTAACAAGATCCTGGTAAACAATGCGACCTGCTCCGATGTTAAGGTGACCAACCTCAGAGTTGCCCATCTGACCATCAGGAAGACCTACATTCTCACCTGAAGCCTGAAGCTCTGAGTGAGGGTAGTTTGCATTGAGATAATCCATGTAAGGTGTTGGAGTCTGGAAAATAACATCACCTTTACCTTTGTTACCGATTCCCCATCCATCGAGAATCATGAGAAGTGCTTTCTTTGCCATATTATTCTATAATGTATAATGATTTATAAATTTCGCTACGAAAAATATCTTCTGAAAAAACCTTTTTCACCAATATTTGTTGCAAAGTTACGATTTTTCAACCACATAAAACTCCTCAGATTAAGAAAGTTGCATTTTTTCTCGAAAAAAGTTCGAGGCTGTACCGTGTTTTGGAACAGGTTGCGCATAACTTTGCATCGTGAATTAAAAATTGAATGAAAAATATCTAAAAACAAAGGATTATGGAAAAGTATTTCACTCTCTCATCAAGCAAGTCTGCGGCATCTCGTTCAAACAGAAATTCTGTAAGTAAGTCATTTGTAGATGCAGTTTCTTCTTCAGCCTTTTTCATTCGTCTTGCAGAGCTCTTTTCTGCTATCGTGGAGGAGCCAATATCTTCAAAGCAGGTGTTATTCTTGCTCAACTCTATGCTCGCTTGTGTCATGCTCATCTTCCCAATTGAAATGCCGATAATTGCCCGCATCATTTGTTTTGTCTGGTTCTGCGTGAGCTTGATTCAGTGCAAGCAGTCAGGATTGAAGGGGTAGGGAATGCGTTTTTTATGATAATAAAACTATAACGAATAAGTCTTAAACACAGAGGACGCAGAGGACTCAGAGTTATATCTTAATCCAAATGGGAATTTAAAACTCTGAGTCCTCTGCGTCCTCTGTGTTTAATTGTTATAAGTTATTTCTTACATGTTACTTAATCAAACACATAGATGCGCTGAACTCTGGTGCTGATGCCTGTGAGGACCTCGTACGGAATAGTGCCGAGAGCATCGCTGAGTACAGTGACAGGCAAGTTGTTGCCAAATATTTCTACTTGGTCTCCTTCTTTGCAGTCAATGCCAGTCACATCTATCATGCACACATCCATGCAGATGTTTCCTACATATTCGGCTTTCTGTCCATTTACAAGACAATAGCATCCTCTGTTGCCTAAATGACGGTCGAGCCCATCTGCATAACCTATTGGTATTGCGGCAATTCTGCTGTCTTTGCTAAGGATTGTGCGACGGCTGTATCCGATGGAATCTCCTGCTGGAACATCTCGAATTTGAAGTATGGTTGTCTTGAGAGTAGCCGCATTGTTGAGCATCTCGTTGTTGCGTGAATTGATGCCGTAGAGTCCTAATCCAAGACGCACCATATCAAGGTGATATTCTGGGAAATGCTCTATGCCTGCAGAGTTGCAGATGTGACGAATAATCTTGTGGCTATAAGCATCTTGCAGCATTTGGCTTGCTTTGTCGAAAAGCTCAAACTGATGATGTGAGAATGCGTCAAACTCGTCACCGTCGCTGCCAACGAAATGACTAAACACAGAACAAGGCACGAGAGCCGTTTGGCGGCAAAGACGGTCGATGAGTCGAGGCATATCTGTTTCGGGATTGAAACCTAGTCGATGCATTCCTGTGTCAAGCTTAATGTGAACAGGGAAATTTGTTATTCCTTCCTTTTCGGCTGCATGAATAAGCTGCTCAAGCAATGAGAAAGAGAACACTTCAGGTTCAAGACGGTAATCGAACAGCATCTTGAACGAAGTTGTTTCAGGATTCATTATCATTATGTTAGCAGTGATGCCGGCTTTTCTCAAATCTCTTCCCTCATCTGCCACAGCCACAGCAAGATAGTCAACTCCATTGTCTTGCAATGTCTTGCTTGTTTCGAGCGATCCTACTCCATATCCACTTGCTTTCACCATGCACACCATCTTTGTTTCTGGCTTCATGAAATGGCGGTAATAGCGCACATTATTCACAAGTGCATTTAGATTCACTTCAAGAATTGTTTGGTGCACTTTCAGAGTGAGCAAATCGGATAACTTATCAAACCTGAATTGCCTTGCTCCCTTGATGAGAATGAACTCGTCTCTCAGATTTGCAAACACTTCGCTTGAAATCAGATCTTCTGTTGTGCGGAAGAAATGATGTTCCATTGGGAAATAATCAGCACACATGCTAATCTCATCTCCAACACCAATCACTTTTTCAATGCCTCTGCTATCCGCCATTTGCGCCACTCGGCTATAAAGCGAGCGAGGAGATTCGCCCGACTGCAAAATGTCGCTGAGAATGAGCGTGCGATGCTGCTGGCGAGTCTCTGGACGGCGTGACATGAAGTCAAGGGCAATGTCAAGCGATTGAACATCAGAATTGTATGAGTCGTTAATAAGCGTGCATCCATGCTGTCCGTCTTTCACTTCGAGTCGCATTGCCACAGGTTCAAGGCAATTCATGCGACGGCAAAGTTCATCTACACTAATATTTGTATTCAGCGCCAAGACGGTAGAGAAACATGTGATGGAGTTTTCAATAGCAGCATCATCAATGAAGTTAATCTGATACTTTCCGGCTTCTCCATTGTGTTCGAAATAAACTGTCGCATGCTGATTGTCTTTTTCAATGTTTCGAACTTGCAAAGCAACTTTTTGAATGCTCTCTGAAAGGAGAGATGCACAGCGGTGAATAGTAGAGCTCTTGCTATTGATAACCACAGTGTTGCAGTTCTTGAAAAGCGTCATCTTTTCAGTGCACTTGATGTCATAGCTCATGAAGTTCTCTTGATGCGCAGCGCCTAAGTTAGTCATCACGCCGATTGTTGGCTTCACAATGTGTTCAAGCTTTTCCATTTCTCCTGGCTGAGAAATGCCAGTCTCTATGATTGCTAAGTCATTATGGTTGTTTATGAGCCATACGCTGAGAGGCACTCCGACCTGTGAGTTGTAGCTTCGTGGAGAGCGGCAAACATTATAATCTGGAGAGAGTAGCTGGTACAGCCATTCTTTCACAGTGGTTTTTCCATTGCTGCCAGTAATGGCAATGATTGGAATGTCAAGCTGTTGGCGATGATGAGCAGCGAGAGATTGCAAAGCTGTGAGTGTGCTGCCAACTTCAAGGTAATTGCAGTCGCTATGCATATCTTCGTCTTTTATTGCTCCTTGTACAACAACGAAATTGCGAACTCCACGGCGGTAGAGTTCCTCTATATATTTATGACCGTCATTCTTCTGCGTTTTGAGAGCAAAGAACAGCGTTTCTTCTGGAAAACAAAGAGAGCGGCTGTCAATCAGCAGCCAGTTGATATTTGAATTTACTGTGCCGATGCGCTGAGCTCCAATCACTTGGGATATGTTTTCAATACTGTATGTCATTTCACTATAGTTTTATGTTGCAAGCGTGCAAATGCCTTTGTTGCTTTTGCAACCTCATCTTTTGTCTTATTATTGAAATATGTGTCTTGAAACCTCTGCCAGATGTATTCAACAGCGAGAGGAGAAGGGTGTATCATGTCGTCAGCGTAGAAACGGTAATCTCTCAGTTCGTCAAGCATTATTTCGTAAGCAGGAAAATAGGAAGCCCCCAATCCCCCGAAGTTGGCGTGCTGGCGTGATGTTGCTACAATCTCGTCAACGGCCTGCAGAAGGATGCCTTTGCTTATCTGGTTGATGTGCAATCCGTCACGCTTGTGACGAATCGGAGATACCGTGAATACGATTCTTAGTTTTGGATTGATGCTGGCAAGTAGCTGCAAAAGCATGCTCCACTGATCCACAATGTCGTATGCAGACAATCTTTGTCTGTCAAACAGTGAATCAAGCTGCTTGTGGCAATTGGCAACGAGCATTCCGTTCTCTTTCAATCTATACACTATTGCAGTGCCAAGAGTGATGATGAGAACATCTGCTTCTCGCAGAAAATCACTTACTTGCATGGTTGTTGCATTCAGTTTCTCAATCAGGTTCTCTTTATCCGGAGATGAGAACTTTGAGTGATGCATCCAGGAATGCCACACATCTTGAATGTCGTCGTGAATAAGCTCGGCACTTGTTTTTGTGTATTCATGCTCACTGATTGAACGAAGCAATGAAACGGCAATGCTTGCAGGGTTGTACAGCGTTCCGAAAGGATTTACCATTGCGTCGAAACCGCCACGAACAAGCTTTTCTCCGATTTCATCTGCAAAGCAAGAACCCAGAAGCAGAATCTTCTGGCCAGAACTCACTTCGAAGTCAGCTTTCGGAATGTCTATTTTTGTTGTCAGTACCATATTGTTATCTTATCACAAGCAGGCGTAATATCCTAATTTATAGATGGAAAACAGGCATAATGAAGGATTTGCAGACTTCAAGTTGCAGAGGATTGCTCTGTTAAACACTTTATGGAATAGGCACAAAACCCATGCTAAATGTATTTGCTTGAATTTGTTGTACATGTTTTCCACATGAGAATGCCCATTCATCTTTCCTTTTAAGCTCTTCAATGTGCGAAGAGCCGTCTCTGTTTTCTTTATGAATACCTCGTTAGTATCTAATCCCTTATGCATCAATGGATTGTCAATGTGCAAGATGCTGATGTTCCGTTGCTTTAGTTCTACTCCAAATAGTGCATCTTCGTAACCGTATTCATGACATTGTTTGTTGAACTGAATCTGCATGAACATTGGGCGATGAACGAACAAATTGAATGTTGACAAATGGGAATAGGGATTCTTTTTGCGCTCAGAAGCGCTGCGATGCTTGTCAGCAGCTTTTTCGTATTTGAATCTTAATGAACGGTTCGGGTTGTGGTTTATGTCTTGATGATGCAAGCCTCCAATGATGACCTCTGCTTGATCCTTATTGTCAATGTATGTTTGCAGAAAGTCATTTTTGTCAACAAAAGCATCGCTGTCAAGGAAGAGAATCCACTCATACTGAGCAATTTCTGCTAACTCGTTACGAATGGCTGCTGGCCCTAAATTCTGTTTGAACACAACATGCTTGCAGTTGCTTAAATCCGTTATCTTATGATTTGCAATTACAGAAACCTGGTCGCGACTTCCATCTTCAGCAACAATGATTTCATATTGCACTCCAAGCCTCTCAGCTTGTTCGTGCAAATCATACACAAGCTTGTAGCAAGTGTAGTCGTGGGTAGGAATTAAAATAGAAATCATGCTGTTGTGTTTTTGTATTGCAAAGTTAATGCTTTAAAATGCATGCGTGGGAAAAGTTACTTGATTATCACCACTTTAGCACATGCTCCTTTGTTTCCGTTTTCATCAGTTGCAAGGATATAGTATATGCCTGGTGCAACCTTCTTGCCAGACGCTGTGCAGCAGTTCCAGTTGAATTGCCCGCCCACGCTTGTTCCTTCAGCAACTAATTTGCCAGATGCACTGACAACCTTCACGATGCTGTTAATCATCATGCCTGTCACATGCACATCGCCAGTGTACTCAGGGCGTACAGGGTTTGGATAAACCTTCAGTGATTTGTCGTTCATAGAAGGAGCAGGATCAGTAGCGTCGCCGTGGTATGAGCATAAGCCAAGCTCTGTCGCAATGAACACTTCTCCGCTTTTGCCATCAATAGCGATGTCGTTGATATTGTCACTGATAAGCGAGCTATTATCTTTTGTGAAGTGCTCTATTGTTTGTAATCCATCGGCACTAATGAGATACACTCCATTTCCATTTGTGCCAATCCATTTGCGATTGCCGCCATCTATGGTGATGCAACTGATTGATGCTCCGTTGAGAAGGTAGTCGGCAAGATTTGTGCCATCGTTGCGTGGCACCTTCACTTGGCTGAGATAGAAATCTTTTGTGAAAACCTGAGATGGGTCGTAGCTAACAAACAATCCGTCGCTTGTTCCAATCCACATTGCTCCATCCAGATCCTCAGTCATGCAATAGAAAAGGTTAGGCGTGTAAGAAGTGCCGTCTTGATTCTTGAAAGAAGAGAGGAAGCGGTGATGATCGTCTGATGTGTTGTCAATGGTGCCATTTGTGTCTATAATCATCAAACCAGCAATGTGGCCAGAAGCAGTTGTTCTTCTTTGACTGATCCATGCCCATCCTCTTTTGTCGAAAACGGTATGGTCAAAAGTAGGGTAACCAGCTATTTCGTTATAATATAATGACTTCCAAGAGCCGTCTTTCTTGAGTATGCGAACAATAGTGTCGCACTCATTGTTGCACATCCACAGATTGCCATCATGGTCAACTTCCAGAGCTGTAACCCTGACATAGTTGGCAGCATTTTTGCTGGTTGGCAAGATGGAGGTAAGCGGAGAATTGCCCAATCCGTAATGCTTGGTGAGCTTATCTCCGTCAAATTCAAAGATGCCTGAAGTTCTTGTGCCTACGAAGTATTTATTCGGATTGTCTTTAGACACAACAACATCGGTTACATTCATGTATCCATCTTTGCCGACCAATTCTATTGCTTTTGTCTCATCGAAAGCGCTCCATGTCTCATTCTCATACTTCATCACAGTGCCTTCGTGATTGATGTTTGGATAGAAAAAGTTGCCACCAGCCACCAGCAGTTTGCCATCTACCATATTGAGGTTGTATGAATAGTTGCGCAGAGGGCTGTTGATAGTGATGTCCTCTACCTTTTTGAGCATTTCTGCAGCTTCAGCTTTCTCTTCGTCAGAAGGGCCGAATGTTACGCCAGAAGGCGTTGCAGAAAGCTTTTTCCAATTGTTTTTGTCGAGAAGATTATCCTTGCGATTGCCTTCATACACGCCATTCTTTGTCTTAGCGTAGATTTTTCCATTAGCAATCGTGGCATTGCTGACATTGCTGTCAAAGGCATAGAAATCAGTGAAGTGCTGCTTGCTGATGTTTACCAATGCCAGGCCTGAGCCTGTAGAAATAAGAGCTTCGTTATTTATTACTCTTAGCTCATTCAGGCTCTTGTCATTCAGTGCTTTGTTCTTCAAGTCAGGCAAGTTCCAAATGTATCCGTCGAGAGAAAGAATGTCGATGTTGCTGTTATTATATAATATGAATAGTGACTTTGCCGCTTTGGAATAGGCAATGTCTTGTATGCCGAAGTCAGAAATAACATTCGATTTATCGTACAGCTCCACCAATTCGTCTTCTGTGTCATAGCTAAACAAATTATTGTTAGCAAGAACGAAGATGCGTGAGTCTGTCTTCACAGCCTTTGTGTGGTTGTGATAGCTTGAATAGATTACCCAATCCTCAGCTTTTGCCTGTACAGAGAACAAGCATGAGTGAAGAATTAAAACGGAAAGTATGATTTGTATTAAATGCTTCATTGTGAGTTCTTTTGTTTAAGTTTCGCAGGTTTCCAACTTGCTCACTTTTGAGGAGTTAATGGGAGTCAATAGAAGTTATCGCTCCTTCGTCGCTCATGGAGTTAACGGACGAATGTTATGACTGATTTTCGCCCACAGAGACACAGAGGTAACAGAGATGACGATAACGATGAATGCCATGCAGACAGTGGGAGTTCACAGAGTGCCTTGGCGGCATTGCTGATGTCATTCCGAATGGCTCTGTGTCCTCCACAGTCGCGAAGCGACATCTGAGTCCTCAAAATCATAGCATTGAAAATCTCAGTGAACTCTGTGTCTCTGTGGGAATTCTAAAATTATCAATCAAACTGTATGACATAGTCTATCTTTTATACTTTAATTAAAACGAAAAAGTCACGGTTTTATTGCTTTGACAAAGCGGTCGTTGCCAAACTGGTCGGTATTTAGTTCAATATCAGTGTAGCCAAGCTCTTTGAGCATTGCCACGGTTTCCTTGCCGAACCTGCGGTTAATCTCGTAGGCAAGCATACCGCCATTTGTGAGCGCTTCAAGCCCTTGCTCTGCAATTCTTCGGTAGAACAGCAGAGGATCGTTGTCAGGAACAAACAGTGCAAGATGCGGCTCATGCTCAAGCACATTCTTCTCCATGTCCTCAGCCTCGCTGTTGCAAATGTATGGAGGATTGGAAATCACTAAGTCGTATTCACCTTCGAGGCATTCTGCCAGTATGTCTTTCCGCATGAAAGAGATTCCTGCGCCAAAGCTTTCTGCATTCTTCTTTGCAATGGATAGAGCTTGCTCCGAAATGTCAATAGCAGAGACACTTGCATTGGGAAACCTGTTGGCAAGGGCAATGGCAATGCACCCGCTTCCTGTGCCGATATCAGCAATTCTCAGCATTCCTTTCTGTGCTTCATAAAGCGATAGGACGGGAGAGATGCTGTTTATCAGTTCTTCTGTTTCTGCCCTTGGAATCAGTACCCCTGGCTCTACATGCAAAGATAAACCGCAAAACTCAGCTTTCCCAAGCACATACTGCACGGGCTCACCTTCTGCTACTCTTTGGGTAGCTGCAAGCAGCATAGCTTCGTTCTCTGGCTCTCTGCCCATCATAACATCCGTTTTGCCGAGTTTGCCAATCTCCTCAAGAAGCATGAAAGCAATAGCTGATGCCTCGCCATCTTCAATCCCGCTATCTGTAAGCTGCTTTTTTATGTTGCGATACCATTCCATGACTGCAAAAGTAACAAAGTTTTTTGAGGTGTACAAACGAATAGACAAAAAAAGAGAGTGCATCGCCCGATGCACTCTCTTCATAGTTATGTGGAAAGGTTATTACTTAACCATAACCTTCTTAACAGACATGTCAGACATCTTAACGATGTTGATGCCCTTCTGGAGCTTAGAAATCTTCTGACCTGCAGCGCTGTAGAT
>JAGHVC010000007.1 GCA_018064505.1 Candidatus Minthosoma caballi | reverse complement strand
CTTTGCATAACAAGTGATTATAACAATGAAAACAATAATTGGAATACTATTATGTTGTAGCTTTGTATCTGCATTCATTGATCGGTGTGGCTACGACATGGATGACGAACAACACACTTGTGAGTTCATCAATAAGTCAGAGGATACCATAGTAGTAACTATGCAAGAATGTAGTGACAATGAGCAGGAACAATGTAAGCTGTGGCAGAACTTGTACGATTATTGGAGTTATGCTACAGACACGCTTGCGAGTGGTGAAAAGTGTCCTTTTGCCATATTTAAGTATAGCAAGCGTTCAACAATGGTATACATATTAAAATACGAAACATTAAAGACACATACTGTGAATGAAATCTTGAACAGGATCTTTTTGACAAGAAAATAAAATGTGATTATGAAGGATTGAAACAAAACTATTTCAGAGTGGTTTATGATGGAAAATAACTTGTTGAATTATAATGATAAACAATTATGATATGATGGTTCGTAAGATAAAAGAAAAGATAGTACCTCTTTTTGTAATTCTGTTTATGTTTGTACAGACTGCGTACGCTCAGGTTGATTCTGTTAATGTTGTGCGCATAGACTTTGAATATGGAGAAAATGGCGGATTAGACATAGAAATACCAGTGCTAGAAGATGATAGCTTGTTAAGCTTGGCTGCCGATACGATGTCTGTGATAAGCAACGAATAACTGATGTTATTGCTCTTCAGACGGTGAAGATTCCTTCTTTTGATGCGTATAGGATAAAAGAGTATTGTAAATATTAATAATTTTTAAAAAAGAAAAGTTATGAAAACAGTGATTTTTGTACATTTGCAGTATTTATCGATGCTGGCATTTTCTATAAGTCTGTTTCTTGTGTCTTGTGATTCGAATTACGAATATGAGAACAATAATGATGAATATACACTTTCAAAAAGTATATTTACAAGATCGGAGGCATCTTCTGAGGATTATTACAGAAATACTTGTGGATATTGGTACGATTAATAGGTATGGAGCAGATGAAGTACGAATAATTGATGCTTATGGCATAATGTATTAGAGGATAATATATTGTTACAGAACTTATGGAAGTGAAAAAACTATTATTGTCAATTGTATTGCTTTCCTGTATGATAGTGGCAAAGGGGCAAATGGTTCGTCTGGACAGCGTGGTTGCAGAAACACCGCCTCCTTTTGGCAAAGGCATTAGAAAATTAGTGTATTCGTATGATGACTGCGGAAGGCTTCTTTCATGCCATGCTTATAAGGGGAAAGAGAAACTCGTCCCCGTTTCCCGTTGTGAGTGCAGCTACGATGAGCATGGGTGGATGAAAGAAATCGAAAAGGCTTATTTTGATGATAAAGGCCTGATCACAAAGAGGTACATGAGGAATATTGCAAGAGATGCGAACCACGAGATAACAACCGTGTCGGATTACGAGCAAACTGGCGGAGACAAAGTGCTGTGCAGCACGATGCGGTATTCTGTATCTCCTGACGGAAGAAAGAAGGAAGTGCACACGGAAGAATATCTTGACGGCAAGCACTTGTTTGATAGCAGGTTAGTGTATGAACTCGATAATGGTAATGTTGTGCGAGCAACTTTTTCCAATTGCAATGATAGCATAGGTGAGTGGCACAGCGTAAGTAAGTCGGAACATAAATATGATAATAAGGGCAGGAAGATATGGTACGCATTATATTATCCGAACAATGAGAATGCCAGCAATGATGCCGACTGGCATCTGCATGAGAGCGTGGCTACGGTATATGACGATTCGATCAATTGCTGGATTCAGAAAGTCAGGCATCCGTTACAGAATGGATGTGAGTACGGCACCGATAATGTCTTCCATGCGGATAAAGATGGCAACAGGCTCTGTAAGCAAACATATTCATCTTCTGCCCCTAATGGCTTACTTTCTCAGACATGCTATTTTTACGATAAGAGTATGGCTGCCAGTCAGGTTGCAGGGATTGACATGAGCGAAATAGGATATAGCTATGTGCAGTTCCCTGCAGAAGAGCTGAAAGCCTCTGCAATTGTCTTGACAAGAAAAATAGCGTTTTCTGCAAAAGGCGAACTGCAGGAAAGCATTTGCTATTACTTTTCCGAGTGTAAATGAGTCTTTAGCAAATATGAGTGCTTTCCATGAATAAATATTAATTTTTCGAAACAGCTATGAATAGATTATCTGTATTATTGTTGATGCTCGGCATCTTTTTGCTTTCCCATGCACAGGTGCCAAATGATGCGTGCGGAAATGATGCTGAAAAAAAGCATGCAGTTGTTATGGGAAAAGTCTGCGACTACGATGCCTCCACTGTGGACTGTGATGTGGTGGCGTGTCTGTTTTCCGAATGGAAGAATAAGTATGAAGGAGGATTTGGAGGCCATGTGAAGTCATCAATCGTGAATCCTAAAGGCGAGTTCTGCCTGGATATGGAATTGGCAGCTCCTCTTTTCACAGCATTGTGTTACAAGTCGAAGACAATGCGCCCAGTGCTGATGCTCATAAATCCAGGCGATACGATATGCATCGATTTTTCTCAAAATGGCAAGGTCGTTTCTTCCCGTAGAAATGGATTGGACTATGCCGTTACAGATGCGGATTCTGTGAATGATTTACGATATGATTTCTTGAGAAGCAAAGGCGATGATGCTGAGTTCATGCGTGAAATCGACTCTTTGGCTTTGCATTTTGATATATGCAGAGAGCGTGAAAATGCAGAACCCGCTTATTCTGATTATCTAAGAGACTGGATGAAGGTTAGGCTGGCGGAGTTTTGCTGCATTCATGACAGGGAGAACAAGGTTAGCTTGCTGGATTCAGCGTCAATGGCAAGGTGGTTTGTCAGCCGCTACCGATTTGACGATGAAAAGCTGCTTAGCGATG
The DNA here is from genome assembly GCA_018064505.1 of Candidatus Minthosoma caballi. Classification (GTDB taxonomy): domain Bacteria; phylum Bacteroidota; class Bacteroidia; order Bacteroidales; family Bacteroidaceae; genus Minthosoma; species Minthosoma caballi. Next base: position 562 of record JAGHVC010000007.1, on the reverse strand, counting down.
CAGAATTCCCTTATTTGGTAAATGAGATGCATCATTTGCTGGGTGACAAGTTTTCATATTATGCAAAAGAGAATCTTTTGAAGGACTACGCCATGCGCGGTGAACGAGCAATGACTGTGCTGGAGCAGTGCATGATGATTAGCCTCCTGAGCGAACTCAACGGAAATTCAGCTGAGGAGATTGACAGCCTCAGGATGACTAATGAAGAATGCTTTTCAAGCTCAGTGATGAAAAAAGCATGGAATAATGCATGCGATGCATTGCTGGCAAAAGAGAAAGACAGAAGACTGGTTCCAGGATTCATCTCAGACCATACGATTTCATCGATATTAAAGGATAACAAAAGCAAGTATGTTGAAATCATATTCCTATTGCCTGATGCAAAGGCAAACAAGCTGCTGTTCTTCTCTGACAATATAAGAAGAGATTTCCGTGACAGCGAAAGTCTTTCAATAGTTTATTGCGGAATCGCTTCGAATGACGCCGAGCGTGAAATGCTGTCAGGGCTTAACAGGCGGTATCCGGAGGAGACATTTTTGTACATCTCAAAAGCAGATTATGT
>JAGHVC010000161.1 GCA_018064505.1 Candidatus Minthosoma caballi | reverse complement strand
AGAACAATGAAAGGGGCTTATCCGAACTACTAATATAGCCCAACTCCTTTAATTCAAGGGGTTGGGCTGGGTGAGTTGTTGTTTAGCGGACAGTAATAATTTTCAAGTAAAAATGCCTAATCTACTGAATGCCTATAAATTGCAAAGGAAAAGGGTAAGTGGGTAAGTAGAAAACGAAAAAAAGGCAAAGCTCCCCACGAAAAAAGCTCCAGCTAACAAGTTTGTTACTAACAAGTTTGTTAGTTAAAAAAAATGATGTATATTTGCAGCAGTTTTTCATCTAATAATTAGGAACTGATGGCAGACATTTATGACCGACCTTTCATTTTTGGAGTAAAAGTGGAGGGGGACAATTTCACAGACAGAGTGGAAGAAACAAAGACACTGCTCACGAATTTCACATACGGCGTGAACACTATTATTATTTCACCTCGCCGAATGGGAAAGACTTCGCTTGTGGAGAAAGTTCGCACTTTGGTGGATAACAGCAAGATAAAAGTTGCTCATATTGATGCGTTTGGATTGCGCTGCGAGATTGATTTTGTCAATGCATTAGCCACTGCTGTAGTGAAAGCAACATCTACGAGGTGGGAAGAGTGGATGGAAAACGCAAAAGTGTTTCTTAGTCGTTTCGTTCCGAAGATAAGCTTAGGACAGGATCCATTGAACGACTTTTCCATCTCGTTGGAATATAATCCTGCAAACAACACCACAGAAGAGGTGCTGCAACTGCCTGAGCTGATTGCGAAAAGCAAGGGATACAGAATCGTGGTTTGCATTGATGAGTTTCAGCAGATAGGAGAATTTTCCGACTCGCTGACATTTCAAAAGAAGCTGCGCAGTGTGTGGCAACTGCAGCAAAATGTATCATATTGCATGTATGGAAGCAAGAAACACATGATGGAAAAGATATTCTTGAACAAAAGCTACCCTTTCTATCGCTTCGGTGATATAATTTATTTAGGAAAAATCAGCGAAGATGATTGGGTGAAATACATTCAAGAACGATTTTCTGCTACTGGCAAAACTATAGAAGAGGATATTGCTCGGGAAATATGTCAGCTCACAGAGCGATACTCTTCGTATGTGCAGCAATTAGCTTGGTTTGTGTGGCTAAGATGTGACATGGAGGTTGTTCATTCAGATCTTGAGTTTGCTGTGAACAGGCTTCTTGACTCACAAGAGGCACTATTCATTCAACAAACGGAGAGCTTGTCTGACTACCAGATGAATTTCCTCCGCGCTATTGCAGAAGGAGTCCGCACGGGATTTGCGAAGAAAGCCATACTTGACAAATACCGCTTAGGAACATCTGCCAACATTGTGCGACTGAAAAACGCATTGATAGAAAAAGACTTGATAGAAACTATTGCACCACAAACTGTGGAGATGTCTGACCCAATTCTTAAGCTTTGGCTGAAGCGCAGAGTGTGGCGATAATGGAACTATTTCAAGCATCAATAATCCATTATTCATTATTTATTATTACCTTTGCACTGAATTAATACAAAATTGATATGAGAAAATTGCTGTTTGTGATTGCAGCTGCACTGATGGTGTTCGGCTGCACTGACAATAAACCAACAGAAACTAAATATGTGTCGCCTGCTCCTGCATTCAATGAAGACTCTGCTTTTCAGTATGTTGCAGATCAGTGCGCATTTGGTCCTCGAGTGATGAACAGTGCTGCTCATGACTCGTGCGGTGACTACATTGCAAGCAAGTTTGCAAGCTATGGCGCCATGATTTACGACCAATATGCTGACTCTAAACTGTATGATGGCACCGTGGTGAAGATGAGAAATATCATTGCTGCTTTTAATCCTGATGCTGAAGATCGCATTTTAATTTCTGGCCACTGGGACAGCCGTCCATGGGCAGACCATGATGCGGATGAAGCCAATCACCACACTCCTATTGATGGGGCAAATGATGGCGGCAGCTGTGTGGGAGTGATGATTGAAATGGCTCGCCAACTGAAACTGAGTGAACAAAAGGGCGATTCTGCTTTCTTCAAGCTGCACCCTAACCTTGGCATTGACTTTATATGCTGGGATGCTGAGGATTGCGGCACTCCTTCGTTTGCAGAAGAGGATCCAGGCAACACTTGGTGCCTAGGCAGTCAGTACTGGGCAGGAGTGCGCCACAAGGTTGGCTACACAGCTCGCTATGGAGTGAATCTCGACATGGTTGGAGCTCATAACACTGTGTTTTACAAAGAGGTAATATCAATGATGTACGCTCCATCCATCGTGGATAAAGTGTGGGCGGCAGCTCATCGCATTGGATATGGAAAGTACTTCGACTACACAGATAAGCCTGATCATCAGATTACTGACGACCATCTTCAGGTGAATCAAGGCGGAATACCTTGCATCGATTTGATTGGCAGTGACAAGGAAGGGATGGCATTCCCAACTACTTGGCACACTATCAACGACAATATAAACAATATAGATAAGAACACTCTCAAAGCAGTGGGACAAACAATGCTTGAGGTTATTTGGACAGAATAGATGCCCTACCCCATCCTTCCCCCTATTAAGGAAGGGCATAATTACAATAGAGAATAAAATAATCGTAAAAGAGAAGACTACGACATGAATGATAAGGATATTAACTGCGGAGTATCTACAAACTCCCTCTCTACAATAGAGGAAATACAGCAGGAAGTCATTGAGGAGTTTGAGGGCTTTGATGATTGGATGGATAAGTATCAGATGCTTATCGACTTAGGCAGCGAACAAGAGCCTCTTCCTGCAGAGTATAAGGTGGAAAGCAACTTGATTGACGGTTGCCAAAGCCGTGTGTGGCTGCAAGCGGATTTGACTCCAGAGGGCACAATTCATTTTCAGGCAGAAAGCGATGCGCTCATCGTGAAAGGCATTGTTACACTGCTCATAAGAGTGCTTAGCGACCATACTCCAGATGAAATCCTTGAAGCCGATCTCCACTTCATTGAAGACATTGGCCTCAAGGAGCACCTCTCACCTACTCGCTCAAACGGACTTCTAGCAATGCTGAAGCAAATGAAAATGTACGCAATGGCGTTTAAGGCTAAGAGCAATTGTTAAAAGTTAAGTTATCGCAAAGCGCTTGGAGCGAATGCGGAAAGAAAAAAGTTAAGAGCTTAAGAATAACGGCTTAATGAAGGAATTCTACCGAATGATGGGCAAGTATTTTGCCCGATACAAAGGATACATTGTTGGTACATTCTCGATGAATGTGCTGGCAGCTATCTTTAATGTCTTTTCATTTTCTATTCTCATACCTATCTTGCAGATTCTCTTCAAGGTAAACACAGAAAAGTATGAGTTTATTGAATGGGGAACAGGAGGCGTGAATGAGTTTATTGATGTGGCTAAAAACAATGGATATTACTATTCGCAAATCCTAATCGACAATTATGGCCCTGCCAACACCCTGCTGCTTTTGGGAGTGCTGCTTTCTGTGCTCACTTTGCTCAAAACAGGCGCCTACTTTGGCGGTTCGGCATGCTTGATGCCTCTCAGAACTGGCATCATTAGAGATATTCGCGTTGATATTTACAAAAAGATTCTGTCGCTTCCGCTTTCTTTTTTCAGCGAAGAACGAAAAGGCGATATTCTTGCTCGTGTCAGCACAGATGTGAACGAGATTGATGCAAGCATTTCTTCATCGCTCGACATGATTATCAAGAATCCTATCTTCATTATCGTGTATGTTGGCACACTGTTCGGAATGAGCTGGCAGCTCACTTTGTTCACACTGCTCGTCGTACCTATTTTGGCTGGTGGTATTGGAAGAATCGGCAAAAAACTGAAGGCTAAATCGCTCTTTGCACAGAGCAAATGGAGCGACGGCATAAGCCAAATTGAAGAGACGCTCGGCGGCCTGCGCATCATCAAAGCTTTCATTGCTGAAAAGAACATGGAAGACCGCTTCAGAAAGGTGAACGACGAGTATCGCAATGCTGCTCTTCGCGTGGCTATCCGCCAGTCGGCAGCACACCCTGTGAGCGAGTTTCTCGGCACTTGCATGATTGTGCTCGTGCTGTGGTTTGGAGGCTACCTCATCTTCTCGGGCAATTCTGACATTCAAGCGAGCGACTTCATCTATTACCTCGTCATACTCTACTCTACCCTTCAGCCAATCAAAGACTTATCAAAAGCGGGATACAGCATACAAAAGGGAATGGCAAGCATGGAGCGAATCAACAAAATCCTCGGGGCTGAAAACAGCATCAAGGAAATTGACTCTCCAAAGCAGATTGAATCCCTTACTAATGCTATTGAGATTGACGCAGTTGACTTTGCATACAACGAAGGACGCAATGTGTTGAACAACATCAGTATCAATATTAAAAAAGGACAAACAATCGCTTTGGTGGGCCAATCTGGATCAGGCAAAAGTACATTGGTTGACCTTATTCCACGATATCACGATGTGACAAAAGGCAGCATTCGAATTGATGGTGAGGACATTCGCAACATGAGCATCAAGTCGCTCAGAAGCCTCATAGGAAATGTGAATCAGGAGGCTATCTTGTTCAACGACACAGTGTTCAACAACATTGCTTTCGGTGTAGATAATGCCACTCAAGAACAAGTTGAAGCTGCTGCTCGCATTGCTAATGCTCACGACTTCATCATGGACATGGAAAATGGCTATCAGACGAATGTGGGCGACCGTGGAGGAAGGCTTTCTGGCGGACAACGACAGCGCATTTCCATTGCTCGTGCCATCCTCAAAAACCCTCCTATCCTCATTCTCGACGAGGCAACTTCTGCCCTCGACACAGAGAGCGAGAGATTGGTGCAGGATGCGCTTGAGAAACTGATGAAATCGCGCACTACGATAGCCATTGCTCACCGTCTATCCACAATCAAGAATGCTGACGAAATATATGTTCTGCACGAAGGCAAGATTGTGGAGCGTGGCACCCACGAACAGCTGTTGGCTCAAAACGGCTACTACAAGAAACTCAACGACATGCAAGCACTATAGAAGCATGCTGTAAATTAGCACTTTAGCATAATGAAGATACGCAACATAGACTTAGGCAATCAGCCAGTGGTTCTTGCTCCTATGGAAGATGTGACCGACCAGGCATTCCGCATGCTCTGCAAAGAGTTTGGGGCAAGCATGGTTTATTCTGAGTTTGTGAGCGCTGATGCCCTTATCCGCAATGTTAATCGCTCTCTTGAAAAGATTCGTGTTGATGATGCAGAGCGTCCTGTTGCTATTCAGATTTATGGTCGTGATGTGCCTTCTATGGTTGAAGCAGCTAAGATTGTTGAAAGTGAGGCTCATCCCGATGTCCTAGACATAAATTTCGGTTGTCCAGTTAAGAAGGTTGCTGGCAAAGGGGCTGGAGCAGGAATGCTGAAACAACCAGAACTGATGCTTGAAATTACCCGCGCTGTAGTTGATGCTGTGCAGATTCCTGTCACCGTGAAAACTCGCTTGGGATGGGATGTGCCAACAATGATCAATCCTGATGGCATTCCATTCATCGTTGATCTTGCAGAGCGCCTGCAAGATTGTGGCATTGAAGCACTTACCCTACATGGACGCACCCGCAGCCAGATGTACACAGGCGAAGCCGACTGGTCATTCATCGGGCAAGTGAAAAATAATCCTCGCATGCACATTCCTATTATTGGCAACGGAGACATCTGCACTGCTGAGCAAACTAAGAATGCGTTTGACCAATATGGAGTGGATGCTGTGATGATTGGCCGCGCCACATTTGGACAGCCATGGCTATTCAAGGATATTCGCACATTCCTCGACACTGGCGAGCATGACAAAGATATGACACTCGACTGGATGTTCAGCGTTCTGCGCCGACAGATTGAGAATAGCGTTGCTTACTCTCTGCGCGAAGATAATGCATTGAAAGAACGCAAGCGTACAGAGCTTGGCGGCATCATACATGTGCGCCGTCACCTTGCTTCTTCTCCACTATTCAAAGGCATCCCAGATTTTCGTCAAACTCGCATTGCCATTCTTCGTGCCGAAACACAAAACGAGCTTTTTGCTCTTTTAGACGAGGCAAAGGCAAAAATTCTCGCAGCAAATAGGCTTAGTTGAATTAAATTCGCTATATTTGCAAAAGAATAAAGTTATTTCCTTTTCGAAAAAACAAAACTTATATAAAAACATAAATACTATGGATCTTTCTAATTTTTCACTTGAAGGTAAGAATGCATGGATTACAGGTGCATCTTACGGCATTGGTTTCAACATTGCAAAAGCATTTGTTCAGGCAGGAGCTAAGAACATCATTTTCAACGACATCAATGAGGCAGCTCTCGAGCGCGGCCTTGCAAACTACAAGGAAGCAGGCATTGAGAATGTGCATGGCTATGTGTGTGATGTAACTGACGAAGTAGCTGTAGCAGCTCTCGTTGACAAGATTCACGCAGAGGTTGGCCAGATTGATATTCTCGTAAACAATGCAGGCATCATTAAGCGCATCCCAATGCATGAGATGAAGCGCGCAGAGTTCCAGCAGGTCATTGATATTGACCTCGTTGCTCCTTACATTTGTGCTTCAGCCGTTCTTCCTGAGATGATGGAACGCAAAGAAGGTAAGATTATCAACATCTGCTCTATGATGTCTGAGCTTGGCCGTGAGACAGTGTCTGCATACGCAGCTGCTAAGGGTGGCTTGAAGATGCTCACTCGCAACATCTGCTCTGAGTACGGCGAATACAACATTCAGTGTAACGGTATTGGCCCTGGCTACATTGCAACTCCACAGACAGCTCCTCTTCGTGAGCGCCAGGCAGATGGCAGCCGTCACCCATTCGACTCATTCATCTGTGCTAAGACTCCTGCTGGTCGCTGGCTCGACCCATGCGAGCTCGGTGGTCCTGCTGTGTTCCTCGCTTCAAAGGCATCAGACGCAGTAAATGGCCATGTGCTTTATGTTGACGGCGGCATCCTTGCTTATATTGGCAAGCAGCCTAAATAAGAATACACACACTCCATATCTCTCTGTGAAGGATGGAGTTAACCACATGAACATATTATAATATGGTAAACAAGGCCAATATCCATTCCAACAAAGTATCTACAAACTCCCTCCTTCACAAAGAGGGACAGGATGGGGCTCATGGCCTTTTACCATTCTATAAAGAAGGAGTTGTTGAGGCAGGCTGTGACGAAGCGGGTAGGGGATGTCTTGCTGGCAGTGTATATGCTGCCGCTGTGATTCTGCCGCCTGATTATAAAAATGACTTGCTCAATGACTCCAAGCAACTCACTGCCAAACAGCGATATGCGCTTCGCGAGCAGATAGAACGAGATGCAGTGGCTTGGGCTGTAGGAATTGTGACTGCACAAGAGATTGATGAGATGAATATTCTCAGAGCCAGCATAACAGCAATGCACCGAGCAGTAGATGCATTAAATGTGCGGCCTCAACACCTCATCATTGATGGCAATCGCTTCTATCCTTACAAGAACGCTGACGGAGAAGCCGTACCTCACCAAACTATTGTGAAAGGTGATGGAAAGTACCTCAGCATTGCAGCTGCAAGCATCCTCGCTAAGACTTATCGCGATGACTATATGAAAGCTTTGCATGAGGAATATCCTTTTTATGGATGGAATCGCAACGCAGGCTACCCAACAAAAGAGCATCGCAAAGGCATTGAGGAACATGGCACAACACCATATCATCGTATGACTTTCAATCTGTTAGGTACAAAACAGCTCGAACTGAATTTTGCCGACTGAAGAAAAAGACATCCAAGATAGGGAAAATCCCCTTGCAAATAGGAAAACTCCATTTGCAAGGGGTTTATATTTGCATTATCTTTGCAGCATCAAAATAAAAACAAACAATAAAAACTCTAAAACTAAAATAATATGAAGACTTTAAGAACTATCCTCGCAGCTGTTGCAATCTTTTTTGGTGCAATGACAATGAATGCTCAAAGCATGAGCTACGAAGCAATGTGTAACAATGCTCGCTTCCTCACAGACCGCATGGCATACACACTTGGCATCCGTTCAATGAGCATCATCGACGATCTTTATCGCATCAACTTCGACTACATCTATGGAGTGAACGAGTACCTCGACGAGGTTGCCATTGGCTACTTCTACGATGACTACATGGAGGTTTGCGCTCGTCGCGACTACGCTCTCCGTTCATTGCTCGGCGATATAGTTTGGAATCGTCTCATGGGTTATAGCTATTTCTATCGTCCAATCATTTTCGCTAACCGCGGATGGCGCTTCAGCATCTATGATTACGATCACTATGGCATACATCATTTCTTCTTCCACGAGCCACATCACTATGTAAACCACTACAGAGGAGGCCACTACTTCCACGGAATGGCTCCACGCGGAGGTCATGTAATGCACCAGCACATGCAGCCACATCACGGTGGTTACAATGCAGGACATGCAGGAGCTGGTCGCCCAGGTCACTTTGAAGGAAATCACAACAATGGCAGACCTAATGGTAACATGGGTGGAAACCACAACAATGGCAGACCTAACGGTAACATGGGTGGAAACCACAATAATGGCAGACCTAACGGAAACATGGGTGGAAACCAAAACAACATGAACAACGGTGGTCGTCCTGGAAATGAAAATCGTCCTCAAGGCAATATCAACAATAGCAATAATGGCGGTCGTCCTCAGGGCAACATTCAGGGTGGTTCAAACATGCAGCCTCAGGGCAACATCAACCACAACAATGGCAGCGCTCCTCAGATGAACACAAATCCTGGCGGTTCACGCAACAACTTCTCTGGCAATCGTAGCAGCGAGAATGCAGGATCACGCACTAATAATGCAAGCACTCGCAACTCATACAGCCCAAGCAGCAGCAATTTTGCTCCACGCAACAACGGCTCAAGCAGCATGCGCAGCGAAAACAACATGCGCAGCTCTTCTCGCTCAAACAGCGCACCTACACGCAGCGCAAGCTCAGCTCCAACACGCAGCATGAGCTCATCACCAAGCCATGGTTCAAGCATGAGCAGTGGTTCAAGAGGTGGTAGCATGAGCGGTGGTTCAAGAGGCGGCAGCATGGGCGGTGGCTCTCACAGTGGCGGAATGGGCGGTGGTTCACGCGGCGGTCGTCGATAGAGTAGGGGAGAAGCACACTCAAAACATTCATCAAAAACAAAGTCTTCACATCATAAAAATAGTTTTTACTCTCTTTCTACATATATATTAGACATTTGATTTTATTGGTTCTCAGGGTTGTTTTTCGCGAGAAAAGCAGCCCTATTTTTTTGCCTATAAGTTTCTCAATGTTTGGAGATGAGACATCATAAATGGTAATGAGTCTTTGCATGAGAGATTCAATAATTCTGACAAAAAGGCGGCATTGCTATTCGCCTTAGATACTCACGCTCGGAAAAACCAAAATAAATTTTGTTTTTCACACACTTAATCGTACCTTTGCACAAAATTCACACAAAAACCATGACAATAGAAGAAAAAATCATAGCAGGCGTGCAGGCAGCAGCAAAAGCGCTGTACGAAATGGAAGCTGACACAAAGATGGTGCAGCTTCAGAAGACAAAGGCTGAGTTTGAGGGCCACCTCACAGTAGTGGTGTTCCCATTTGTCAAGGCTGCTCGCAAGAAACCAGAGCAGGTAGGCGAAGAGATTGGTGCTTACCTTCAGGAGAATCTCGGCGACATCGTGGCAAAGTACAATGTTGTGAAAGGCTTCCTCAACCTCGTCATCAGCGATGCTCCATGGATCACTCTCCTCAACAATATCAATGCCAACGACAAGTTCGGCTTCACTCCTGTCACTGAGACATCTCCATTGGTGATGATTGAGTATTCTTCGCCAAACACCAACAAGCCTCTCCACCTCGGCCATGTGCGCAACAACCTTCTTGGCAGCGCACTTGCTCGCATCGTTGAGGCAAACGGCAACAAGGTGGTGAAGACCAACATCGTCAATGACCGCGGCATCCACATCTGCAAGTCAATGCTCGCATGGCTCAAGTATGGCAACGGCGAGACACCTGAGACATCAGGCAAGAAAGGCGACCATCTCATTGGTGACTACTATGTTGCGTTCGACAAGCACTACCGCGAGGAGGTGAAGGAACTCAAGGCAAAGTTCATCGCTGAAGGCATGGACGAAGAAGCTGCTGAGACAAAAGCAAAGAATGAGGCACCGCTCATCGTTGAGGCTCACGACATGCTCGTGAAGTGGGAGCAGAACGACCCTGAGGTGCGCACATTGTGGAAGAAGATGAACGAGTGGGTGTATGCAGGTTTCGACGAGACATACAAGAAGATGGGCGTGTCATTCGACAAGATATACTACGAATCAGAAACTTACCTCGAAGGCAAGGACAAAGTGATGGAAGGCTTGGAGAAAGGCTTCTTCTATCGTCGCGAAGATGGCTCTGTTTGGGCTAACCTCAATGCAGAAGGCCTCGACGAAAAACTGCTTCTCCGCAGCGACGGCACTTCCGTTTATATGACTCAAGACATCGGCACAGCAAAGCTTCGTTTCCAGGATTTCCCAATCGACAAGATGATTTATGTGGTAGGCAACGAGCAGAACTACCACTTCCAGGTGCTCTCTATCCTTCTCGACAAGCTCGGTTTCAAGTGGGGCAAGGATCTCGTGCACTTCTCATACGGCATGGTAGAGCTTCCAAACGGCAAGATGAAGAGTCGTGAAGGCACCGTTGTGGATGCCGACGACCTTATGGACGCAATGATTGCCGACGCATTCGAGGCAAGCAAGGAGCGTGCCAAGCAGACAGACATGCCTGAGGACGAAGCACACGAAGTGGCTCGTAAGGTAGGTCTCGGCGCATTGAAGTACTTCATCCTCAAGGTTGATGCTCGCAAGAACATGCTCTTCAACCCAGAGGAGTCTATCGACTTCAACGGCAACACAGGTCCGTTCATTCAGTACACATACGCTCGTATCGCTTCCATCCTCCGCAAGGCTAAGGACCAGGGCATCAAAATTCCTGCTGAGCTTCCAACCAGCATCTCTATCTCAACAAAGGAGACAGAGCTCATCCAGAAGCTCAACCAATTTGGCACAGCAGTGCGCCAGTCGGGTACCGACTACAACCCATCAGGCATTTGCAACTACTGCTACGAGCTCACCAAGGAGTTCAACCAGTTCTACCACGACTTCACCATCCTCGGCGAAGAGAACGCAGACCTCAAGGTGTTCCGCCTCTCCCTCGCAAAGGCTGTGGCAAAGGTTGTCAGCCTCGGCATGGGACTCCTCGGCATCGAGATGCCAGAGCGAATGTAATCACATAAACATATACACAAGAAACGCCCGGACGCTATCAGCATTCGGGCGTTTTTTTGTCTCATTACTGCTCTTCGTACTACAGAAAAGTCTCTGCCCTTCACGCCTTATCGCTTGTCGGGCAGAAACCATAAGGTTTACAAGGCATAAGCGATGAAGCGTGAAGGGCAGAGATTTTTCGGGGATATTAGCGTATCAAAAGTTGCTTGGCAAATTCCCAGATCACCATGCCTGCAGTGGTTGAGACATTGAGGCTGTGCTTGGTGCCGTACTGGGGAATTTCAAGACAGTTGTGGCTGGCATTGACTACTTCCTGCTTGACGCCTTTCACTTCGTTGCCCATCACGATGGCGTATTTCTTTGTGCGGTCAAGCTGAATGGATTGCAACATAGTGCTGCCTTCGCATTGCTCAATGCTGAAGATGGTGAATCCGTCTGCTTTGAGCGACTGAATGGCATCCATAGTGTTGTCGAAGTGCTGCCAAGACACGGTGTCTTCGGCGCCAAGCGCTGTCTTGTGAATTTCAGGGTGGGGCGGCTGTGCTGTAATGCCACAAAGATAGATGGCAGAAACTCGAAATGCGTCGGAAGTGCGAAACACACTGCCCACATTGTACATGGAGCGCACATCGTCAAGCACCACCACAAGAGGCATCTTATCAGCAGCGTGAAACTCCTCCACGCTCATTCGCCCCATTTCTGTAATTTTCAATTTGCGCATTTCCATAATTTACATTTGCCCGCTCTCAATCAATAATATTGCTCGTTCAGTCAAGCGGTCGTCAACCTCAGCATCGTATTCCTTCTTCAAGCTGGCTCCGAAGAGGCTAGCAAAAGCGTTGTAGAAACCAGCCTTGAAACCGCCCATGTATTGCTTGATAAGGTCGTAGCCAGTCATGTCGCACTGACGGTCTATAAGCTTGATGAGCAATTTGCCTTGCGAGAAAGTGAGCTTCTTCAGTCGTGGATAATACTCAGCCTTCAGGTCTTTCTCCGCTTTCTTCATATAGGCATCTTTCTCTTTCTTTGTGGGAAGAGAATCGAGATGAGCAATCGTGCGATTGACTGTGCGTTGAATCTCGCAAGCAATAGGGTACACCTTCTTGATGTTGTTTGCAATTTTATAGTATTTCTTTGCTTGAGCGGCATTTTTGAAAACCAGCTTCTTAAAAACATAGAAGTCGCTGTAAGCAAAGCTTGGAATCATTTCGCCATCATATTCCACCATGCCGGTGTAGTATAGCGAATGAGAGAAAATCGGCTCTCCAGTCATGTCGCGATCAGTCTGAGCATCAGCCTTAATCTGTGCCCTGACTGTGCCCGCAATGCCCAAAAACATGCAAAGCATCAATGCGATATGTTGAAGCAACCTTTTCATCTATTAGTGTCAAGCAAATTTGTGGGTGCAAAATTAGTAAGAATTTTACATATAAATCTCATAAGCGGCACACATATATTTCGTTTTCAATTATTTTTATGACTTGGGGCATTGATTTTAACATTGATTTTATTAACTTTGCAAGAAAAAAACAAAGACCTTCCCCCTTACATCTACCCTTCATGCCTAGGAGTAGTAGCCGCTGGATGGTCTATAAACACGAAAACTCACATATACATATATGCCACGAAATAGCAGTCAACCAGATAGCGGAGTATCTTCCAAATCTCTCCCTCAACGAGAGGGTAAGGGCGGGGCTTCACTCACCCCGATGATGCGTCAGTTCTATGACCTCAAGGCAAAGCATCCCGACGCTTTGCTGCTTTTCCGTTGCGGTGACTTCTACGAAACATATAATGAAGATGCAACCATTGCGGCCGAGATACTTGGCATCACGCTGACGAAACGAAGCAGCGTGGCTGGCACATCAGCCAGCGGCACAGCAATGGCAGGTTTTCCACATCATGCTCTCGACACCTATCTGCCCAAACTGATTCGTGCCGGCAAGCGAGTAGCCATCTGTGATCAGCTTGAAGACCCTAAGCTCACGAAGAAACTCGTGAAGCGAGGCATCACAGAGCTCGTCACTCCTGGTGTTGCAATGACAGATAATGTGCTGAGCACCAAGGAGAACAACTTCCTTGCTTCTGTGCATTTTGGCAAGACAGCATGCGGAATGGCATTGCTCGACATATCTACCGGCGAATTCCTTTGCGCAGAAGGCACTACCGACTATGTGGACAAGCTGCTCACTAATTTCTCTCCAAAGGAAGTGCTTTTCGAACATGGCAAGCGACCAATGTTTGAAGGAAATTTTGGCAGTCGCTTCTTCACCTTCGAGCTTGAAGACTGGATCTACACCGACGACTCTGCACGACGCAAGCTGCTCACTCACTTCGGCACAAAGAATCTGAAAGGCTACGGAGTGGAGCATCTCAAAAACGGCATCATAGCAGCAGGCGCTGTGCTATATTACCTTGAGCAGACACAGCACACCCACATTTCCCACATACGAAACATCTCACAGATTGAGCAGAACAAATATGTGCGAATGGACAAATTCACCATTCGCAGCCTTGAGCTTATCAACCCTATGAATGAGGGGGGCAATAGCCTTCTTTCTGTGATAGACAAAACCGTTTCACCTATGGGAGCTCGCATGCTGCGCCGCTGGGTTGTGTTCCCTCTGAAGGATGTGAAGCCTATTGTTGAGCGACAAAACATCGTTGAGCACTTCTTCAAAGATCCAGAACTGCGCGACAGCATCGAAGAGCTGCTTCAGCAGATTGGCGACCTCGAACGCATAGGCAGCAAGGTGGCTGTTGGCCGTGTCAACCCTCGTGAGATGGTGCAGCTGATGCTTGCCCTCAAAGCCATTGAGCCAATAAAGAACATGTGCCTGAATGCCAGCAACGCAAGCCTTCAAGCTATTGGCAATCAACTCGAAGCCTGTGCCGACCTTCGCAATCGCATAGAGCGAGAGCTTCAGCCATCTCCACCTATTGCAATCAACAAGGGTGGAGTGATTGCCAGCGGCGTAAATGCCGAGCTTGACGAACTGCGCCAGATTGCCTATAGCGGCAAAGACTACCTCTTGCAGATTCAGCAGCGTGAAGCAGAAGCTACTGGCATACAAAGCCTTAAGATAGGTTTCAACAATGTGTTTGGCTATTACATGGAGGTGCGCAACACCTACAAGGAACTTGTGCCTCAGGAGTGGATACGCAAGCAGACGCTCACTCAGGCAGAGCGCTACATCACTCAAGAACTGAAAGAATACGAAGAAAAGATACTTGGAGCAGAAGAAAAGATTCTTGCTCTTGAGAGTCGCTTGTTCAACGAACTCATGGTTGCTGCAGCCGACTACATACCTCAGATTCAGACAAATGCCACACTCATTGGTCAAATAGACTGCCTCCTCTCTTTTGCACTCACAGCGCGTGAGCATCGCTACAACCGCCCTGTGGTGGACGAAAGCACAGTGCTCGACATCAAGCAAGGCCGACACCCTGTCATCGAGCAACAGATGCCTGTGGGTGAGCAGTATGTGGCAAACGACCTCTACCTCGACACTGAGCGTCAGCAGATTATCATTCTCACAGGTCCTAACATGGCAGGTAAATCAGCTCTGCTGAGACAAACTGCCCTCATCACTATACTTGCACAAATAGGCAGCTTTGTGCCAGCCGACAGCGCTCGCATTGGACTCACCGACAAGATATTCACTCGCGTAGGAGCCAGCGACAACATCTCCGTTGGCGAATCTACTTTCATGGTAGAAATGAATGAGGCAGCAAGCATACTCAACAACCTCTCTCCACGCTCACTCGTGCTCTTCGACGAGCTGGGACGAGGCACATCAACTTACGACGGCATCAGCATTGCATGGGCCATCGTTGAGCACATTCACCAAAACCCAAAGGCACATGCACGCACTCTCTTTGCTACTCACTATCACGAACTTAACGAGATGGAGCACTCGCTGCCACGCGTAAAGAACTTCAATGTGAGCGTGCGCGAACTCAATGGCAAAGTTATCTTCATGCGCAAGCTTGTGGAAGGCGGTTCTGCCCACTCATTCGGTATTCATGTTGCCAAGATTGCAGGCATGTCGCCTGCTGTGGTGAAACGCGCAGAACAAGTGCTCAAAGAACTTGAAGCTAACAATTCTGGCGACAGCATCTCGCGCCCACCAACTCATGCCATTCAGTCAGCAGGCAGCTCGCAGCTCAGCTTCTTCCAGCTCGACGATCCTGTACTTTGCCAGATTCGCGACGAGATTCTCGGACTCGACTTCGACTCGCTCACTCCGCTGCAAGCCCTCAACAAGCTTAACGAAATCAAGAGAATCGTAAAAGGTTAAAATAGAGGATTTAGACAGTGCTGATAACTTTTTATCGAGTATTTTCTGATTACATTGGTTGGCGTTTCTAAAAAAACATGTAAATTTGCAGCGTCATAAAGACGCTTAAAAGAAATTATTACATTTTTAATTTAATAAAATAAAAACAAAAGCAATGAAAACAAAGAAGATTTGGGGCTTTATTGCCCTTTTGGCATTTGCATTTGCAACATCTTTTACCGTTATTTCTTGTGGTGATGACGATGATGATAACGGTGCTTCTGGTTCAGGTACAGAAACAGGAACAAACACAGGTACAAATTCTGGTACTGGTTCTGGTGATGCAGGAGCTTCTGCTGACAACATTGTAGGAACATACTATGCTATTACTAGTGCTGAGAACAAAATAATGGTACAATTCGGAAAGGATGGTTCTGGCTTGATCACCGAAAGATACAATAATTCATCAACAGGTAAAGTAGAGGTTGATCAGGATAACTTCACATACACTATGTCTGGTAATACTGGCATCTTACGCAAATCTAATAACTATGGCAGTGGTGATAATGGCTATACTATTCGTTTCGTTGATGGCTTTATGCTCGTTGAGGAGGCTGATGGCGATATCGAGTTTATCCTCTATAGAGAAGGAGCAAACCTCGGAAAGGCTGATAACAGCAAATTTGTAGGCACTTGGTACTTCAAAGATTCATATAGCGAGACTGAAGTTGTAACTAAGAGCGATGGTACTGGCATAATGAAGTCAATGTATCAGTCAGGAAGTTATGTTGACAAGTACGAGGATCCGTTCACTTATAAGGCACTCAATGCGTATGTTGCAGAAGCAACAGCTATTATCGAGGGATATAAAGAAACATACTACTGCGCTGTTCTTGGCGGAAAACTATATCTCATAGAAGATGACGGAGAAGTAGATTATGATCAAATCCTCTCAAAGAAATAATAAAAATCACGATGCGATTATTAGATAAGATAGGTGTGCGTCGCTCATGGCGCCTCCTCTTATTTACACTGACAGCTTGCATTTTGGGGTATTATGTCCCTGAAGGCAAGCTGTCTTTTCATTGCTTCACGGCATCTGTTGCCACTACTGTGTTGCTCTCATTGCCTATTGGACTGCTGCCACGCTACATCCGCATGGCGTTGCAGTTTATAGTAGGCGAAGCGGTAATCTTCGTTTGCCTTGTAGATGTTTATTGCCAAATACATCTGCTCAGTGGCATTACACCACATTTGTTTACTGCTGTGTTCCTCACCGACATGCGCGAAGCTTCCGAGTTCTTCCAGACCTATCTAAAACCAGACATAATTGAAAACTGGCGTATCCTGCTACTATTATCGTTTATCGTACTGCTGCCTTTATCTATGATTCCTCCCATCGGTCAAGCATTGTATAAGCAAGTTGCAAAGATACAAATAAAGAAAAGAACGCGTAGCATAATCACAATTTTGATGGGATGTTGCGCAGTGATATCCATTGCATTGGAAGCTGTACCAATGTACCATTTCCTGCAATTCTTCTCTCCCGACTGTGACCCTCAGGACACCGAAGGACTGATTTTCCGTCGTTATCATGAGGAAGTTTCCACCCCAATTCATCGCATTCTTCAGGCTTGGAGTGCCACTATTCAATCTAAGACGATGCTTGCCAGCATCGAGCTAGCCACCCTTAATGCACAGATTGACAGCTGTTCATACCGTTCACCCTATATCGTACTCGTTATCGGCGAGAGCTATAACAAACACCACTCTTCGCTCTACGACTACGCTCTTCCCACCACTCCTTTGCAGGAAAAACGCCAAGCCGCTGGTGAACTCTTTGTCTTCGACGATGTCGTAACACCATGGAACATCACAAGTAATGTATTCCTCAACATGTTCTCTACATGGAACTGCTCCTCTGAACTTAGCATCAGCGAGTGTCCACTCTTCCCCGCCTTGTTCCGCAGGGCTGGATATGAAGTAGCGTTCTTCAGCAATCAGTATGTAATGCGAGGCTTGCACAAGACAAGCACCAATCAGGCGGGATTTTTCTTCTTAACAAACATGACTCTATGCGATACAATGTTTGATTATCGTAATGAAAAAGCTTATGGTAGTGACTTGAAATTTCTCAAGATATTTGAAGACTATCAGAATGGCAACCGCGAAAAAATAAAAGGAATAAGAGGAATGCACACAAGACGGAGACGCCATGAGGATAAAAACACCGTAGATAACATGCGGCCAAAACTTGACATAATACACCTTGTTGGGCAGCACTTTGATTATAAAAACCGCTATCCTGAAGGCCAGGGACGCTTCACAGACAAGGATGTCTTGAACCGCAGTCTTACAAAGGAAGAACGACAAACGGTGATGCATTATGATAATGCAACACACTACGATGACATGGTACTCAATAAGATTCTCTCCCTTTATGAAGACGAGGATGCTGTGGTTGTTTTTGTTGCCGACCATGGTGAGGAAATATATGATGACCAACATGTTATGGGGCGCCTATTCCAAACTCCTACATGGCAAATAGCTCATCAAGAATATGAAGTGCCTATGTGGATTTGGTGCTCTGCCAAGTATCAAGCACAGCACGGCGATGTAGTGGAATGCATAAAACAGGCTTTGCATCGTCCGTTGCTCACTGACGATGTGTCTCAGTTGCTCTTCGATCTTGCAGGCATTCAGTGCCATTGGAGGGATGATAAGCGTAATGTTTTATCCGAAAAATACGAGCCTAAACAGCGCATCATTGCTGGCGAAACAGACTATGATGCACTGAAAAAAGTGAATAATCGCTGATAAGACATGTTATCTCTTTTCTACATTCAAAAAGAGCTTGAAAAGCCAGTATCAGTCACTTACGCTAAAACGGGTACCAAGATTACAAAATAGAAGGCTTTGCTGACAAAAATTTCCTTCTCAGTCCCATTACACTCTTAGCATAGCCGTCCTGCATCAGTTGCAGCATGTTGCGAAACTCCTCCATCAGTTCGGGATAGAAACGGCACTGACGATAAGCAAGTTTCATACACAGCGACTGAATACCCGGCTGTTCGGTAGGAGAAGATGTATGCTCTAAACAGAAATCGAGAAAGTCGGTGCGCAGATTCTCTTCCTTGATTTCTTGTCGCTCTATAATATTGAGCAGCAATCGACGCAAAGAAGAATTGCCTGTAGTGAGAATTAAGTCAATAAACTCATTCTGACGAGGCATCAGCATCATCACTTGTTCGTCTGTGAAATGCGTCATCACCCAGGCTGCATTTCGAGCCTCAACAGGATCGTCAGAATGTACAGTGTCAACTATCTTCTTCATCACCTCTGGGCACTGTGCTTCTTGGGCCATTGCTTTCACATCAGAGATTCCTATTCGTATTCCGTATTTATCAAGCATAAAGAGAGATGGCTATTTCTTTATTTTCAATGCATTAAGATATTCTTTCTGCTCAGGAGTGATGCGGTAGCTTTCGCGAGCTTTCTGAATGGTCTTGTTATGAGTCCACGGAGCAAGCACTTTATTTTCAAGATAAGGAACGGTTGCATCCCACTGCTTTGCCAATGCAGTAGCAAAATACCATGCAACCATCATTTTCACATAATACTCATCGCTGCGAGCAGAAGCCGCAATGTCAAGATACTCTGGACGAAAATCTGCATCGAGGTAGTGGCTCATTAGCATTTCTATTCCAAAGCGGCAAGTGTATGTGTGCGACGATGCCACCCATTGGTGTATTTTGTTCATTAGCTGCTCTTTATGCTTAGCAAATATGCGTGGAGAAGTGATGTCGCAAACTGCCCAATTGTCAATGTAGGGAAGAAACTTATCCATAGCCTCAATACATGCATCATAGTCGCGCATCTGCGAGACTAATAATCCGTGCAACATATTCTCATCATAGTAACGATGAGGCAGAGTTTGCATGAATTGCTGATGCTCGGGTGTCTTGCCAAACTGCTTTGCAAATTGTCGCAACACAGGCACTCGCACACCGATGAAGCTCTCCTGTGGTATGCCAGGAGTGAGCTTTGCCTGAAAAGCTGCATATTCTTTATCTTGTAACTGGAAAAGCTGTTGCATGAGAGAGATACGGATTTTGTCTATCAATGATTAATCTTCTTTTGCAAAGATACTGCATTTCCGCCAGCATTTCTTGTAATTTTCAGACTTTTTACCTTTAGTTCCTATTTTTTCTTTCCACGAGTGACATCTTGTCACGCTACACTGACACAATGCTGCAAGACATTTCGTGTGGCACTTTGTTTGTGATTGTTTTTAGGGCAGAGGGCTAAGAGCTCTATACTTATAAAATAATATAATTAACAAAAAACATAAGACTTATGAACATTCAACCATTAGCAGACAGAGTGTTGGTACTTCCAGCACCTGCTGAAGAAAAAACAATCGGCGGTATCATCATTCCTGATACTGCAAAGGAAAAGCCACTTCAGGGTGAGGTGGTTGCAGTAGGCAACGGCACTAAGGATGAGGAAATGATTCTCAAAGTGGGCGACAATGTGCTTTATGGCAAGTATTCTGGCAGCGAGCTCGAGTATGAAGGAGTAAAGTATTTGATTATGCGCCAAAGCGATGTGCTCGCAGTGCTGAAATAAATAATAGAATAAACGATTAAACGAATAATCGATTAAAACGATTAAACGACTTTACTAATAATCGACTAAACGAATAAACGATTAAAACGACAAAACTATGGCAAAAGAACTTAAATTCAATATAGAAGCACGCGAGCAGTTGAAGCAGGGCGTTGATCAGCTCGCTAATGCAGTGAAAGTGACTCTCGGTCCTAAAGGCCGCAATGTTATTATCGAGAAGAAGTTTGGCGCACCACACATCACTAAGGATGGTGTGACTGTGGCTAAGGAGATTGAGCTTGCTGATGCATTCCAGAACACAGGAGCTCAGTTGGTAAAGTCTGTTGCTTCTAAGACAGGTGATGATGCTGGTGATGGCACAACAACTGCAACTGTTCTCGCACAGAGCATCGTTGCTACAGGTTTGAAGAATGTGGCTGCAGGTGCTAATCCTATGGACTTGAAGCGTGGCATTGACAAGGCTGTGGCTAAGGTTGTTGAAAACATCAAAGCTCAGGCAATCCAGGTTGGCGACAACTACGACTCAATCGAGCAGGTTGCAACAGTTTCAGCCAACAACGATCAGGAGATTGGCAAGCTCATCGCCGATGCTATGAAGAAGGTTAGCAAGGATGGCGTAATCACTATCGAGGAAGCTAAGGGTCGCGAGACTACTATCGGAGTTGTTGAAGGCATGCAGTTCGATCGTGGCTACCTCTCTCCATATTTCGTTACTAACACAGAAAAGATGGAGTGCGAGATGGAGAATCCACTCATCCTCATCTACGACAAGAAGATTTCAAACCTCAAGGAGCTTCTTCCTGTGCTCGAACCTGCTGTGCAGACTGGCCGTCCTATCCTCATCATTGCTGAGGATGTTGAGTCAGAAGCACTTACCACTCTCGTGGTTAACCGTCTCCGCACTCAGCTCAAGATTTGCGCTGTCAAGGCTCCAGGATTTGGCGACCGTCGTAAGGCTATGCTTGAGGACATCGCAGTGCTCACTGGCGGCATCGTAATCAGCGAAGAGAAGGGCATCAAGCTTGAGCAGGCAACTCTCGAAATGCTTGGCTCTGCAGAGAAGGTTACTGTTTCAAAGGACAATTCTACAATCGTTGGTGGCAAGGGTGCTAAGGAGAATATCACTGATCGCACAAACCAGATTAAGAACGAGATTCAGAACACAACTTCTGAGTATGACAAAGAGAAGCTTCAGGAGCGTCTTGCCAAGCTCTCTGGCGGTGTTGCCGTGCTCTATGTTGGCGCTGCATCAGAGGTAGAGATGAAGGAAAAGAAGGATCGCGTTGACGATGCTCTCTGTGCTACTCGCGCAGCAATTGAGGAAGGCACAATCCCTGGTGGTGGCGTAGCTCTTGTTCGTGCCATTGAGAGTCTTGAAGGACTTGTAGGCGAGAATGCTGACGAGACAACAGGTATCAAGATCATCAAGCGCGCAATCGAGGAGCCTCTTCGTCAGATTGTTGAGAATGCAGGCCTTGAGGGTTCGGTTGTTGTAGAGAAAGTACGCAACGGCAAGGGCGACTTCGGCTATAATGCTCGCAAGGACACTTACGAGAACCTTCGCGAGAGCGGTATCATCGACCCAGCTAAGGTTACTCGCGTAGCTCTTGAAAACGCAGCATCTATCGCAGGCATGTTCCTCACAACAGAGTGCGTGATTTGTGATGCTAAGGAAGATAAGCCTGAGATGCCAATGGGTGCTCCTGGCATGGGTGGCATGATGTAGTCACACCCTGACAAAGGGAATAAACAAGTAGGTGTTCATAAGCAATATATAAATAATTCAACTTTCGCAAGCTCCAGTTGAATGGGAGTTAATAGGAGTTAGCGGGAGTTAATGGGAGTTAACGGACAATAGTAAAAGGCTCCTTAAACAGCAAGT